>CAZLPO010000049.1:0-15410 GCA_964561385.1 uncultured Prevotella sp.
CGTGACCTCCTGCGTGACAGGCAGGCATTCTAACCTACTGAACTAACGCACCTTTCCAATATATTTGCTCCCGAATCAGCTGCGGTGCGTACGAGATTCGAACTCGTGACCTCCTGCGTGACAGGCAGGCATTCTAACCTACTGAACTAACGCACCAGAGAGCTGTTTTTCGTTTGCGGATGCAAAGGTAGGAATAAAATCTGAATCCACAAAATATTTCTCCGCTTTTTTTATAAAAAAGTCTGAAGAAGCAGCGCATCAGCATATTTTTCGCCGTCAAAGAGCCAGTCGCGCAACCTGGCAGCCTCTGAAAAGCCCGAATGTAGGAACAGACGGCTGGAGGCAGGATTGCTGACGGCGACAACGGCATAAAGTTGGTGTAGATGGAGCACGGACTTGGCGTACACAAGCATCTGACTGATGGCGGCGGAGGCATAGCCCTGCCGGCGATAGCGGTTCATGACGACAATGCCCAGCTCGGCCTTGTTGTTCTTAGCATCGTGGTTCATCATGTCGATGAGTCCAACCACTTCCCCACCCTCGTTTTCTATAATCATGCGCACTTGACCGTCGGCATAGATATCGTTCTTGGCATTGGCGATATAGTCGTGCAGGACATAACGCGAATAGGGCACATTAGTAGCGCCGAGGTCCCAAAGGGCCCGGTCATTCTCGATGGCGTAAAGCACATCAAGGTCTTCGGGCTCCATGGCCCGGAATCTGACTTTGGGCAATGTGGTCATAGGTGGAGTTTTTGGCGTAATAAATCAACGAGCGCTATGAAGGCGCGGAAATAGATGGCTACCTTCACGGGAAGGGTGTAGAAAATGCTGAGATGGCTGTAATGCTTCTTGAAGAAAATCAGCATGGCCTGATAGAAGACGTGGACATAACGGTAGTCTGTCTTGCGTGTAGACTTGCCTTTGTAGTGGACAATAGGCAGCGGCAGATACCAGTTCTCGTAGCCGCCTTTGAGCAGACGGTAGGAAAGGTCGATGTCTTCGCCATACATGAAGAAGTCCTCGTCGAGCATCCCCACCTTGTCGATGGCCGAACGGCGGAGCAGGAAGAAGGCACCGCTGATGACCTCAATACGGCACGGCTCGTCCCAGGGCAGGTGGCTCATGTAGTAGCGCTTGGTGAAGCCCAGCATCTTCAGGGCAGAGACCCACGGCGTGGGGATGCCGCGGCGCGACTCCGGGGCTCGCGTCCCGTCTTCGTTGTGCATCATGACACCGGCACCACCGGCCTGCGGATGGGCATCCATGAAGGCGACGGCCTCGCGCAAGGTGTGCTCAGCTACTGTTGTATCGGGGTTCAGCAGCAGCACATATTCGCCCTGTGACTGTCGGATGGCAACGTTATTGGCACGGGCAAATCCCAGGTTCTCGTCGTTAGCAACAAACTTGACCTCCGGGTATTTGGGCGGCAACACGGTCATTGTGTCATCAGACGAGGCATTGTCAACCACAAAGACCTCGCTCTCGACTCCCTTGAGGGCCTTGCCGACACTCTCGAGACACTGGTCGAGATAGCGGCGCACATTATAACTGACGATGATGACGGACAGCTTCATTGCTCTTCTTCTGTTTCAGTCAGACAACGGTCGCGTGACGGATACACGAATGGCAGACACAGCAGCGTGATGATGGCCAGGTACTCGAAGGCCGTGTTCATATATATATAATATAATAAGGTGTTGACAAAAAGAACGGAGAACAGTACACCGAAACGGACGACGCCCCACTTGCGGAGTGCCTGCTCCTTGCGCTGCACCAGGTCCTGGCGGACGGGCTTGAACTTGAACATCTTCAGCGACACGGGTATCAGCAGCAGACTCAGTAGCTCGACGAGCGTGGTGATAACGAGTTCGGTGTTGGGAGAGAGTCCAGCCAGGAGGCCTGTCGACAGCACCTCGGTTTCGAAAAGTACGGCCATGACGGCTGTAACTGTCAAGTCAGTCCAGAACTGTAGCTTGAGTATGGTTTGCGTCTGTTTCATTTTCCTTCAAAAATTGTACGGTTTAATATGGAGCGGCCTAAGGTGACCTCATCAGTATATTCGAGCTCGTTGCCGACAGAGACGCCGCGAGCCAGTACGGTGACCTTGACGTTGCCGAACGGTGCCAGTTTGCGGAACAGGTAGAAGTTGGTGGTGTCGCCTTCCATCGTGGGACTCAGCGCAAGGATGACCTCACCGACCCCCCCCTCTCCTACTCTACGGATCAGCGACTCTATCTCAATGTCGTTGGGGCCGATGCCGTCCATCGGCGAGATGACACCGCCCAGGACATGATAGAGACCGTGATACTGCTGGGTGTTCTCGATGGCCATGACGTCCTGAATGTTCTCAACCACACACACCACGGAGTGGTCGCGCCGCTGATCGGAGCATATCGGACAGACATCCTGGTCGCTGATGTTATGGCACACCTGGCAGTATTTCACCTCGCGGCGCAGCTGACTGATGGCAGCAGCTAGACGTTCGACGTCGTCCTTATCCTGTCGCAGCAGATAGAGCATCAGGCGCAGCGCCGTCTTGCGGCCGATACTGGGAAGCTGAGAGAACTCGCTGACAGCCCGTTCCAAGAGTTGGGATGGATATGTACCTTGTATCATCTTTATACTTATTTACTCTCTATTTCCGACAATTCCAGCCAGCGCATGGACTTCTCGTCAAGCTCGTCCTTGAGCTGCGGCAGCCGCTTGCTCTTTTCAGTCAATTGCTCGACGCTGAGACTGCCGCTGCACAGCGCTTCTTCAAGCTGTGCCTGCTCGGCTTCGAGTGCCGCAATCTCCTTCTCCAGCTGCTGGAACTCCATTTTCTCCTTGTACGACATTCGCCTGCGGGTGTCGTTATGATAGTTTTTTTTCGTAGTGTCAACGGTCTCCTTGGGCTTGGCCGTCTCCTTCGGCTGGAGCGTGAGCCATTCACGGTACTGCGTGTAGTTACCCGGAAAGTCCTTAACAACGCCGCTGCCTTGGAAGACCAGCAGATGGTCCACGACCTTATCCATGAAATAACGGTCGTGGCTGACGACGATGACACATCCGGGGAAGTCCTGCAGGTACTCCTCAAGAATCTGCAACGTGACAATGTCGAGGTCGTTCGTGGGCTCGTCGAGCACCAGGAAGTTGGGATTCTTCATCAGCACCGTACACAGATACAGCTTGCGACGCTCACCGCCCGACAGTTTGTACACGTAGTTATGCTGCTGCTCGGGTGTGAAGAGGAAGTACTGGAGGAACTGTGAGGCAGAGAAATGACGGCCACCACCCATGTCTATGTATTCGGCAATGTCCTTGATGACGTCGATCACCTTCTGCTGCTCGTCAAACTGCAGCCCTTCCTGTGAGAAGTAGCCAAACCGGACGGTATCGCCAATGTCGAACTTACCGCTGTCCAAAGGCACCAGCCCCAGCAGCATCTTGATGAAAGTAGACTTGCCGGTGCCGTTGTTGCCGACAATGCCCATCTTCTCGTAGCGGGAAAAGTTGTAGTAGAAGTCCTTGAGGATGACCACCTCGTCATTGCTCTCTTCTTTAAGATCATTGCTTTCTCCTCTCTCCTCTCTCCTCTCTCCTCCGAATATCTTCGTTACATACTGGCACTCGAAAATCTTGGAACCGATATAGACGTTCGACGACTTCAGACGATGCTGTCGCTCCTCAATCCGCTGCTTGGCAATTCGTTCCAGATCATAGAACGCGTCTTCACGGTATTTGGCCTTGTGACCGCGAGCCTGCGGCATACGGCGCATCCACTCCAGCTCCCTACGATACAGGTTGTTGGCACGCGCTATCTCAGCACGACGGTTGTCAATGCGCTCCTGACGTTTCTCCAGATAGTAAGAATAGTTGCCCCGGTAAGTGTAGATTGTCTTGTCGTCCAACTCCAGAATGACCGAACACACACGGTCTAGGAAGAAACGGTCGTGGGTGACCATCAGCAGCGTCTTGTTGCCACGCTGCAGAAAGCCTTCGAGCCACTCAATCATCTCCAAGTCAAGGTGGTTGGTCGGCTCGTCAAGTATCAGGAAGTCCGGCTCCGTGATAAGCACATTGGCCAGCGCCACACGCTTCTGCTGGCCACCGCTGAGTTGTCCTATCGGCTGGTCCAGGTTACGTATCTTCAACTTGGTCAGAATCTGCTTGGCCTTCAGCACTTTCTCGGGGTTCCCCTCATGGTTAAAACAGGCGTCGAGCACGCTCTCCTGAGGATCAAAGACGGGACTCTGCTCAAGCATACCCACACGGATGTCGCGCCGGTAGATGATATCGCCGGAGTCATAGCCCTCCTTACCGGTCAGTATGGAGAGCAGCGTCGACTTGCCCGTACCGTTCTTGGCAATCAGTCCCACATGCTGCCCTTCAGCAACAGAGAAGCTGATGTCGTTAAACAGCACAAGAGAGCCGAAGGTCTTCGTCAGTCTCTGAACGTCAAGAAACGGTGTGTCCTTAGCCATTTTCTGTCAGAGACTTGTTAATTTCATCAATGTAGTCCAGCAGTTCTTCACGCCCCTGGCGCTTCTCCGACGATGTCACGAAATACGGCGGCAGTTCCTCCCAGGTCTCGTATAACACCTTCTTATAGGCTTCCACCTGCTGCGCAACCTTGTTGGGCGTCAGCTTATCGGCCTTCGTGAATACGATGGCAAAGGGCACGCTCGACGTACCTAGCCACTCCATGAACTCCAAATCAATCTTTTGGGCTTCCAGACGTACGTCAACAAGCACAAAGACGTTCACCAGCTGTTCGCGCTGCAGGATATAGCCCTGGATCATCTGCTCCAACTTACCGATTTCTTTCTTTGAGCGCTTGGCAAATCCGTAGCCTGGCAAGTCAACCAGATACCATTCCTTATTGATGATAAAGTGGTTGATGAGCAATGTCTTGCCTGGTGTCTGTGATGTCTTGGCAAGCTTCTTGTTGCGGCAGAGCATATTGATCAGGCTAGACTTGCCGACATTCGACCGTCCGATAAAGGCATATTCGGGCTTCGTGTCGTTAGGACACATCGACACCATGGGGGCGCTCAGTGTAAATTCCGCAGTCTTGATTTCCATTTATACCAATCCTTTTTTGACCTTTTCTTATTCTTTTTCGCTGCAAAGATACTATTTTTTTTTCAAACTCTTGGCCATTTCAAAAATTATCGTTACCTTTGCATCGTTTTTTGAAAGCAACGTTTTCGTTCGTAAAACGTTTTCCCTCAATTTAACACAATCCAAAACAGATTATTTTATACCATTATTGTATGTATACTAAAGAAGAATTAGAGCAGATGGATGCTACCCAGCTCATGGGTGTAGCAGAAGACATGGGTGTCAAGGTGTCACAGAGTGATGAACGTGAGACCGTCATCTATGCCATACTTGACAAAGCTGCCGAGGACTTGGCCTCGGGAGGAACTGCTGCCAAGCGCAAACGGACAAGAATAGCGAAGAAAGATACAGACCGCGTCTATAGTGTAACAGGAAAGGACGGCGAGAACTTCGACGTCAAGAGCAGAGGAAAGAAGAAGGCGGAAATACCTCCGCTGTTCAACGACGCACCTGCCCCACTCCCCGAGTCGGCTCCCGAAAAGACAGAAACAACGGAGAGTGCTGAAACACTCGCCGAAGTAAAGCCTGCACCTAAGAAGCGCGGCAGAAAGTCGAAAGCCGAACTGGCTGCCATAGCTGCTGCCGAAGCAGCTGAAGCCGAGACAAAGGCTGCTGAAGAGAAGAAGGCGGCTGCAGGAAAGAAAAAGACTGAGAAGGCCAGTGAGGTAAGTGAAGTCAGCGAAGCCAGCGAAGTGGTCGAGCAGCCTGTCGAGATTCCGGAAGAGCAGTTTGCCTCAGGCGACAACAACGACATCGCTGAACAGGGACTTATCGAACAGCTGCAGCAGAAGATAACCCAACATAACATGGACGAGGAGAAGCGCCGTCAGGCGCCCGACGGCGTCTGGGAGGGTGACCCCGAGGATGGAACGGACTTCATCATCGTCGAGGACCTGCCTATCGAGGACCATAGCGCCATCCCCTCACTCGACATCTTCGACCGTCCCATAGCACAGCCGCAGCCCGTCCAGGCTCCGGCAGTCGTCATGCCCTCTACCGATAATGGCAGCCGCTATGACTTCAACGATATCATCACAGGCAATGGTGTGCTCGAAGTGCTGCAAGATGGCTATGGATTCCTGCGCAGCAGCGACTACAACTACCTGTCATCTCCCGATGACATCTATGTCTCTCCCCAGCAGATTAAGAAGTACGGTCTGAAGACTGGCGATGTCGTTGACTGCACCGTCCGTCCTCCACACGACAACGAGAAGTACTTTGCGCTCTCGACGGTCAGTACCATTAATGGCCGCCAGCCGGCAGAGGTGCGCGACCGTGTGTCGTTCGAGCATCTGACGCCATTGTTCCCGGACGAGAAGTTCACACTTTGCGGCGACAAGGCGACTACCAATCCAAGTGTGCGCATCGTCGATCTCTTCTCGCCTATCGGCAAGGGACAGCGTGCGCTTATCGTGGCCCAGCCCAAGACCGGTAAGACAATCCTGATGAAGGACATCGCCAACGCCATCGCAGCCAACCACCCCGAGGCATACATCATGATGCTGCTCATCGACGAGCGTCCGGAGGAGGTTACCGACATGGCACGCACTGTCGATGCCGAGGTTATCGCCTCGACGTTCGACGAGCCGGCCGACCGTCATGTCAAGATTGCCGGCATCGTACTCGAGAAAGCGAAGCGCATGGTGGAGTGTGGCCACGATGTGGTGATTTTCCTTGATTCCATCACACGTCTGGCCCGTGCCTACAACACCGTAGCCCCTGCCAGCGGTAAGGTGCTGACCGGTGGTGTCGATGCCAATGCGCTGCAAAAGCCAAAGCGTTTCTTCGGTGCTGCCCGTAACATCGAGGGTGGCGGTTCGCTGACCATCATTGCAACGGCACTCGTGGATACGGGTTCCAAGATGGACGAAGTCATCTTCGAGGAGTTCAAGGGTACGGGTAACTCTGAAATCCAGCTGAACCGTTCGCTGTCCAACAAGCGCATCTTCCCGGCTATCGACCTTGTTCAGTCGTCAACACGCCGCGACGATCTGCTGCATGACGATACCACGTTGAACCGCATGTGGATTATGCGTAAGCACATTGCAGAGATGAACCCCATTGAGGCCATGAACACCGTTCGCGACCGGTTGGTTCAGTCGCGTAACAACGAGGAATTCCTCATGTCAATGAACGGTTAGTCAGAAAAGGAAATTTTGAGAATACGGCGCGTAGCGTCGGTAACACGGAAGCGATTGTCTGTGCGGTGTCCAACAACCCAGACGATCGCTTCTTTTGCGTCAGTCACGACATAGGTCCTGCGTTTTTCCAACAAGTGCACTTTCTTGTCGGTCAGATAGTCGCTCACCAACTTGCTGCCCGTCATGCCAAACGGTACGAAACGGTCTGCAGGCTGTACCACTCTGATGGTCAGCGGAAAAGCCACCTTGTCAGCATCCAGGGTGGCGACATGATTGTTTTTGCTGATTTCAACGCTGTCCTGGCATTCAATCCTCCATTTACCACAGAGGTCGTTATAGACGCCGGGCTCTGGTATGCGAAGCGTCTTGGGCGTCTCCCTGCGCTCCTCGATGATAATCTGTCCGCGGTCAACAACCAACTCGTGCGTCTCCGACTGGAACACACTCCCCGTCCTTGTCATGTCTCCCGACAATCGCTCGATGGAATCAGTCGAAAAGCCCAGTGGCGCCAATAGCTCATGAAGCAGATATTCTGGCGACGGTTGCGCTTGCAGGGCAGCAATGCTGATGGTGTGTTCGTCGGTCATCACTTCCATTTTAGCCGATGCCATCGCTTTATTAAAGACCTTTTCAGCTTCCCTCAGACGCTCTGTTGTCCGTAAGATGCTTTCGGAAGCCTTGGGGTTAATGGTCTTCAGCATGGGGATAATGTCCAGACGGATCTTGTTTCGTGTCACATCGTTGACCAAGTTCGATGAGTCGATGACGTACTTCTGACCGATGGAATCAAGAAAAACCTCTATTTCATGCCGACTGACACAGAGCAGCGGACGTACCACATGACCGTTTCTGGGACGAATACCCGTCAGACCGTGAATACCCGTGCCCCGCAAGAGATTCATGATAAATGTCTCTACGGCATCGTCTTGATGATGAGCCACACAAATATCTTGGGCATCGATATCACGACGAAGCTGTTCGAAATAGCTATAGCGAAGCTCACGCGCAGCCATTTCAATGCTTACTTGATGAAGGTGCGCATAAGTCTCTGTATCAAAGTGAATTAAATGAAGTGGAATATTCTGATTTTTACAGAGCTCACAAACAAACTGCTCATCGCGGTCGCTCTCAGCGCCTCGCAAGTGGAAGTTACAGTGGACGGCCTCCAGCGTGTAACCCAAGCGCTTCAGGACAAGCAGCAGCGCCACGCTATCAGCACCACCGCTCACCGCCACCAAATGCCTACCTTCCGGCTTCAGCAGATGCTGCTTCTCGATAAATTCAGCTATTTTATTCCACATACAACACCAGTCCCTTCAGATACTCACCTTCCGGATGATAGATATTCACTGGGTGATCCGCCGGCTGGTGCAGCTGATGCAGGATACGCACCTTGCGGTTGGCCAGTGCTGCAGCCGTAAAGACGGCATTGCGGAAATGTTCCTTCGTCACTACCTGCGAACAGGAGAACGTGAAGAGGATGCTGCCTGTCGGCATCTTTTGTAGGGCTTTCTGGTTCAGGCGTGTATAACCCTTCAGGGCGTTGTGCAGGGCAGCACGGTGCTTGGCGAAGGCTGGAGGGTCAAGGATAACGAGGTCATACTCACCCATATTGTCAAGGAACCGGAAGGCATCTTCGCAAAAGGCCTCATGGCGATTGTCGCCGGGAAAATTCAGCTCGACGTTGCGGTTTGTCAGTTCAATGGCCTTGGCGCTGGAATCAACGCTGTGAACCAGCTTCGCACCGCCTCTCATGGCATAGAACGAGAAACCGCCTGTATAGCAGAACATATTGAGTACTCGCTTGTTACGTGCATACTTCTCAAGTAAAGCTCTATTCTCTCGCTGGTCAACGAAGAAGCCCGTCTTCTGACCACGCAGCCAGTCCACATAGAACTTCAATCCGTTCTCCATGGCAATGTTATCGTCGCTGCCGCCATAGAGGAATCCATTCTCCGTCTCCATGAAGGGCAGTGTCGTCTCACTCTTGTAATAGACGTTCTCAACCTGTCCTTCCATCACCTCCATCAGCTGGTGGGCTATCTCACGGCGCTGCAAGTGCATGCCGATGCTGTGTGCCTGCATCACCGCCGTCTTGTTATAAACATCGATAATCAGCCCCGGCAGATGGTCACCCTCACCGTGTACCAGTCGATAGGCATTGTGGCCGTCGTGGTTCACAAGTCCGATGGAAAGGCGCATTTTGAAGGCCGACTCCAGACGCGAGTACCAGAAAGCGTCGTCTATCGCAACATCACGGAAGGAGAGCACCCGGACGGCAATCGACCCTTGCTGATAGTGGCCGACGGCAATGAAGTCGCCACCTGCTGTCACGACTCTGACGATGTCTCCTTCAGCGATACCGTCGTCAGCCTTTGCTATAGCGCCGGAAAACACCCACGGATGGAACCTTTTCAGGCTCTCCTCCTTACCTCTTTTCAGTTGTATTGTTTTGTATGCCATACCTTTTCATTCTTCATTCTTCATTCTTCACTTTTCACTAACACGTATTCTCCCGTCTCCTTCAGTCGCTGCAGTTCCTCATAGAGCATGATACAAGCCCAGGCATCGGTCGCCGCATAGAGCTTTTGCTTGTCGTCCAGCACGTCGCGCTCCCAGTTGCTCAGTTGCTCGCGCTTACTTATCTTCTCGCCAAAGATGTTGGCATAGAGCTTTTGCAGACTCAGGTCCTCGATGCCAATCTCCTTGACATGGTGCTGCAAGTCGATGAACAGGCCAGGCTCAAAGGCGTCCAGCTTATGTAACGCTGCCAGGTCGTCGTGCCACGACAGTCCAATCTTCGGCACCTTGACATCTTCCAGCAGCCGGATGATGTCGGGTGTCAGTCCTGTGTGATTCAGTCGGAACAGGAAGCACGTGTCGCGGGTGGCCACCTGTAGCAGCGCCACCTTATATTGCTGTCCGCGCTTGAACGAAGGTCGCGTCTCGGTGTCAACCCCAAGAATGTCCTGCTGCAGCAGGTAGTCGACGGCCTTCTTGGCGTCCGATGGTGTCAGTATGACTATGATGCGCCCTTCGAAAAGCGTGCGTGGCAATGCGGCAATCAGGCGTTTGTCATACTTGCTGTATATGGTCTTTTTCATTGTCATAGCGTTGCAGAATGCAAAAATACAAAAAGTCGTGTGCAAAATTACAAAAAAAACTGATATTTTTGGTAGATTCTGAACTTTTTCCGCTACTTTTGCAGTCAAAATACAGAATACGGTACATCACATGGCAACGAAAAGGAAAAAAACAACCCGTCAGTCCACATCACTTGCTGAGGCTCTCGGTTTTAAGTCCCTGTTCCATAACGAGCGGGTGAACTTCTTCATCGGCATTCTGCTGGCAGCAGTCTCTATATATATGATCTTGGCTTTCATCTCGTTCTTCACGACGGGAGCCACCGACCAAAGCGTCATCGACGAGCTGCGAGCCGGCGAATTGCATAATCAGCACCATGAGTTTGCAAATTCTTGCGGTTCCATCGGTGCCTACACCGCCTCGTTCTTTGTCAAGCGGTGTTTCGGACTGCCTGCCTTTCTGATACCTGTATTCCTGTTGCTGACGGGGTTGCGGCTGATGCGTGTCTACAAGACCAACCTGCTGAAGTGGTTCATGTCGCTCATGATCATCATGATATGGGCATCGGTGACGCTGGCCAAGTTCCTTGGACCGCTGTTCATCGACAGTCACTTCAATCCCGGTGGCGATCATGGCCTGTATGTCTGCCAGCAGATAGAAGGGTTCGTCGGAGCACCTGGCCTGACGGCCATTCTGGCACTTGTGGCTATTGCCTTCCTGACTTACCTCAGTGCTGAGACCATCTTCCTCATCCGTAAGATCCTGAATCCCGCTATTCTGCTTCGCAAAGTACCGTTCCGCATTACCAATACGACCGACGGCGAGGAGCCTGTGGGCACCTATACGCTTGAAACCGAGGAGGAACCGCTGGTTTTCGATGACCCTGCCACACAGACCATTGAGTTCAAGGAAGACGGCAAGACTGTTGTTATTGACAAAGGCTATCAGACGGGAGAACCAGTACAGGAAAAGCAACCCCGTGTGAGCGATGCCGAGGTTGGCATGGAGATAGAAGTAGCCAAGGGTGACAACGAGTCGGCTAATTCGAAGACGCTTGTCAGCGTTGGCGACAAGGAACTGGAGCCCTACGATCCGAAACGTGACCTGGAGAACTACCGTTACCCGACGCTCGACCTCCTGAAGAAGTACGACAACGATGGCAAGCCCTATATCGACATGGCCGAACAGACCGCCAACAAGAACCGCATCGTGGAGGTGCTCCGTACGTTTGGGGTGGAGATTGCCAGTATCAAGGCTACCGTCGGTCCTACCATCACGCTCTACGAGATTACGCTGGCCCCCGGTGTGAGAATCTCGAAGATCAAGAATCTGGAAGATGATATCGCCCTGTCGTTGGCAGCCCTCGGTATCCGTATCATCGCGCCTATCCCCGGCAAGGGTACTGTGGGTATTGAGGTGCCGAACATCAAGCCGTCAATCGTCTCGATGGAATCGATACTTAACTCCAAGAAGTTCCAGGAGACGCAGATGGAGCTCCCCTGTGCCCTGGGTAAGACCATCACCAACGAAGTCTTCATGTTCGACTTGGCCAAGGCGCCCCACCTGCTTGTGGCTGGTGCCACCGGTCAGGGAAAGTCCGTTGGTCTGAACGCCATCATCACCTCTTTATTATATAAGAAGCATCCGGCCGAGCTGAAGATTGTGCTCGTCGATCCCAAGAAGGTGGAGTTCTCAATCTATAATCCACTTATCAACCACTTCCTGGCGAAGGTGCCCGACGAGGATGCCGATCCCATCATCACCGACGTTACAAAGGTGGTAAGGACGCTGAACTCGCTCTGTAAGCTGATGGATAAGCGATATGACCTGCTGAAAGAGGTGGGCGCTCGTAACATCAAAGAGTATAATAAGAAGTTCCTGGACCGCAAGATCGTGCCACAAAACACAGATCCTTCGTGTATGGGTCATGGCTATATGCCCTATATCGTGGTGATTATCGATGAGTTCGGTGATTTAATCATGACCGCCGGCAAGGAGATCGAACTGCCGATAGCACGTATTGCCCAGTTGGCACGTGCCGTGGGCATCCACATGGTGATTGCCACACAGCGTCCTACGACGACGATTATTACGGGTAACATCAAGGCGAACTTCCCCGCCCGAATCGCATTCAAGGTTTCGGCAGGTATAGACTCAAAGACCATTCTGGACCGTACTGGAGCCCAGCAGCTGATCGGTAAGGGTGATATGCTCTACCTCGGCGGAGCAGAGCCCATTCGTGTGCAGTGTGCCTTTGTCGATACCCCCGAGGTGGAAAGAATCAACGAATTCATCGCATCCCAGCAGAGCTATAACGTACCATTCGAGCTGCCTGAGCCCGACACCCCCGACGAGGACCTTGGTGACGGCGGTAGCCGTGAGGTTGACATGCAGCACATCGACCCGTTGTTCGAGGATGCCGCCCGTCTCATCGTCATGTCGCAGAGCGGCTCCACATCGCTCATCCAGCGTAAGTACGCCATCGGCTACAACCGTGCCGGCCGTCTGATGGACCAGCTCGAGAAGGCGGGTATTGTCGGGCAGCCTCATGGTGCCAAGCCGCGCGAGGTCATGATCCAGGATGAGGTGAGTCTGGAGAATCTGCTGGCAGCCTTCCGCAACCGGTAGAACATACCCCATCGATGAAACTGGCAAAAACGTGCATATTATTCCGATAAAACCGAATTAATCATAAAGACAGAAAATGAAAAAGATTGTTTTAGCAATGACACTCCTGCTGGCCACCGCCGCAGGCTATGCCCAGACCGCCACACAGGTACTTGACCGCGCAGCCGAGAAGCTGAGCGTTAAGAGTGGCGTCAAGGCCGACTTCAAGGCCACCATGTCGCAGGGAACCATCAGCGGCACCATCGCCGTCAAGGGCAACAAGTTCATGGCCACCACCCAGCACACCAAGGTGTGGTTCGATGGCAAGACCCAGTGGACATACATGACCCGTAACGACGAGGTGAACGTCAGCAACCCCAAGGACAGCGAGCTACAGTCGCTCAACCCCTATAACTTCATCAATATGTACAAGAAGGGCTACAAGAGCACGATGCGCAAGACGGCTAACAGCTACGTCGTCCACCTGACAGCCGACTCAAAGGCCAAGAAGGTGCAGGAGCTGTTTATCACCGTCGACAGCAAGAGCTACGCCCCTACCCAGGTGAAGATGCTGCAGGGCAAGAGCTGGATCACCTTCGATGTGTCGAACCTGAAAGCCCAGCAGCTCTCCGACGCCATGTTCCGTTTCAATGCCAAGGACTTCCCGACGGCCGAAGTGATTGACTTGCGATGACACGATTCCAACTGTACCGTCTGCTGCGCCGCAACCAGCATCTGGGCTACCGGCGCAACCCCGCCTTCGAGCAGGGACAGATAGCCAAGGTGCTCAGCTTCCTGGGTGCCGGTCTGTTCATCATCTACCTCATTGCCATCGGCACCAGCTTCGGTGTCATTGCGCAGAAGGAGGGGCCCGGCTTCCTCGTGGCTGCCATGCCCTTTTTCCTCGTCATCGACTTCTTTCTGCGCTTCATGGTCCAGCAGACCCCCGACATGCAAGTCAAGCCCTACATTCTTCAGCCCATCTCGAAGTACGCTGTCATCGAGTGTTTCCTGCTGACTTCGCTCACCAGCACCTACAATCTGCTGTGGCTCTCCATGTTCCTGCCCTACGCCATCATTGTCTGTGCCGGCGGCTGTTCCCTCCTGACGGCCCTGCAGCTGCTTGTCGTCTGTCTGTTGCTCATCATGCTGAACAGCCAGTTCTATCTGCTTGCGCGCACCCTCATCAACCGCAGCCAGCTGTGGTGGTTCGCCATTCTGCCGGTACTGGTCCTACCCTTTGTCCCCTGTCTTGTCTGGGGCATCGAGAGCGTCTTCAACTTCTACGCTGAGCATGGTGCCGACATCATTCTCCTGCCCGCGGTCGTGCTGGCCACCGCCCTGCTGTTGGCCCTCAACCGCCACCTGCAGTTTGCTTTCGTCTATGAGGAGATATCCAAGTCGGCCGACACCCGTATCCGCAACGTCAGCAGCTTCAGCTTCCTCAACCGCTTCGGCGAGACCGGCGAGTACCTGAAGCTCGAGATCAAGAGCCTCATGCGCAACAAGGCCATCCGTGCCCGCTTCTGGTCCAGCCTTGTGCTCATCGTCATCTTCTGCGCACTCATTGCCTACACCCCTATCTACGACGGACGCTTCTCCGCCAACTTCTGGTGTTTCTACTGCTTTGCACTCTACGGCGTCACCTCGCTCACCAAGGTGATGTGTCCCGAGGGCAACTACATCGACCTGCTGATGACCCACCGCGAAAATATCCTGTCGCTGCTGCGTGCCAAGTATTACTTCCACTGCGCCATCCTCGCCGTGCCCTTGCTTGTCATGCTGCCCGCCGTCGTTGCCGGCAAGTTCACCCTTCTCATGATGTTCGGCTATCTGTTCCTCTGTTCCGGACTCATCTACATGATACTCTTCGAGCTGGCCGTCTATAACAACCAGACGATGCCGCTCGACCAGAAGCTCACTGGCAAGGGCAACATCGAAAACGGCCGTCAGCTCATCATCGAGCTCGTGGCACTCTTCCTGCCCATCGTCCTCGTTGCCGTGCTGATGCTTGTCTGCAGCGAAACGGTGGCCTATCTCGTCATGGCCGTCATCGGGCTCGTCTTTACCATTGCCCATCCCTGGTGGCTGCGCCGCGTCTATCGTCGCATGATGCGCCGCAAATATGTCAACCTCGACGGATTCCACACCACCCGCTGAACATAACGACACACCACTGAACATAACGAATACCGACCGCGTAACCCGATGACGCGGTCGGTATTGTTTCTGCCGACATTGCTGCCCACAGAGCGGGATACGGGAATCGAACCCGCCTCCCAGGCTTGGGAAGCCCGTGCACTACCGATGTGCTAATTCCGCTTACAAAGCCTAAGAGCCGATACCCGGACTCGAACCGGGGACCCACGCATTACGAATGCGTTGCTCTACCAACTGAGCCATATCGGCAACCTTTAATTTGTACACCCGCAGGGGTTCGAACCCTGGACACCCTGATTAAGAGTCAGGTGCT
>CAZLPO010000050.1:0-15279 GCA_964561385.1 uncultured Prevotella sp.
AAGACCCCAACATTAAAAGTGTTGTGCTCTACCGACTGAGCTAGCGGATCGACCTGTTTTGCTTAAAAGCGGGTGCAAAGGTACTAAAAAGAAGTGAAAAGTGAAGAGTGATGGGTGAAGAATTTGCTTCCGCGTCCACTTTTTTAACATCTTTTTACCTTTTCGCTTTTTTACTTTTTCGCCTTTTCAGCCTCTATGGCGCGCTGGTAGCACTCACGACAGAGGGGCTCGTACTCCTGAGTCTCGCCCAGCAGGACGCGACGCTCGTCGGCAACGGTGCGGTGGCTGACGTAGGCCAGAGAGCCGCACTTGACGCAGATGGCGTGGACCTTGGTGACGTCGTCGGCAATGGCGCAGAGGGCGGGCATGGGACCAAAGGGTACGCCGCGGAAGTCCATGTCGAGCCCGGCAATGATGACACGCACGCCGCGGTTGGCCAGTTCGTTGCAGACGTCAACCAGTCCCATGTCGAGGAACTGTGCCTCGTCGATGCCCACGACGTCGATGTCGCTGGACAGCAGCAGGATGCTGGCCGAGGAGTCGATGGGGGTGGAGAGGATGTGGTTCTGGTCGTGGCTGACGACATCCTCCTCGGAATAGCGTACGTCGATGGCGGGCTTGAATATCTCCACCCGCTGCTTGGCGAACTTGGCGCGGCGCAGGCGCCTGATGAGCTCCTCGGTCTTTCCCGAGAACATGGAGCCGCAGACCACTTCGATGCGACCTTGGCGGCGGCTCTCGCCTGTTGTAGGATAGGTAATCATGGTGCAAAGATACTAAGTTTTTTAAAGGTAAAAAGGCAAATTGAAAAAAAAGTAAAAGGCTTACCTCACTTTTTTGTTTTTTTTACCTTTTTACCTTTTTTCTTTTTTACTTTTTGCTTACCTTTGCAGCCGAAATGGGAACGCTCTATATTGTGCCGACGCCTGTCGGCAACATGGAGGACATGACTTTCCGCGCTGTCAGAATACTGAAGGAGGTGGACCTGGTGTTGGCGGAGGATACGCGCACGTCGGGTATTCTCCTGAAGCATTATGACATCAAGAACACGCTGATGTCGCACCATAAGTTCAACGAGCACGGCACGTCGGCGGGCATCGTCAACCGGCTGCTGGCAGGCGAGAACGTGGCGCTGATCAGCGATGCGGGCACGCCGGGCATCAGCGATCCAGGCTTCTTCCTGGTGAGGGAGGCCGTCAGGGCTGGGGTAGAGGTGCAGTGTCTGCCTGGTGCGACGGCGTTTGTGCCAGCACTGGTGTCGAGCGGCCTGCCGTGTGACCGTTTCTGCTTCGAGGGCTTCCTGCCGCAGAAGAAGGGTCGCCAGACGAAGCTGAAGTCGCTGGCGGAGGAGGAGCGGACGATGGTGTTCTACGAGTCGCCCTACCGTCTGCTGAAGACGCTGCAGCAGTTTGCCGAGGTCTATGGTGCCGACCGTCAGGTGAGCGTCTGCCGCGAGATCTCGAAGGTACACGAGGAGAGTGTCCGCGGCACGCTGGAGGAGGTAATAGCCCACTTCAAGGAGCATGAGCCGAAGGGGGAGATTGTTATCGTTCTTGCAGGCGTGAGACGTGAGACGTGAGACGTGAGACGAAAAAGTGAATAATTAACATAAATGATTATGAAGAAAGTATTGTTTATTATGGCATGCGCCGCCATGATGGTTGGCTGCCAGCAGAGTCAAGAGAAGCAGGACACGATGGTACAGGAGTTGCGTGACTCGCTGAACACCATCATTTCGCAGAAGGACACGGAACTGAACGACATGATGTCGACGCTGAACGACATTGAGGACGGCTTCCGCCAGATTAACGAGGCCCAGAACCGCGTGGCCATCGCCAAGCAGGGCGAGGGTACCAGCACGAAGGACCGCATCCGCGAGAACATGCAGTTCATCCAGAATACGATGAAGCAGAACCGCGAGCTCATCAACAAACTGAAGCAGCAGTTGCGCGAGAGCTCGTTCAAGGGCGACCAGCTGAAGCGTACGCTGGAGAGCCTGACGGCCCAGCTGGAGGAAAAGGACAAGCAGATGCAGATGCTGCGCGACGAGCTGGAGGACCGCGACATCTACATCGGCGAGCTGGGTGAGAAGATTGAGGACCTGAACACCGACGTGGCCAAGCTGACGGAGGAGACGACGCAGAAGACAGAGACTATCAACACGCAGGACAAGCAGCTGCACACGGCTTGGTTTGTCTTCGGCACGAAGAAGGAGCTGAAGGAACAGCACATCCTGGTGGACGGCGACGTGCTGCAGTCGAACTTCAACAAGGAGTACTTCACGAAGATTGACATCCGCGTGGACAAGGAGATCAAGCTCTACTCGAGCTCAGCCAAGATGCTGACGGCTCATCCGTCGAGCTCGTACACCCTGCAGCGTGATGCCAACAAGCAGTATGTGCTGCGCATCACCGACCCGCAGCTGTTCTGGTCGACCAGCAAGTATCTGGTTGTCCTTGTTAAGTAAGAATAGCCGTTTTTTGAGCAATATGGGAGGCAAATATGGTGTTTGCCTCCCATTTTTATGTTAAAAATTCACTTTTTATAAGTTTTTGTTGCTCAATTGCAAAAAAAAGAGTATATTTGCAGGCTAAATTAATAAAAAAAGTAAAAAGTGTTTATGAATAAACGTTTGATGCTACTTTTGGCAACGCTATTTCTCGTGATGGGACAGGCGTTGGCCCAAAAGATCTCTGGAACCGTTATCGGCCAGGAAGACGGGGAACCGGTCATCGGTGCGTCGGTCATGGTTCAAGGTACCAAAACGGGTACGACAACGAATTTGGATGGTAAGTTCACGCTGACGGTGCCTGCTGGCAAGAAGATTGTCATCAGCTACATCGGTATGAATACGCTGACCCTCACGCCGAAGAACGGCATGGTGGTCAAGATGACCGCCAATGCAACGACTGTCGACGAGGTGGTCGTGACAGGTATGCAGAAGATGGACAAGCGCCTGTTTACGGGTGCTACGACGAAGGTCGATGCCGACAAGACGAAGCTGGACGGTGTGGCCGACGTGAGCCGCGCCCTGGAAGGCCGTGCTGCCGGTGTGTCGGTGCAGAACGTCAGTGGTACGTTCGGTACGGCGCCGAAGATCCGTGTGCGTGGTGCCACGAGTATCTACGGTGCGTCGAAGCCCCTGTGGGTGATCGACGGTGTGATTCAGGAGGACGCCGTGGACATCAGTGCCGACGACCTGTCGAGCGGTGACGCCACAACGCTGATCTCGAATGCCATTGCCGGCCTGAGTGCCGACGACATCGAGTCGTTCCAGGTGCTGAAGGACGGTTCCGCCACCTCTATTTATGGCGCGCGCGCTATGGCCGGTGTGGTTGTCATTACGACTAAGCGTGGTAAGAGCGGCCGTTCGACCATTAACTACACGGGTGAGTTCACCTATCGTCTGAAGCCTTCGTATAACGACTATAACATCTCGAACTCGCAGGAGCAGATGGGTATCTACAAGGAGATGGCCTCGAAGGGATGGCTGGAGTTCTCCGCCCTTGCCAACAGCTCGACGTCGGGCCTGTATGGTAAGATGTACAACGAGATAGCCAAGTACTACGACGAGAAGGACATGTACGGCAACACCACTGGCGGCCACTTCGGCCTGCCTTTCACGGAGTCGGCCATGAACAGCTACCTGCAGACGGCTGAGTTCCGTAATACCGACTGGTTTGACCTGCTGTTCGACAACAACATCATGCAGAACCACTCGGTGAGCATCTCGACGGGTACGGACAAGGCCAGCCTCTATGCATCCTTGTCGGCACTGAACGACCCAGGATGGACCAAGGACTCGAAGGTGGAGCGCTATACCGCCAACATGAACGCCTCGTTCAACCTGTCGAAGAAGCTGACGGTGAGCATCCTGACCAACGGCTCCTACCGTGACCAGAAGGCGCCTGGTACGCTGGCACGCTCGACCGACGTGGTGAGCGGCGCCGTGAACCGTTCGTTCGACATCAACCCCTTCAGCTACTCGATGAACACATCGCGTACGCTGGACCCCAATGCCACCTATACGCGTAACTACGCTCCGTTCAACATCTTCAAGGAACTGGACAACAACTACATCGACCTGTCGGTGGCCGACATGAAGTTCCAGGGTGAGGTTACCTACAAGCCTATCCGGGGCCTGGAGATACACGCCCTCGGTGCCTACCGCACGCAGAAGACCTCGCAGGAGCACTTCATCCTGAACCAGAGCAACCAGGCTGAGGCCTACCGTGCCGGTGTGGGCGATCCGAACATCCAGGACAGCAACAGCTACCTGTACAAGGATCCGGACAAACCCAACTCACTGCCTATCTCGGTCATGCCCAACGGCGGTATCTATACCCGCAACGACTATATGGTGCGCCAGCTGGACTTCCGCGGCACCGTACAATATAATAAGGTGTGGAACGATACCCACATCATGAACCTGTTCGGAGGTATGGAGGCCAACAAGACCGACAAGGACCAGATGTTCCATTCGGACTACGGCGTGGACTACGATGCCGCCCGCCTGGTGAGCATCACGCCTGAGTTCTACAAGCAGGCCAAGGAGGAGGGAACCGTGCTGTCGTCGTTCTCGAAGTCGTGGACCCGTAACCTCGCCTATTTCGCCAATGCCAGCTACTCGTACAAGGGTCGCTACACCGTGAACGGTACCATCCGCTATGAGGGTACCAACAAGCTGGGTAAGGCGCGTACCGCCCGCTGGCTGCCCACATGGAACGTGTCGGGTGCCTGGAACGCCCATGAGGAGAGCTTCTTCCAGCGCTGGATGGAGCGTACGAACAACGCCGTGTCGCACCTGGCTCTGCGTGCCTCGTACTCGCTGACGGCCGACCGTGGTCCGTCGAGTGTCTCGAACGCCCTGCCTATCTACTACTCTACGCAGGCCTGGCGCCCGCAGGGTGAGCAGATGGAGACGGTCATCGTGCTGAGCAACATCGCCAACACGGAGCTGACCTATGAGAAGAAGCACGAGTTCAACGTCGGTCTCGACCTCGGTCTGTTCAACAACCGCGTGAACATGAACGTCGATGTGTACTGGCGTCAGAACTACGACCTGATCGGTTACATCCAGACACAGGGTGTCGGCGGTATCATCGACAAGCTGGCCAACGTGGCCTCGATGGCCTCGCACGGTGTGGAGTTCACGCTGTCGACCACCAATATCCGTACGGCCGACTGGTCGTGGAACACCGACCTGACGTTCTCGTACGCTGCCAACGAGATCACCGACCTGCGTTCGCGTTCGAACGTGATCAACCTGGTGAGCGGCTCGTCGAGCAACCACTTCCGTGAGGGCTATCCCGTGTCGGCCCTGTTCTCGATTCCCTTCGTAGGACTGAACGACGAGGGTATCCCCCAGATTATCAATGAGAATGGTGAGGTGACAACCACCGACATCTACTTCCAGGAGTATGAGAAGCTGGACTTCCTGAAGTACGAGGGACCGACAGAGCCCACCATCACAGGTGGTCTGAACAACCTCGTGAAGTGGAAGAACTGGCGACTGAACCTCTTCATCACCTATTCGTTCGGCAACAAGCTGCGTCTCGATCCTGCCTTTGCCGCTGCCTACTCGGACATGTCGGCCATGCCGAAGGAGTTCAAGAACCGCTGGGTGCAGCCGGGTGACGAGAAGATTACCGACATTCCCACCATCGCCAGCCGCCGTCAGTACTATGACAACTCGCAGCTGAGCTATGCCTATAATGCCTATAACTACTCGACGGCACGTGTCGCCGACGGTGGATTCATCCGCCTGAAGGACGTGTCGCTGACCTACGACCTGCCTGCAAGCCTGGTTCACCGCATCGGTCTGAGCACCGCCTCGCTGAAGCTCGATGCCACCAACCTCTGCCTGCTCTATGCCGACAAGAAGCTGAACGGACAGGATCCGGAGTTCGTCAACTCGGGCGGTGTGGCTACGCCTATGCCAAAGCAGTTCACCTTTACGGTACGTCTGGGAATCTAAAAAAATTGAGAGATTGAGAATTGAGAAATTGAGAATTAGAATTATGATGAAGCATTATATATATAATAAGGTATGCGCGATAGCCTTGGCCGGACTGGCGCTGACAGCATGCAGCGACGACTTCCTGGACAAGAGCCCCAACGAACGTGTGGAGATTACCACCGTCGACCAGGTCATCCAGCTGCTGAGTACGGCCTACATGACTGGCAACTACGGGTGGATTTGCGAAATCTCAAGTGACAATATCGTTGACATCAATGCACCCTACATGGCCACCCAGTCGAACGGCTCGGAGGTGTTGGTGCGTTATAACCTGAACTCCTACGACCGTATGGACGACGAGCTCTACAAGTTTGAGCCCGTGCGCTCGTCGACAGGCAGCGACTCACCCTCGGAGGTGTGGGAAGGCTGCTACAACGCCATCGCTACGGCTAACCACGCCATTGCGCTGCTCGACGAGTTCAAGGCAGCCAACAACGGCGAGGAGACCGACCAGATGCGTGCCGCCTACGGTGAGGCCTATCTGACCCGTGCCTATCACCACTTTATCCTGGTGAACATCTTCTCGCAGGCTTATAAGAACGAGGAGGCCAGCCGCCAGGATGCGGGTATCCCCTATTGCACCGACCCTGAGGACAAGGTGATGGTGGACTATCCGCGCGGCAGCGTGACGGAGACCTACCAGAAGATTGAGAAAGACCTGTTGGCTGGTCTCGACCGCGTCAACGACGTCATCTACCAGATGCCTAAGTGGCACTTCAACCAAAAAGCCGCCCATGCCTTCGCCGCCCGCTTCTACCTGTATAAGCGCGACTACGAGAAGGTGATTGAGCACGCCAACGCCGTGCTGGGAACCGACCGCGATGCCCTGCCGACGATGCTGATGGACTATAGCCGCTTTGACGAGGCCACCCGTTCGACCGACTATGCTGAGATATGGCAGGGACCGAAGGAGCCCAACAACCTGCTACTGATAGCTACCTACAGCAGGCAATGGCGCCGCTCGGTGGGCTACCGCTATGCAACGGCAGGCCGTGCCCTGCGCGACATCATGTTCCACCTCGGTCCCAACTGGCGCTGGTACCTGATGCCCTGTGCCGGCGTGGGCGGTGAGACGTTCTGGGACGGTACGAATGACCACGGCTATATGTCATCGCGCATTGCCGAGCGCTTTGAGTACTCCGACAAGGTGGCAGGCATCGGCTATGCACACGTCATCCGCCGTGAGCTGACCTGTAACGAACTGCTGCTCAACCGTGCAGAAGCTTACCTGCTGGGTCGCCACGATGTGAAGGAGGCCCTGGCCGACATGCTGGCCTTCGATAACAGCCGCTGGTCGTTCTCCGAGTCGAACAAGGCGTTCTATACTGAGGGCGGTGCCCTGTCGGAGCTGACCGAAGCCAAGCTCCTGAGCTGGTACAAGCCGACGGAGAGCAACGTTAAGAACCACAGTAACACGCTGGCTGACTGGAACTTCACACAGAACATGAGCGCCGACTTCATCATCACCGAGGATCTGGTGCCCTACATGAACTGTCTGAACGACATGCGCCGCTACTACACCGCCTGGACGGGACTCCGTTTCTTCGACGTGAAGCGCTGGGGCTATGAGTACGAGCACCACTACGGACCCGATGACGAGGTGTTCAAACTGGAGTGGAACTCGCCCAACCGTGCCATCGAGGTGCCTCAGGAGGTGATCGGCGCCGGCATGGAGACATCGCGCCCGCAGGTCGCCAAGCAAGGCGGCGACTCTTTCTCAAAGAGTACAGATGCAGTAATGAAAGAACAATAAAAGAAGGAGGAACAACAGATGATGAAACTGACAATGAAGACCATGGCACTGGCTTTCGCCGCCACACTGGCGCTGACGGCCGTATCTTGTTCTGACGAAGATTTCGGACCGAGCATCTTCGATACGACGGAGTATCCGCTCGACCGCACGTCATATACCTTCCCCCTGGACACCTTCTGCAAGGTGAACTTCCTGGAGCCCTACAATCTGAAGTATATGTACCAGATGGAGGACGTGGGAACGGACATGAACTACAACCTCATTCCCTGCTCGTACGACCAAAGCGTCACGCTGGCTGTGCTCTGTAAGTACCTGTGGTACGACGTGTACAAGGACATCGTGGGCGAGCAGTTCCTGAAGACCTTCAGTCCCCGTATCATCCACGTCATCGGCTCACCGGCCTACAACCCCACGCAGGGTACGATGGTGCTGGGTACGGCCGAGGGCGGTCTGAAGATTACGCTCTACAATGCGGAGCACCTGAGCCCATCGGACATCGACTACATGAACGAGTACTTCTTCAAGACGATGCACCACGAGTTCTCGCACATCCTGAACCAGCGCTACAACCGCCCGACGGAGTTCGACCTGCTGTCGAACGGTAAGTACAACACCGTCAGCTGGAACGATACGCCTGACTCGGTGGCACTCGGACAGGGCTTCATCTCGCCTTACGCCTCGTCGCAGGCACGTGAGGACTGGGTGGAGATTATCGCCAACTACATCGTGAAGGATACCATTACCTGGAACAAGGCGCTGGAGACAGCGGCCTTCAGCTGGGAGCTGGCCACTGACGTGAGAGCCGCAGAATGGGACAAGTACAATGCACAGGTGCTGGCAGGACGTGCCAACCGCGACTCGGTAGGCTACTACGTTCGCACCTCTTCCACATCGGGCGGCGAGGACGCTACCTACGCCATCCAGCGTAAGCTCATCGTCCGCGACAGTCTGGGATACGCCATCCCTGGTGCCAACGGTGAGATCCAGTTCCTCAAGACCTCGGGTGTTGACGGCAAGGGACTCATCAAGCAGAAGCTTGAGATGGCCCGCGAGTGGCTGAAGACCTACTTCAACTACGATCTGGAGGCTGTGCGTATGGCCGTGCAGCGTCGTCAGTGGCTGACCGACAAGAGCGGCAACTTCGTCTTCGACGACAACGGCAACTTCATCAATAACCTCGTCTTCGTGCGTGCTGACGGTACAACCGTGCTTGATGACCTGCGACAGGAGGTTGACAAGTACAAGGCTCTGCAGCCCTAAGTAACCCCTATCATGTAACATAATAATACGAAATAAGATGAACAAAATACTGTCTATCACACTACTTTTCGGTGCTGCACTGGCCTTCACGGCCTGTACGGGCGAGGAAGACGACCTGTTTGACAAGTCGGCAGCCGAGCGTCTGGACGAGTCGAAGGCCGTCTATACGCAGCGCTTTGCTGCCAACGGAGGCAAGTGGGTCATGGAGTACTATCCCACCAACGGTTCCGCTGCCCCTCAGGGCAAGGGCTACCTAATGCTCCTTGAGTTCAGTTCCAAGGGCTGGGTGCGTATTGCCATGAACAACGAGATGTCTGACAATAAGTATCAGGAAGACACCTCGCTCTGGAAGGTGATCGCCGACCAGGGACCCGTGCTCTCCTTCTGTACCTATAATGCCAACCTGCACTACTTCTCCGACCCCGCCATCTATGACACGGGCCTCGGTTACGAGGGTGACTATGAGTTTGAAATCATCGACCTGCAGGAGAATGCCGAGTTTGCCATGCTCAAGGGTAAGAAGCGCGGCACCTATATCCGCCTCACCGCCCTGCCCGCAGATACCGACTTCGACCAGTATCTGACGGAGGTGAACGAGTTTAAGAGCAAGCTGTTCTCGGCCTCGAAGCCTAATTCGGATGTCTTGACTATTGGTGAACAGGACTATGTCATGTCGAACACGGCTTCAGGCTTTATTTCGATATACCCCTGGGGTGGTGATGCCATCAGCGAGACGACGACACACCCGTTCTTGATTACAAAGAGGAATGGAAACTTCTATTTCCGTTTCCGTGATCCGATGAAGGAGGACGATGGTGATGCCAAGGTTCAGGAGTTGGTCTTTGACAATGAAAAGCAGGCGTTCTCGGCTGTGGAGGGCAGTACGCTGAATGCTGCGATAACAGGATGGCCTATTGCCTCATTTGTGATGGATACCCTGGCCATTGGACATAAGCTGCAGATGGCCACCGCTTCGGAGAAGTCGGACAAGGGGCAGCAGCTTTATGAAGCCATGCGTACGGAACTTAACTCGAAGATGAGTTATACGCTCCAGAACGTTCAGATGACAGTTTCGTCAGAGGACTCTGTTACGAAATACGCCAACCTGCGTTATACCTATCGTGTCAGACGTGGTCAGCAGACGGTCACCCAGGCTTTCATCATCCGATATGATGCAAGCATGGATGGCAATATCCTGAAACTGTCGAATATGTACGTCGATGAAGTCAGCCAGAAGGTCATGGAGCGTGTCCCTGCGCTTGGAACGTTTGCCAACATGTTTGTGAATACATTTGTGGTTGCAGCCAATGAGACCCCGTTCGATTTGTCGGCACTCCGCTTTACGGCTCAGAATGATGCAGATACGTGGTTTGTACTAACATACATTAATTAAACACTTATATTATTTGCTTATGAAAAAGATTTTATTACTCTCCGTATGTGTGATGCTGTCGTCACTCAGCTTCGCACAGTCGCAAGTTAAGAAACAGCGCGCTGACATGCGCCAGACAATTGCCTCAAGGGAGATGAAGATGGCTCCTGCTGCCGATGTTCTTCCTTTCCAGAACATTGCCAAGAAAAACCGTCCCAACAAGGCTTTTGAAGACGGCGTGTGGTTCGCTCGTCCTGAGGGCGCACTCGTAACCGCTTGGTCTGATGAAGGAAGCGGCTACTATGTGAACAGCATTATCGTTCCTCCCTACTATCCTGTTATCTTCGAGAACAAGTGTGAAGACAAGACCGGTTGTACCTGGACCATTAACGGTACTGACCGTAGTGAGTATGCTAACGAGGATGGCGACTTCGAGTGGGGTTATATCAGCACCTACGACCCTCAGTGGTATGCCGAGGGTGGCTACTTCTATACACCATCCTACTATCTTCCTGA
The DNA here is from genome assembly GCA_964561385.1 of uncultured Prevotella sp. Taxonomy (GTDB): domain Bacteria; phylum Bacteroidota; class Bacteroidia; order Bacteroidales; family Bacteroidaceae; genus Prevotella. The sequence goes on from CAZLPO010000050.1 coordinate 10,921, forward strand.
ACTGCACAAGGGTCTGACAACCTATAAGTTCGGTGAGCCGAACAACAAAGACTATACCGGCACACGTCAGGCTTATCTGAAGACAGACTCTGTCGGCATGTATTCGTTCGTTGACGAGGCTACCACGAAGGCCGGCTATGCATGGGGTCGCCTGGTGGCTCCTGGCTGTACCAACTATCTGTTTGGTAGCGGTAAGTACACCTTCAAGGATGGTACTGTGGCAACCAGCCACGGCTTCGTTGATTTCTTCCCGCAGCCCGCTTCTCCGCTTTATGTGGAGCACATCTCGCTGGAGTTCTACTCTAACGACCAGCTGCTGAAGAATGGTGCTGAGCTGACGATGCGTATTGTGACCGTTGAGGACCGTGACTCTGTTGTAACGCTGGGTGACAGCATTATCGCTGAGCTGAAGGCTACGGCTGACGATATTGCTATTTTGGGTAACCGAAACACGGAATATACAACCTCTGGTTCTGCTAATCTCTGCAATGTTATTTTCAAGAGATCGGGTGTTGACGAACTTGGTCAGACTTATGACGAGCCGTTCTCAATTGATTGCCCGTTTGCTATTCTCGTCCTTGGTTTCGACAATCCTGATGTTGATGGTACGACCGTTGGTGAGGAAGAGGCTGACGAGGATCATCAGACACAGGGTATTGAGGCTGTGCTCGCTGATGAGGAAGGTAACATGTGGCACCAGACCATCTATGGTGGCGGCCCGCTTTCTCTGGCAGCCCGTTTCTATGGTTGCTTCGACTATGTTGAGGCTCAGGATACGCTCTATTCGTACGATGCCGACGGCAATGTGAAGAATGAGTACCCCAACATGAACGTTCTCCGTGTCTCTGAAGATGGTAAGACCGTTGCCAATGAGGGTGCTGACGAGGATCACGATTTCGGAGCTGCTCTCTTCTACACCTACTTCCCCTGGTATGACCATGAGGGTATGGAGAACTACTACTACATCGACGATATTGACTGGATTTCTGCTACAGCAGCAACTGACTTCGTTGATGAAAATGATGAGAGAACGGGTCTGGCTGCCGTTACCTTCGAGTGCGAGCCTCTGCCTGCTGGTGTGACAGGACGTTCTGCCGAGCTTCATTTCGTTGGTAAGGGCTATCAGTCTGAGTTGACGGTTATCCTGCTCCAGGGTGATGCCAAGATTGACGATGTTACTGCTGTCAAGAGCGTACGTACCACAGGTGCTAAGAAGGCTGCTGCCTACAACCTCGCTGGTCAGCGTGTTAGCAAGAACTTCCGCGGCCTGACCATCAAGGATGGTAAGAAGGTGATGGTTAAGTAATCGCTGTATTAAAGCTATATTTTTAATCGGGAGGACCTCTCAGGTTCTCCCGATTGCTGTTTTATACATTATTTAGTGCATTTAATTTGCATTTTCTCTCGTTTCTTTGTACCTTTGCAGTCAAAATGCATAAAAGGAAATGATGAAACGTTTTTTGATGATATGGATGGCTGCTTTCATGTGTATCTGTGCAGCCAAGGCCGTTCCTGCCTATAAGGGGAAAGTCAAGGTGCAGCAGCCTGACGGTCGAACGCTGACCGTTCAGTTGCACGGTGATGAATACATGTGTTTCCGTACCACCGCCGATGGCTATACCGTGGTAAAGGATCAGCGCGGCTATATTGTGTATGCCGAGAAGAAGGAGGGCCAGCTGGTGCCTACATCGCGCGTGGCCCATGACGTAGCCGAGCGTACGGCCGATGAAGTGGCCTGGCTGCAGTCAGTGCAGAAGTATATGGCGCCAGTGATGACCGCTAAGCAGGCTGACGAGCAGCAGGCAGAGCGCTCACGCCGTCAGAAGGCGCAAGGAGAGCGCCGTCGAGCCTATTATGACTACGGTAACTTCCGTGGTCTAATAGTGCTGGTGGAGTATTCTGATCAGAAGTTCTTGCGTTCCGATTATGCGGAGGTTGTTGACAGCATGGCCAACCAGGTGGACTATCCTGGCTACGACAACAGCCGCTATGGTCGTTTCACAGGCAGTGTGCGCGACTATTTCTATGATAACTCGAACGGTATGTTTTCGCCCCAGTTCGACGTGGTGGGTCCCTGTAAGGTCAATCGTAGTAAGTACTATGCCAATAAAACGGACAATGCTGCCCAGCTGACGTGTGACGTCCTTGACAAGATTGACAGTCAGGTGGATTTCAGTCAGTACGACCGTGATGGTAACGGTGAGGTCGATATGGTCTACTTTATCTTCGCTGGTGCTGGTGCCCACATGTCGGGCGATGATGACTGTAAGTTGCTGTGGCCGCATGCCAGTTCTATCTATAACCCTTCGGGTGGAAGCAGGAACTGGCAGGTTGTCAAGGATGGTGTCAGACTGGGACGCTATGCCTGCTCTGTAGAGCTTTACGGCCAGGAGAATTCGACCATTCTCGATGGTATCGGCACCATCTGCCACGAGTTCAGTCATGTGCTTGGTCTGCCCGACCTCTATGACACCGACTATGAGAAAAATGGTCAGAGTCCGACACCTGACGACTGGTCGGTTATGTCGGGTGGCAGCTATCTGAATTTCAGCCGTACACCATGTGGCTATACGGTGTATGAGCGTTATGCGCTGGGATTTGCCTATCCTCAGACACTGACCGAGGAGGGCAGTTACTCGCTCGGCAGCATTGGCTCGACAAATGAGGGCTTCCGTCTGGATACTCCTGTGAAGAAAGAGTTTTTCCTGATTGAGAACCGACAGCAGGAAGACAAGTGGGACCAGTATCTGCCAAATCATGGTATGCTGGTGTTCCGCGTGGACTCCACCAATAGTTTCGTGTGGTCGAACAACACGGTCAATAACAATGAGAACCATCTCTATTTTGAACTGGTGCGTGCCGGTGGTACTACGAGGAACGCCAATTATGATCCGTTCCCAGGCTATGGCCGAGTCCGCTCTCTCAACAATGTCACGTCGCCTGCCAACCTTCTGACGTGGGCCGGCAAGGAGACTCAGATGGGTTTGAAGAATATTCAAGAAGACAACGGCATCATCACGTTCGACCTGGAGAATACCTTCGTTCTGGCCAAGCTGGAACTGCCAGAGACGTTCATGGCAGGTCTTGGCATCTCACGGCAGCTGAAGGCTGTTGCCACGCCCGAATATGCTGTCTTCAAACTGACCTGGACGTCGGCTGACGAGCATATAGCCAAAGTCACTCAGGAGGGCATGGTCACAGGTATCTCCATTGGTGAGACGACGATCACCGTGACCAGCGACAACGGTCTTTCGGCAACGTGCCGAGTGAAGGTCACGGAACTGCCTGTCGCCTCAACGGTCAGTGAGTTCAAGGCGATGGCCGCTGACTCGGAATCGCTGCTGACGCTGACCAATGCCCAGGTACTCTATGCCAGTGGCTCTGACTATTATGTGCGTGACGCCACAGGTGCCATTATCTTCTCTTCCACAGGAATCAGTCTTAAGCGCAACGACGTCATCAACGGCCAAGTCTATGGTAAGTTGAGCTCCCGTGAAAAAATGCCCCTGTTTTTAGGTGTTGAGGGTATGACGTCTGATACGGATTTGACAATTGCAGCAGGCGAGACTGCCAAGCCTCGTTCTGTCCAACTGAAGGATCTGACGGCTGCCGACTACGCTGACTATGTGGTAATTGACAGTGTTCAGCTGTTGCGCGACGGCGGTGTCTATGCCTTTGAGGGAGATGCCCGTGCCCGTCTGTGGAACAAGTTCAACGTCAAGAACCTGAAAGTGCCCACCTCCATCGACAATCTGCTGTTCCGTGTGGTGGGTATCTATGGCACCGATGCCTTTGACGATGAGGTGATAGATGAGATTTATCTGCTGGAGTCGCCCAAGAAGGTTGGTGAGACGGTGGTTGACGCTGTTCGTGATGTGCGTGTCGCCGATGACAGTGAGGCACCCCTCTATAATCTGCAGGGACAGCGCGTCAGTGGTGATGCCAAGGGACTGCTCATTCGTGGCGGTCGGAAGATACTGCACCGTTAATTCGCTTACAAATAACACTTCATCAAGGTTCGCCATCTAGCGAACCTTGATTTTTTTTCTGTCGTTTTGGCGTCATGGTGACACAACTATGCGACAAAGTGAGAAGAAAACAGGTAGAAATAGTGACATTTGTCAAGAAATAGCGGTTGAATTGTGTTTTTTTTATAATATTATTCGTTTTTTACATATCAATGTATTATATTTGCACCCCAAATGGCTAAATAACATTATTTAATATAAACAAAACGAGAGAGATTTATGAAACAAAGATTAACAATGCTTCTGGCCAGTCTGTTCCTCATGGTAGGAGTAGCCTTGGCACAGACAAAAGTTAATGGTACCGTTGTTACCCAGTTGGATAATGAGCCCG
>CAZLPO010000051.1:0-11809 GCA_964561385.1 uncultured Prevotella sp.
TGAAGAGGACTTCATACAATAGAAAGTGCGATTGCACTTGCCAGTTGAATTCGCGGCGCGTGAACAAATGTTAATTATGTTAACGGGACATTATTTTTCGTGAGACGTGAGGCGTGAGACGTGAGACGAGGTATGTTTGCAGGCGTTTGCAGACGTTTGCAGCGCGCTCGGAGCAGAGCGGCGACGGGCACGGAGCAGAGCGGCGACGGGCTCGGAGCGGAGAGGCGCGGCGCTACGCGCGCGGTAATCTCGCCTCACGTCTCACGTCTCACGCCTCACGACTTAAATAAACCTTACATTAAGGTTTCTCGCCAGATTATTTTCGTATCTTGTGACATAAATGAAAAAAAAAGCGTACCTTTGTAACGAGAATAACGAAAACCTATTGAGTCATGAAACAATTACTGATTACTGTCTGTGCCTTGACGCTGAGCCTCGGGAGCAGTGCCAAGGACGTGTTTGTGAACACTCCGAAGACGACGCTGATGATTGCCGCGAACGAGGGGCAGACGGCGCGCATCCAGTATTACGGCTCGCGCATCAAGCCCGAACAGGCGCACGAGGTGTACGACGCCAGGGGGCTGAACAGCGACGCTTACCCTGCTTTCGGCCGCAACAGCTTCGAGGAGACGGCGCTGAGCGTGACGCATGCCGACGGCAACATGTCGACCGAACTGGTGGTGACGGGCTGTCGGGAGACGGGCGACGAGACCATCATCGCGCTGAAGGACAAGAAGTACGACTTTTTTGTGGACATCCACTACCGCGCTAATGACAAGAGCGATGTGATTGTGACTTGGACGGTGATTCGCAACGGCGAGAAGAAACCGGTCAAGCTGGAGCAGTATGCCAGCGGTGTGATGGCGCTGCGCCAGGAAGGTGCCTGGCTCACCCACTTTCACGGTGCGTGGGGACAGGAGGCGGGAATGACTGAGGAGCCGCTGACGGCTGGTCTGAAGACCATTGTGAACCACGACGGTGTGCGCACAGCGATGGACGACCGTGCAGAGGTGATGATTGCACTTGACGGTAAGCCTCAGGAGAACAGCGGACGCGTGATCGGTGCCGCCCTTTGCTGGACGGGAAACTACAAGTTGCGCATAGAGACGCGCGGCAAGAGCCGCCACACGCTGCTGGCTGGCATTGACGATTTGCATACGGCCTACACGCTGAAGCCGGGCGAGACGTTCACCACGCCGCAGCTGGCACTGGCATACAGCGAAGAGGGCAAGGGCGGCGTGAGCCGTGCCTTCCACCGCTGGGGACGTAACGTGCAACTGCACAACGGACAGGCCATGAGGGAGATTCTGCTGAACTCGTGGGAGGGCGTTTACATGAACGTGAACCAGGAGGTGTGCGAGCAGATGATGGACGGCATCAAGGAGCTGGGTGGCGAGCTGTTCGTGGTGGACGACGGGTGGTTCGGCCGCAAGTATCGCCGTACGGACGACACGCAGGCTCTGGGCGACTGGGTGACGGACACGGAGAAGCTGCCCAACGGCATTCCTGCCCTGGTGAAGGCTGCAGAGGACAGAGGCTTGAAGTTCGGCATCTGGATTGAGCCGGAGATGACCAACAGCAAGAGCGAGCTCTTTGAGGCGCACCCTGACTGGGTGGTGGCGCATCCTACGCGCGAACTGTCGAAGGGACGTGGCGGCACACAGCTGGTGCTTGACCTCTCGAACCCCAAGGTGCAGGATTTCGTAGTCGGCATCGTGGACAACCTGGTGAAGGAGAACCCCACGCTGCATTACATCAAATGGGACTGCAACATGTCGATGCACAACTTCGGCAGCAGCTATCTGACAGCCGACAGGCAGAGCCACCTCTTCGTGGATTACCACCTGGGACTGCGCCGTGCGCTGGAGCGCATCAGGAAGACACATCCCGACCTCGTCATCCAGCTTTGCTCGAGTGGCGGCGGACGTGTGAACTGGGGCGCACTACCCTACTTTGACGAGTTCTGGGTGAGCGACGACACCGATGCCCAGCAGCGCCTCTTCATACAGTGGGGCACCAGCCATTTCTTCCCGACCTTGGCGATGGCGCAGCATGTCAGCGCCTCGCCCAACCATCAGACGGGCCGTGTCATTCCGCTGAAGTTCCGCTTCGACGTGGCGATGACGGGACGTCTGGGTATGGAGATGAAGCCCAGCGACCTGAACGACGGTGAGCGTGAGTATGCCAAGAAGGCGGTGGCGTTCTACAAGGAGATTCGCCCCATCATCCAGTTGGGCGACCTCTACCGCCTGCTCTCACCATACGAGAACAAGGGCTTTTGTAGCGAGATGTTCGTGAACGAAGACAAGTCGGAAGCCGTGTTCTTCTGTTATAAGTTCGAAAACTACATCGGGCTGGACGCTCCCCGCTGGCACATGGCAGGACTCGACCCCGACGCCACCTATATGCTGAACGAGTTCGAAGGTACCGACAGGGGTGCGCGCACGTTCGAGGGCAAGCGCTTCAGCGGCAAATTCCTGATGGAGACAGGCATCGATGCCAATCTCAGCGGGCAGTTCGCCAGCCGCGTCATCCGACTGCGAAAGATATAGTTTACAGAAAACAGCAAGGGCGGCTCAACGGCCGCCCTTGTTTGGTTTGTGCTGATTTCCATGTCTGTTCTGTCCGTGTCCGCCGCCCCATGAGCGGAGCTTCATGCGGAAGAAGCGGTCTTCGGCCTGAAGGACATCGTAGAGCTTGGAGGCAGGAAGCACGCGCAGGAACTTGTTGTGGTAGGCTTGCTGTATCTGCTTGAGCTCGAGGTCTATCTGGTCGTGCTCGCGGATGGACTGCTCGCAGCCCTTCTCGTCGGCAGGCTTGTTGAAGCCCAGCTTGCGCTGGCGCTCGAAGATGGCGCGCTGCTTCTTCTGCATCTCGCGGAAAAGTGGGAAGAAGCGGGCGGACTCCTGCTCGGTGAGGTTGGCAGCCTTGGTGATGTACTGCTGCTGCTCGGCATCGAACTTGGCAGGATCGAACTTCTGCTGTTCCTGGGCAAAGAGCGGCAGGAGGGACAGCATGGTGAGCAATAGGAGGAATGACTTCTTCATATAATCTTAATAATCACTGGTTAGACAGGCATAGATGTCCTGGTGGTCCATCATCATGTAGTCGGCTGCCTCGTCGATGTAGCTGTCGGAGACGGTGGCGGCTGCGGTTACGGGCTCCTCGGCTTCCCGGGGTGCCACGTAGCGGTTGAAATAGACGCTCACGCAGACGATGGCGACGGCGACGACAGCGGCAGCATAGAGCAGGATTCGGTGGTACGAAGGTACGGTGGTACGGGGGTACGACCGTAGCTGCTTCGGCTGCTTCGGCTGCTGCTCCTGCTCGGGCAGGCGCGACATGACGCTGGCCGTGAGCTGGTCGAAGTAACCGTCGGGTACGCGAAAGTGGTTCTCGCGCTTCATGCGGCTGTTCAGGTAGATTTCTTCTTGTGTCATAAGGCATTCTTTTGTATATCTGACGTATCGGGCGAGAAAAGGTTTAATCGCGCGACCGAAAAAATTCTGTTATTTTCTTCACAGCGATGTGATAGGACGCTTTCAGGGCGCCCTCGCTGGTCTGGAGCAGCTTGCTGATGTCGCTGTATTTCATGTCGTCGTAGTAGCGCAGCTGGAAGACGGTGCGCTGCACGTCGGGCAGCGCGGCGATGGCCTCCTGCAGCTGTGCCTCGGTCTCGTCGCCGTCGAAGTAGTCGTCGGCCATGAGCTGGGCGGCCACGCCGAGGTCGGCATCGTCGGTGCTCACGACGGTGAGGCTCTTCTGCCGCCGCATGAAGTCGAGGCTCTCGTTGATGGCAATGCGCGAGAGCCACGTCAGCAGACGGGCATCGCCGTGGAAGGAGTCGAGTGCCTGCCAGGCCTTGACGAACGCGTTCTGCAGCACATCGTCGGCATCGTCGTGGTTGAGCACGATGCGTCGCACCTGCCAGTAGAGCTGTTCGCTGTACTGGCGTACCACCGACTCGAAGGCGCGGCGGCGCGTCTTCGGGTCCTTCAGCTGTCGGACAAGCAACTGGTCGTTAACGGTATCCATAGCAGGCACGGCGGTTACTTGATGAATGGTTCAAGCGCCTTGGCCAGCACCCGGTCGTAGCCATAGACGTCGGGATAGACGGTGAGCTGGCCGCCAGGCACTGGGAAGAGCGTATAATACGTTATATAAAGAGGTACGCGCGGGGAGACGCCCTGCCACCGCATGAGCTGGGGCTGCTGGCCGGGCTCAAGGTCGGCGACGTACTCCTTTCCCCGCTCGGTCTCGGGCGCCATGCCCATGGAGATGCGCAACTTGTCGAGCGTCCAGTCATCGGGCGGTGTACTGAAGAGGAAGCGTGCCAAGTCGAAGGGGCGCTGCACACGCACGCAGCCGTGGCTGACGCCGCGGTCGTCGCGATTGAAGACGCCCGGGCTTGACGTGTCGTGGAGGAAGACGGAGAAGTTGTTGGGGAAGCGGAAGATGATGCGTCCGAGGGCGTTGCCGCTTCCGCCCTCCTGCCCTACCCTATAGTTGCCGCTGAGCAGCATGCCGCGCGAGACGGCCCGAGGGTTGAGGCGCTTGCCGGTCTTGCGGTCGGCAATGAAATAGCGGCGACGGGCAAAGTAGCCGGAGTCGCCGGCATGGTGGGCAATGTCGGTCTTGATGATGCTGGTGGGCATGAGCCACTGGGGGTTGACCTCCATGTGGGTGATCTTGCTGGTGAGCAGCGGCGTCTTGGTCTTCTGGGCACCGCAGGCGGCACGCATATCCATGATGCTGTCGGGCGAGACGGCCCACAGGCGGTAGGCAGCGACATTGACAACCACGTACTTGGTGGTGTCGCCCATGCGACTGCGCTCACGCCAGCGTCGGCGGTCCATGTTGACGAGCAGACGGGTGCGCTGCTCGGCGCTGGCCGTCGGCAGTCGGCGCTTCATCTCCAGGTAGTAGGGATCGTCGGGCAGCACCTGGGCGAGGTACTCGGTGAGGCTGTCGTTGCGCACTTTTCGTAAAGCGACCGTCTCATAGTACTTTCCGGGATGCTCCATATCGACATCAAACAGGTTGCGGTAGCCGAGGGGACGGCCCAGGCTGTCGGTCTCACGGGCATCGAGACGGTTGAGCACACGAACGGGATTGGTAAAGCCGAAGCGCTGGCCGAGGACATAGCGGAGATAAGCCTTGGAGAGGTGGTACTCGAGACGGGCTGCCACCAGCGAGGCTGTGTTCTTCGAGCCGTCGAAGTCGAGGGTCCGCATGCGCTGCAGGTCGCTCTCGATCTCAGGAACAAGGAAGGAACGCTCGGTGAAGCCCATGTCGGTGACGCGGCGATGGAGCTCGGCAAGGAGTGTGTCGGCACGGTCGTCGACACCCATACGGTCGATCCACACCAGGGGCTGGCGGCTGTCGTAATAGGACTTGACACGCACGTCGGCCGCCGTGGCGTCGGCATCGGTATGCGAAAGATGCACCAGACTCTCCCAAATACGGGTAGCGTCAAGTGCATCGTTATCTTCTTTGAATGGAGTAAAATCTTCGAGTGTCAACGGACGGACAGTCGTTCTAAGACCGCCATCGCAACCTACAAGAATCAGGCATAAAAGGATGATCAGCGTACAGAAACCTTTCTGACGACCTTTCCGACCTTCAAGATGTAACACCCTTTGGGAATGTTTAGTTCGATACGTTGCGACGGACTGTCAATACGGATCGTCATCAGGCACTTACCTGTCAGAGAGACCACTTCTAACGTCTGGCCGGCAGCACCGTTCACAATCACATAAGACTGCTGGAAGGTGATGGTGGGCTCCACCTCACCCACCTGCTCAACAGCAAGCATACCAGAGGCGACGCTCCACACGGGAGCACCACACACCAGGGTGAGAATGAGCGCTAATTGAAGTACTTTTCTTGTCATAAGCGGTTACTTTCTGCTGCAAAAATACGAAAAAACCTGTTCACTTCCAAATAATTTGCAGAAAAAATGCAATAATCGGGTGATTTTCGTGTTATCACACGTCGAAAACCATCATTTCCTGCGTCAGATGAGTGTTGGGGAACACGGCGCACGCCTCGCGAAGCAGCACACGCTCGTCCTCGTAGCGCGAACTGTAGTGGCCGAGCAGCAGTTGGCCGGCATGGGCGTCGCGTGCCACACGTGCCGCCTCGGAAGCCGTTGAGTGGTTATACTTCTCGGCCAGCAACTGGTTGTCGTCGCCATAAGTGCTCTCGTGGTAGATGGTAGAGACGCCCTGCAGGAGCTGATGGAGCGTGGGGAGGTAGCGCGTGTCGCTGCAATAAGCGTAACTGCGGGGAGCCTCAGCCGGGGTGACGAGACGACTGTTGGGCACGAGCTCGCCGTCGGCGGTGGTCCAGTCGGCGCCCTGCTTGATGTTCTGCACCTGGGAGAGCGGCACCTGGTAGAAGTCGATCATGTCGCGGCGGATATGCGGCAGCTGGGGCTTTTCGCGGAACAGGAAGCCGCAGGTGGGCAGGCGGTGACAGAGGGGAATGCTCTCAACGGTGAGGGAGCGGTCCTCGTAGATCACCTGATGGACGGTGGTGTCGACGGCATGGAACACAACGTCGTAGCCCAGGTCACGACAGAAGAACTGAATCTGCTGGCGCAGCATGTCGCCCAGCGACTCGGGGCCATGGACATGGAGCGTAGCCGTACGGCCCAGAAGTCCGAACGTAGAGATCATGCCGATGAGCCCGAAGCAGTGGTCGCCGTGCAGGTGGGAGATAAAGACATGGCTGAGCTTGGTGAAGCGGGCATGGCTGCGACGCAACTGCATCTGCGTGCCCTCGCCGCAGTCGATCATCATCAGCTTGCCACGGATCTCGACCAGCTGTGACGAGGCATAATGGCGCAGCGTGGGCAGCGCACTGCCACAGCCCAGGATATGGATGCGGAACGGCTCCATGGGCTGCTACATCATGAAATCGTCGAACGAGGACTCCTCGAGCTTCACCTTCTCAGTCCGCTCGTGTTTCTGCTGACGGGAGTAGCGGAAGGTCTCCTCGTCCTCACGCGGCTTGCCCACGGTCTTGAACACCAGCGAGTCGTTGCCGAGGCTGAGTATCTCGTAAAGATTGGTCTCTTCCTCCTCGGTGCCGCCCTCACGCACGGAGACAATCTCCAACAGACCGTTGGAGATGCGCCAGGTGCGATAGACGATGGCCGCCTGGTCGATGCTCTCGGCAACACCGCCTTCACGGATGCTGATGCCCGTCTCCTCGGAGCCGTCGATGGGGTTGGGCATGACCCAGTTGCCCAGCAGCGTGCTCAGGTTGATGACCAGCGTAGCCGCCGTGCGCTCCTTGTTGGTCAGCACGGCCATGCGGTCGCCGACGTTATAGCCACCCAAGACATGGTTCTGGTCCTGGGCTTCGTTGACACTCAGATTCAGCGTGTCGCCGTTGTCGGTAATCAGCTGCAGCGTGTTCATGGCCGACTCGTCGCCACACAGTCCATAGACGGTACTGTCGTTATTGGTCCACACCTGTGGCTGAAGGTCTATGCTGTCGTTGGGTGCTGCCTGATCGTTCTTACCGCTGCCGCCACATCCGGCGATGACCGTGACAGCGAGAAGTGCCACAGGCAGCAGCATGAATTGTCTTTTCATCATATTATTTTGTCGTTTTGGTCTTTTCCTGTTGCTTGGCCTCGTTCCACAAGGCGTCCATCTCGGCCAGCGTCATCTCGGTCAGCGGACGGCCGGCACGGATGGAATGCTGTTCAATGTAGTTGAAGCGGTTGATGAACTTCTGGTTGGTGTGCTCCAAGGCGTTGTCGGGATTGAGCTTATAGAGGCGCGCCGCATTGATGACAGAGAAGAGGAAGTCGCCCAGCTCGGCCGTGGAGCGCTCCTTGTCCTCGCGCTGCAGCTCGGCTTCGAGCTCGTCGAGCTCCTCGCGTACCTTCTTCCACACGTCCTGCCGGTCCTCCCAGTCGAAGCCCACGTTACGGGCTTTGTCCTGAATACGGTAGGCCTTGATGAGACTGGGCAGGGCATCGGGAACGCCCGAGAGCACGGACTTGTTGCCGTCCTTCTCCTTGAGCTTGATCTGCTCCCAGTTCTCCAGAACCTGCGTCACGGTGGTGACGGTGGATTGGCCAGAAGCTCTAGAGTCTCTAGATGTTCTGGAATTATCTTGGTCCTCGGGGACAAAGGGCAATGGACGGGGGTTGTCGGCATCAATCTGTGAGGGGTGATAGACATGCGGATGACGGGTTATCATCTTGCGTGTCAGGGCATTACAGACGTCGGCCATATCGAACTGACCCTTCTCGTCGGCAATCTTGGCATAGAAGCAGATGTGCAACAGCACGTCGCCCAGCTCCTTGCAGATGTCGGGAACATCGTTCTTAATCAGGGCATCGCAGAGCTCATAGGTCTCCTCGATGGTATTGGGACGGAGGCTCTCGTTGGTCTGCTTCTTGTCCCACGGACAATTGGCTCTCAAGGCGTCCAACACGTCAAGAAAGCGGCCGAAAGCCTGCATTTTTTCCTCTTTTGTGTGCATAATCCTCAAATTATTGGGGCAAAGATACGACTTTTCGATGAAATTTTACTAATTTTGCACCGATTTTTCATGATTTTGCCATTATCTGCGTAGAAATAATAAACAAATATATGGAATTAGCAAGTAAATACGACCCGAAAGAGGTCGAAAGCAAATGGTACCAGTACTGGTTAGACAACAAACTATTCTCGAGTAAACCCGACGGACGCAAACCCTATACCATCGTCATCCCGCCGCCCAACGTAACGGGTGTGCTGCACATGGGACACATGCTGAACAACACCATTCAGGACATCCTGGTGCGCCGCGCACGCATGGAAGGCAAGAATGCATGCTGGGTTCCCGGCACCGACCACGCCTCAATCGCTACCGAGGCCAAGGTGGTGAAGAAACTGGCCGCCGAGGGCATCAAGAAGCGTGACCTGACGCGTGAGCAGTTCCTAGAGCATGCCTGGGACTGGACACACGAGCACGGCGGCATCATCCTGAAGCAGCTGCGCCGACTGGGTGCCAGCTGCGACTGGGACCGCACCGCCTTCACCATGGACGAGAAGCGCTCAGAGAGCGTCATCAAGGTGTTCGTGGACCTCTATAACAAGGGCCTCATCTACCGCGGACTGCGCATGGTGAACTGGGACCCGAAGGCACTGACAGCCCTCTCGACCGAGGAGGTGATCTATAAGGAGGAGCAGAGCCACCTGTTCCACCTGAAGTACTACGTTGATGGTCCTGTGTCCGCTGATTCTATCAGCGGAGAGGGCAACGTGGTCCACAAGGACGAGAAGGGCTACTACGCTGTGGTGGCCACCACGCGTCCCGAGACCATCATGGGCGATACCGCCATGTGTATCAACCCCAAGGACCCGAAGAACCAGTGGCTGAAGGGCAAGAAGGTGATTGTCCCGCTGGTGAACCGCGTGATCCCCGTCATCGAGGACCGCTATGTGGATATCGAGTTCGGTACAGGCTGTCTGAAGGTGACGCCTGCCCACGACACCAACGACTACATGCTGGGCAAGACCCACAACCTCGAGACCATCGACATCTTCAATCCCGACGGCACCATCAGCGACCAGTCGCCCATCTACGTCGGCATGGACCGCATGGACTGCCGCAAGCAGATTGCCAAGGACCTGCAGGAGGCCGGTCTGATGGAGAAGATTGAGGACTATACTAATAAGGTGGGCTACTCTGAGCGCAACCCAGACACCGCCATCGAGCCCCGTCTCTCACTGCAGTGGTTCCTCAAGATGCAGCACTTTGCCGACATCGCCCTGCCGCCGGTGATGAACGACGAGCTGAAGTTCTATCCCGCCAAGTACAAGAACACGTATAAGAACTGGCTGGAGAACATCCAGGACTGGTGTATCTCGCGCCAGCTGTGGTGGGGACACCGCATACCGGCATACTACTACAACGAGGAGGGTGACTTCGTTGTCGCCGCCACCCGTGAGGAGGCCCTGAAACTGGCTCAGCAGAAGAATCCTGCCATCACGGATGCCGACCTCCGTCAGGACGAGGATGCCCTCGACACGTGGTTCTCCAGCTGGCTGTGGCCCATCTCGCTGTTCGACGGCATCAACAACCCCGGCAACGAGGAGATCAAGTACTACTACCCCACCTCAGACCTCGTGACCGGTCCGGACATCATCTTCTTCTGGGTGGCCCGCATGATCATGGCCGGCTATGAGTACATCGGCGACATGCCTTTCAAGAATGTTTATTTCACTGGTATCGTTCGCGACAAGCTGGGACGTAAGATGTCGAAGTCGCTGGGTAACTCACCCGACCCCATTGAGCTCATCGAGAAGTTCGGTGCCGACGGCGTGCGCATGGGTATGATGCTCTCGGCTCCTGCCGGCAACGACATTCTGTTCGACGAGGCCCTCTGCGAGCAGGGACGTAACTTCAACAACAAGATATGGAACGCCTTCCGCCTGGTGAAGGGCTGGAAGGTAGCAGAAATGCCGCAGTCGGAGGCAGGCAAGATTGCCACCGCCTGGTTTGAGGCCAAGCTGAAGCAGACGAATGCCGAGGTGGACGACCTCTTCAAGAAGTATCGCATCTCGGAGGCCCTGATGGCGGTGTATAAGCTCTTCTGGGACGAGTTCTCAAGCTGGTACCTGGAGATGGTGAAGCCTGCCTACGTCAACGGTGAGGCACAGCCCATCGACAAGGCCACCTACGACAAGACGCTCGCGTTCTTCGAGACGCTGCTGAAGATGCTGCACCCGTTCATGCCGTTCATCACCGAGGAGCTGTGGCAGCACCTCTACGACCGCAAGGACGGTGAGTCGATCATGCGCGACAAGCTGGAGCTCCCCGCTCCCACTGAGGCCGACAACCAGCTCGCCGCCCAGATTGAGAATGTGAAGCAGATCGTATCTGGCGTGCGTATGGTACGCTCGTCGAAGAACATTGCACCGAAGGAGCAGCTGGAGCTGCAGGTTATCGGCAAAAACGACTACGAGGCATACAACGCCGCCATCATGAAGATGGCCAACCTCAGCGCCATCAATGTGGTGACCGAGAAAGACGCAACGGCCTCGGCCTTCATGGTCGGCACCGACGAGTTTGCCGTGCCCCTGGGTAACCTGATTGACACAAAAGCCGAAATCGAGAAGATGGAGGCCCAGTTGAAGCACCTTGAGGGTTTCCTGGCCGGCATTCAGAAGAAACTGTCGAACGAGCGTTTCGTACAGAATGCCCCCGAGGCCGTAGTAGCCATGGAGCGCAAGAAGCAGAGCGACTCCGAGGAGAAGATTGCCTCGCTGAAGGAGTCCATCGCCGCCTTGCGCAAAGCATAAAACATGAACGACTGCATCGAGATCAAAGGCGCACGGGTTAATAACCTGAAGAACGTCAGCGTCAAGATTCCACGTAACAACTTTGTCGTCATAGCCGGCGTCAGCGGCAGCGGCAAGTCATCTCTGGCCTTCGACACACTGTATGCCGAAGGTCAGAGACGCTATGTGGAGAGCCTTTCAAGCTACGCCCGACAGTTCCTGGGACGTATGAGCAAGCCTGAGTGCGACTTCATACGAGGCATCCCGCCAGCCATTGCCATCGAGCAGAAGGTCATCTCGCGCAACCCCCGCTCTACCGTCGGCACCACCACCGAGATCTACGAATACCTGCGGCTGCTCTTTGCCCGCATCGGACACACCTACTCGCCCATCAGCGGACAGGAGGTGAAGAAGCACTCCACAGAGGACATCGTCCAGCAAATGCTTCAGTATCAGAGAGGTACGAAGTTCGTGGTGATGACACCCGTCAGCCCGACGGACGGCAGAACACTTGAGCA
>CAZLPO010000051.1:11909-15174 GCA_964561385.1 uncultured Prevotella sp.
TACCTCGTCATTGACCGATTGTCGGTCGATGACTCCAAAGACGTGATTGCCCGACTGGTGGACTCGGCCGAAACCGCCTTCTATGAGGGTCACGGCGAATGCCGTCTGATGTTCCTGCCGTCCAATATCTGCTATGACTTCTCCATGCGCTTCGAGGCCGACGGCATGACCTTCGAGGAGCCTAACGACCAGATGTTCTCCTTCAACTCCCCCAGCGGAGCATGTCCCGAGTGTCAGGGCTTTGGAAAAATCATCGGCATAGACGAAAGACTGGTCATCCCCAACACGACGCTCTCGGTCTATGACGGCTGCGTCGTCTGCTGGCACGGAGAGAAGATGAAGGAGTGGCAGCAATGGTTCATCCGGCATGCGGCCAACGATGACTTCCCCATCTTCGAGCCATACATGAACCTGACACAGAAACAGAAAGACTGGCTGTGGCACGGACTGCCAAGCGACCGCGGAAAGAAAGAGAAACCGTGTATCGACCAGTTCTTCCAGATGGTTCGGGAAAACCAGTACAAGATACAGTACCGTGTCATGCTGGCTCGCTACCGCGGAAAGACCACCTGTCCCGCATGCCACGGAACACGCCTGAAGCCTGAGGCAGAATACGTGAAGATTGGCGGAAGGAGCATCACCGACTTGGTACAGATGCCCGTAACGAACTTGAAAGAGTGGTTCGACAAACTGGAACTGACAGAGCACGATGCAGCCATCGGCAAGCGGCTGCTCGAAGAGATAAGAAGCCGACTGCAATTCCTTCTGAATGTGGGACTTGGATACCTAACCCTCAACCGTCTCTCGAACTCGCTTTCGGGCGGCGAAAGCCAGCGCATTAACCTATGCACCTCACTGGGAAGCAGTCTCGTCGGCTCACTCTATATCCTGGACGAGCCCTCCATCGGACTGCACTCACGCGACACCGACCGTCTGATCCACGTGCTGAAAGACTTGCAAGGGCTGGGCAACACGGTCGTCGTGGTCGAGCACGACGAGGAGATTATGCGAGCGGCCGACTACATCATCGACATTGGCCCCGATGCCGGACGCCTTGGCGGCGAACTGGTCTTCGAGGGCAAGGCGGCTGATGTCAACAAGAACGCCCTGAAGAAATACCCCAAGAGCCACACCGTCAGATACCTGCTGCACACGGACGAGATCAGCATACCGGCATCACGACGCACCTGGAACCAGTTCATTGAAATCAAAGGGGCACGCATGAACAACCTGCGCGGCATCGATGTCAAGATTCCCTTGAACGTGATGACAGTGGTTACGGGTGTCAGCGGCAGCGGCAAGTCAAGTCTCATCAAAGGCATTCTCTACCCTGCGCTGAAACGCCATCTGGGCGACGTCAGCGACGCCCCGGGCGAATACATGGGACTGGGCGGCGACATCGCTGCAGTCAAGCATGTTGAGTTTGTCGACCAGAACCCCATCGGCAAGTCCACACGCTCGAACCCTGCCACCTATCTGAAAGCCTACGACCTGATTCGCGACCTGTATGCCGAACAGCCCCTCTCGCAACAGATGGGCTTCACGTCACAGTATTTCTCGTTCAATGCCGACGGCGGCCGCTGCGACGAGTGCAAGGGCGCAGGAACCATCACGGTCGAGATGCAGTTCATGGCCGACATCATACTTGAATGCGAAGCCTGTCACGGGCAACGTTTCAAACACGATATTCTTGACGTACACTTTGACGGCAAGAACATCAACGACATCCTGAACATGACCATCTCCGAGGCCATTGAGTTCTTCGGAGACACAGAAAGACAAGAAGACAAGGAGACCAGACAGCTCACAAAAGCAATCGTCAAGCGACTGAAACCATTGGAGGACGTCGGACTGGGCTACATCAAGCTCGGACAGAGCTCGTCAACACTGTCGGGCGGTGAGAACCAACGTGTAAAACTGGCCTACTTCATCGGTCAGGAACGTCAGGAGCCTACCCTGTTTATCTTTGACGAACCGACAACGGGACTCCATTTTCACGACATCCACCGCCTGCTCCAGTCTTTTAATGCACTGATTGAGCGCGGCCACTCCATCGTCATCATCGAGCATAACCTCGAAATCATCAAAAGCGCCGACCACGTCATCGACCTCGGGCCGGAAGGAGGCGATCAGGGCGGAGCCCTCGTCTGCTGCGGTACGCCCGAGGAAATCGTCAAATGCAAAGGAAGCATCACAGGAAAATACTTGCAAGAAAAATTAAAATAATTGTTAAATTCAGAACAACGTATCGTTTTTTTTTGTAACTTTGCACCGCTTTAGGAGTATAATTATACATAGAGGTCTGAAAGTCAGATAGTTAAAGAAGGATATCAAAGTTTTAAGATGAGACAATTAAAGATTCAGAAAAGCATCACCAACCGATCGAGTGAGGCTTTGGACAAGTATCTGGTTGAAATTGGTCGCGCCCCGCTGATTAGCATTGACGAAGAAATCGAGCTGGCGCAAAAAATACGGAAAGGAGGACCGGAAGGAGAGCGCGCCAAAGACAAGCTCGTCACCGCCAATCTTCGTTTTGTCGTTTCCGTTGCCAAGCAGTACCAGCATCAGGGTCTGACGCTCACCGACCTCATCGACGAGGGTAACATCGGTTTGATCAAGGCTGCACAGAAGTTTGACGAGACACGCGGTTTCAAATTCATTTCCTATGCCGTATGGTGGATTCGTCAGTCCATTCTGCAGGCCATTGCCGAGCAGAGCCGCATTGTGCGCCTGCCGCTGAATCAGGTTGGCTCACTGAATAAGATCAGCCACGAGATTAACAAGTTCGAGCAGGAGCATCAGCGTCATCCGTCGGTCAGCGAACTGGCTGAAGCCACACAGCTGGACGAGGAGAAGATTGGCCAGTCCATGCAGGCTGACAGTCACCACGTCAGCATCGATGCACCGTTCCAGGACGGCGAGGACAACTGTATGCTCGACGTCATGGCATCGGGCGACGACTCACGCACCGACCGTCAGGTTGACCACGAGTCGATGGCCCAGGAGCTGAACACCGTGCTGAACAAGGTGTTGAAGGAGCGCGAGATCACGATTATCCGCGAGTGCTTCGGTATCGGCTGTCACGAAAAAGGACTCGAGGAGATTGGCGACCAGCTGGGGCTTACACGTGAGCGTGTGCGCCAGATACGCGAAAAGAGCATTGCCAAGCTACGCGATAGCGGCAATGCAAGGATTCTGATGAAGTATTTAGGTTAAAAATTTTGCGGCTTCAAGATTTATTTGTAATTTTGGGGTCGTGAAATGC
>CAZLPO010000052.1:0-14893 GCA_964561385.1 uncultured Prevotella sp.
AAAGAAAGGGTAAAAAGATGAAAAGATTGTTTTTGATGACGATTGCAATGCTTAGCATGACTATGACATTTGCAGAAAATGAGAATGTAGCTAACACCAACAATGTGGAAGCTTACGACATGAGCGTAAACATGCGCAAGTTGAGCGTAGCCCTCGGTTTGACAACCGACCAGATTGAAGCCGTCGAGACTGTTCACAACACTTTCAAGGCTGAAATGCTGTTTGCCGCTCACTACAACACGAAGGAAGAGCGCAAAGCCATGGTTGAGAAGGCGATTGAGAAGGATATCAAATGGATGAACTATATCCTTAACAAGGAGCAGTACCGTAAGTACCTCGTCCTTCTGAACACGACACTTATAAACCGTGGACTGAACAAGTAATCAACATTCATTAGGTATTTAAAGGGTCGCAGATGAAAATCTGCGACTTTTTTTTGTTTTTCTCGCTTTTTTTGTTTTACTTTGCAACATGAAGCGATGGACAGTACTCTTTTTCCTGACAGCATACATGGCAACAATGACAGCCCAACTGCATCTGTCGTCCATGATTCAAAAGTTGCTTAGCCGACAACTGACGGAGGAACATGTATCTGCAACCATACAAGGTAAAAAGCCATCACAGCAACGAATACGGCAAGTTTGCGCTTTTGTTGACATCACAGGTGACGCTCATGAAGTTCTCAATTGTCACGGATGCCAGATGTTAGCACTACAGAACACCGTGGCCATAGCCATGATTCCGCTTCAGAAATTGCCTGAACTGGCTGCCGACCGAGCTGTAAAACGGATTGAAGCCTCGCCGTCGGCCAGTCTAACCATGGACACGATGCGACTGGTTGTCGATGCCCTACCCGTCTACGAAGGACAGGCACTCCCACAAGCATATACAGGAAGGGGAGTTGTCATGGGCATACAGGACATAGGTTTCGACCTGACCCACCCCACCTTTCTCAGCACAGACGGAAGCAGTTGTCGCATCCGGCGCTTCTGGGATCAGCTCTCACGTGACACAGCGAACAGCACCCTCCCTGTCGGACGTGACTATTCTTTGCCCGAAGACACCATACACCACTCCACTGACGCGCTGACAGAGACCCACGGCACCCATACTGCCGGCATTGCCGCCGGCAGTGGCTTCAATGGTGCCTCACTCAGCCATTATCGTGGTATGGCTCCCGATGCTGACTTCTGTCTGGTCAGCAATGCCGTTTCTTCTGACACCATCTACATTGACAAGGCAGACTATTACAAGTACACCACTGCAACAGACGCACTCGGTTTTCAATATATCTATGATTATGCTGACAGTGTCGGACAGCCATGCGTCATCTCATTCAGCGAAGGTTATCAGCCTTACTTAGATGAGGAAGACATGCTATATAAGCAGTTCTTAGAAAGCATGTTAGGCCCAGGACACATTTTTGTTACATCTGCAGGAAACGAGTCAGTCAAGCAGAACTATCTGCCCAAGCAACAAGGAAGACTGGCAGTCGGTTCCTTCCTGCCGTTCATCGACAACAGGGCGGTCTTCCTGATGCGCACGACAGGCACAGTGCACTTCCGTCTGGACATTATTGACCTACAGTCAGGGGCACTGGCTGCATCCAGAATTATCTTCCCAGACTCGCTGACAACCGACTCTCTGCCAATCGGCAACGACCAACTGCGATGGGACGTTATGAAATATGCGTCAACGGCCATAGACGGTGACAGTATCTGCTATGCCGAACTGACAACCTATGACGGCTTTGCCAAACACTTCGGCATTGCGCTCATCTTAGAAGATGAAGATGAGGAAATGGAAGCATGGACACGTATAGCATCCTTTGAGAACAAACTGAATTGGCAGGATGCCACAACAGGACGCAATATCCTGTGCCCTGGCAGTTTCGGACGAGCTATCACGGTAGGCTCGACAGTACATCGGACAGGTTTCACTAACTACGAGGGGCAATATCGAGACTACAGCAACAATGGTAGTGGCGGACGCCGTTCAAGGTACTCGTCGACAGGTCCTTCTGTCGAGGGAGACATCAAGCCAGATGTCTGTGCACCTGGTGACAATGTCATTTCTGCTTACAGCAGTTTCTACATTGAAAACAACCCAGAGGCAAACGATATCAAGTCGGACGTGGAACACTTCACCTTTGACGGACGGACATACGCATGGAACGCTAACACTGGCACATCGATGGCGTCACCTGTCGTCGGAGGGGCTATTGCTTTGTGGTTGGAGGCCAAGCCCGACTTGACACCCGAAGATGTCATTGACATCCTGGCACATACCAGCAGGAAGCCAGAGAACACCCTCACCTACCCCAACAACGATTACGGCTATGGTGAAATCGATGTCTATAGGGGGCTCCTCTATCTTTTGGGTATTGAAGGCTTGGCAGGAATCAGCAGCCATCAGCCGGAGAAGGTCAAAATCAAAGTACTCCAAGACCATCGGCTGCACATCAGCGCGGACAACGGCAAACCGTCTAATGGCACGCTCCGTCTTTTCAACCAGCAGGGCTTGCTGATGATGACCAAACACATAGAGCCATCATCGCAGCCGTCTGTTGTCCCACTTCCTCATTTGCCAGCTGGTGTTTACGTTGTCCAGTTCGACAGTACCGATCCAGCCCAGACAGGCTCTATCCTTATCAGATTATAATTCTAACAGTATCATAAACAAAAAAACAAGAACATGAAAAAAGCAAGATTGGTTTTATTAGCCGTGGTCTCCGCCATTCTCGTTAGCTGCGGAACGACCTCTACCGTGCCTATCACAGGACGTAAACAGAACCTTCTGGTCAGTGACGAACAGGTTCTCAGTCTCTCTAACCAGCAGTACCAGGAGTACATGAAGACCGCCAAGGCTTCTACTAACGCAACGAACACCGCTATGGTGAAGCGTGTCGGACAAAACCTGGCTACGGCTGTCGTCAACTACCTGAATGCCAACAATCTAGGTGCTGAGGTATCACAATATGAATGGGCATTCAACCTTGTGCAGGACCAACAGGTGAATGCTTTCTGCATGCCTGGCGGAAAGATTGTTGTGTACGAGGGTCTGCTACCCGTCACCCAAGACGAAGCCTCACTGGCCATCGTCCTTGGCCATGAGATTGCCCATGCCGTTGCCAAACACTCTGCCGAGCGTCTGAGTAACGAGTACAAGCAACAATATGGCACACAGATTATCGGAGCCGTACTGCAGGGAGCCGGTATGGGACAGGGAACGCAGCAGCTCATCAACTTAGGATCGCAACTCGGCACGAAGCTATGGACGTCAGGTTTCTCTCGCAAACAAGAGAGTGAGGCCGACCACATGGGGCTCATCTTCGCTGCTATGGCAGGCTATAATCCCCAGGTGGCCACCACGTTCTGGCAGCGTATGGCAGCCCAGGGAAGCGGCAGTAGTTCACTGTTCAGCGACCACCCGTCAGACGAGACCCGCATCAAGCAGATTCAAGGATGGATGTCGGAGGCTATGAAGTACTACACGCCTAAAGCCACAACTTCAACGACTTCATCGACCAAGAAGTCTACAGCCAAGAAGTCTACAGCCAAGAAGACAACCACCAAGAAGACAACCACCAAGAAGACAACCACCAAGAAATAGACTCATAGCAAACAAAACTTATGAATAAGTATTTTTTGATGGCCGTATACCTGATGGGAGGACTCAGCATTACGGCTCAAAACAAGGACGGTGGGCTGTCGGCTTCCATGTTGCAGGACATTGTCAAGGAGACGAAGCAGTCGCCTGTCAATAGGGCCTTAGCCAATGCCGTCGCCGCCAATGCCATTGACAATCTGGCCAAAAACCACCAGAATGCAACGGCACTCGACACATACTTCAGCATTGAAACACCCAAGCAGAGCATCACAGACCAACAGTCGTCTGGCCGCTGCTGGATGTTCAGCGGCTTTAATGTGCTGCGTGCCAATTACACCCTGAAGCACGACTCCGTAGCTTTGGAGTTTTCGCAGGCCTATCTATTCTTCTATGACCAGCTGGAAAAAGCCAACCTCATGCTGCAAGGCGTCATTGATACAGGCAAAAAGCCCATTGACGACCAGCGTGTCCAGTTCTTCTTCCACTCACCCATCGGCGATGGCGGCACATTCTGTGGCGTTGCCGACCTGACGGAGAAGTATGGTCTCGTTCCCAGAGAAGTGATGCCTGAGTCTTTCACCAGCGACAACACGTCAAAGGCCCGTCAGCTCATCTCGTCCAAGCTCCGCGAATATGGTCTGCAGCTGCGTGATATGGTGGCCAAGAACAAGAGCCAGGCGTCACTGAACAAGGCTAAGGTCCGTATGCTGGCACAAATATACCACATGCTGGAGATGACCATTGGTGAACCGCCAACGAAGTTCAACTATGCCTTCAAGAACAAAGACGGGCGTTCTCTCAGTGCAGCCAAGGAATACACACCACTCTCATTCTATCAGGAGGTTGTTGGACAGCCACTCAACGGCACCTTCATCATGGCTATGAACGATCCGCGTCGCCCCTACTACAAGACCTACGAGGTGGAATACGACCGTCATACCTACGATGGCCATAACTGGCGTTATGTCAATCTGCCAATGGAGGACATTGAGAAGATGGCCATTGCTTCGCTCCGTGACGGTCATAAGCTCTATAGTAGCTATGATGTCGGCAAGTTCCTTGACCGCAAGCGCGGCTATGCCGATACGGAGAACTTCGATTACGAGTCGCTCTTCGGCACCACATTTGGCATGGACAAGGCCCAGCGTATCGCTACGTTCGACAGCGGCTCGACACATGCCATGACATTGACGGCTGTGGATCTTGATGCTAATGGCAATCCCAAGAAATGGAAAGTAGAGAACTCATGGGGAGCCAGTTGGGGACAGAGCGGCTGTCTCATCATGACCGACCGCTGGTTCCGCGACTATATGTTCCGTCTGGTTGTTGACAAGAAATATGTGCCTGAGAACATCCTTCAGGCAGCCGAGACCGAACCTGTGATGGTCATGCCGGAAGACCCGCTCTTCCTGCCTGACGAATAAGAACAGCCGTTCACGCGCTTAGTCCTGCCTTAACAACTGGCCGACCGTCACCTTGTGATGACTCTTCATATATCGGTCGACAGCCTGGGTGTAAGCAGTGTTAAAGACACGGCGTTTCATCACATGATTGACAACCCACTGAATACGTCCGATATGTTCATCGCGCTGCTGCTGGGTCACAGCGGTATCAGTAGGTAGCGGATAGAGGCTCAGCAGATAGAAACCGATGCAGTCTGGCACGATGTTGTCACGCTGCATCGTTTCTCTTTGCTGCTTGCTATACCCGTATTTCTGATAGAGCGGATAGTCACGGCCCAGATACTTGTCGAGCGAGATACCCAGCATGTCGTTACCCACGATGATGCTCTGGTCGAGTGAACCAATCTGTGCATACACTTCCGGCAGACAGAGCCACGGCATCTCCTTGAGCAGGCGCTCGAAAGCATCGGAAAGCTGCTGGTTGATGTCACTCATGTCGGCAAACTGATGCTGTGTCTCAGCTATCAGAGTCTGTAAGATGCTGTCTTGATAGAAATTCAGGAATTTCTGGTTGATCTGCGGGTCGTTGACCTGACCGATATGCAGGACATCCTCTATTAGTGTACGTGTCTGCTGGGGGTAGTCGGTATTCATCTGCTGCAATGCAGAAAAATCGCCTGTGGTAAGATACAGACTCTGGATACGGTCATAACGGTTTACTGAAAGCAGCCAGTCCGAGTTATCCTCAACGGAACTCAGCCGCCACTCACACCCTATGCACAGTAACATGGCTGTCAGCAAAAAAGCATATATCTTACGCATTAATAGCCTCTCGAATCTTAACGTTTGTCAAATTCTGATGCAAAAATACTAAAAAGTATTGTAAAAACAAAATTTTAACCTAAAAAAGTTGAAAAAGAATGGAAGATTGGCTAACTTTGCGGAAAACTAAATACTAAAACGACAATGAAAAGACTGTTTTCCTTCATAGCTGCCACGATACTCGCGGCAACGGCAATGGCTCAACAGACCATCAGTATAGAAGTCAGCAATCCGCTAAAGACCAATCGTACAGACCAACCTGTCATCCTGGATCTGTCGTCCTACGGCAACGTGTGTTCGGCACTTGTCACCTGCGAAGGTCAGGAGATTCCCTGCCAGCTGGATGACCTCAACCAAGACGATGTGTTCGATGAGCTCTGTTTCCTTTGCGACCTGAAAGGGAAAGAGCGCAAACACTATACGGTGACCCTCTACCATGAAGGGGAGCCACGCCAGTATGCGGCACGCGTCTATGCGGAGATGTTAATGCGCAACGACAAGGTGAAGGAGAAGAACCGCCACAACAATTTCATTGAGTCGATAACTGCCCGCGGCGACTGTGCGAACTCATACAACCTCCAGCACCATCACGGTGTTGACTTCGAGAGCGAGCTGAATGGCATACGTATCTACTTCGACAAACGGCAGACGCTGGATCTCTATGGTAAGTTCCAGAAACGACTGGAGTTACAGGAGACACAGTTTTATACATCAGAGGAACAGAAACAGCAAGGCTATGGCGACGATGTGCTATGGGTAGGCAACACCTTCGGCCTGGGAGCCTTCCGAGGCTGGGACGGCAAAGAGCCCACGATGATTGACCCAGTACGTTCTCGCACCCAGCGCATCATTTCCTATGGTCCGCTGCGCACCATCGTTGAACTTTTCGACCGCGGCTGGCAAGGGGTGAACATGACCATCCGCTACACGCAATACGCAGGTCATCGCGATACTGACGTTGATGTGTTCTTCAATCGCGATGTCAGCGACAGGCTGTTCTCGACAGGCATCATCAACGTGAAAGGCTCAGAGGAGTTTTCTGATAAGAACGGCCTGCGTGCCTGCTGGGGAACGGACTACCCCTCAACAGACACCGTCAAATGGAGTCGCGAGACCGTGGGCCTTGGCATCTGCATCCCTATGAAGCACATTGCCAGCGAAGAGCCAGCCAACAAGGACAATTACGCCTTTGTCGTCAAGGCAGACGGCAAGCACCTGAGCTATAAAGTCATATACACCTCAGCCAACGAGCAGTTTGGATACCACAGCGCCCGCGAGTGGTTTGACTTCCTAAAGGAGTGGAAGAAGGAAGTTGAGCAACCTGTCACGCTCAAGCAGGTAAGTCACTAAAGTGCTTATGTCCCTTGGCATAATACTGCCATAAGAGAGAATATCGTTTCTGTTCAGCAACGGCATCGACCTTGCGCGATGCCTGTATCTGCTGACGGTCTTCGCTGAAGTCGCGCCGCCAGCGACGGAATGCGCGTCGTGCACGGTAGATGGCACAGAAGTCGCCCCAGTTTCTGTTTACGACAAGCGTCTCCCAGGCAGCCAAATAGTCCAGGAACCACCGCCATCGCATGACGTGCCGTAGTTCATCGTCAGGGAGACACTTGTAGAGCATCGTCAGGTTGTTGCGGAAGTTCAGGAACGTCTTCATGGGGTTCGACTTTGGCAAGGTTCCCCCTCCCACATGATAGACGCGGCTGTCAGGCAGACTGACGATGCGCCGTCCACGAATGCGCAAACGCCAGCAGAGGTCTATCTCCTCGTTATGCGCGAAGAAACGTCCGTCCAGCCCGCCACAGTCCCAGTAATCCTTTGCGCGAATCATGAGAGCAGCACCTGTGGCCCATAGCACGTCAGCCGGCTGGTCATACTGTCCGTTGTCCTTCTCAACCGTATCAAAGATACGGCCGCGGCAGAAGGGATAGCCGTAGCGGTCGAGGAATCCCCCACTCGCTCCAGCATACTCAAAGCTGTCGCGATTAAAGATGCTCAACAGCTTCGGCTGGCAGGCGGCAACATCCGGATGTCCATCCATGAACCCGACTAGCGGCGTGAGCCAGCGGGGTGTTACCTCAATGTCGCTGTTCAGCAACAGGTAGTATTCTGCCTCTATCTGCTGCAGGGCCTTGTTATAGCCCTCGGCAAAGCCCCAGTTCTTTTCCAGCACTATCAAACGGCACTCAGGGAAATCAGTGCGCAACAGTTCGAGCGAGTTGTCCGTCGAGGCATTGTCTGCCACATAGACGACGGCTTCGTCGCGGCTGTGACGCAAGACCGTGGGCAAGTACTGGCGCAACATCTTGGCACCATTCCAGTTTAGTATGACAATGGCCAACTTCTCCATATACCTATCTTATATAATATGTGTCATTAATGCTGTCTTATCGCGGTTGAAGTCACCCAGGACAACTGTCACCAGCTGGTTGTCGAGTTCCTGCCGAGCCTCCTGTGGCGGCAGTTCCACGCGGATGTAGTTCCGCGTAAAACCGTGCATAGCCCTGCCACGGGTCGCCTTCTCGAAGAGCACCTCAGCCGTCTGACCAATATAACGGGCATAGAAGGCTTCAGTCTTCTGGTCGCTGAGTTCCAGGAGACGGCGCGAGCGCAACTTCTTGTCCTTCTCGGCAACCACATAGTCAATCTTCAGAGCCGATGTTCCTGGCCGTTCTGAATAGGGAAAGACATGGAGTTGCGTGACATCGAGGTCGCGAAGGAAGCTGTAGGTCTCCTCGAAGCACTCCGGCTTCTCACCACGACAGCCCACCATCACATCCACACCAATGAACGCATCAGGCATCAGTTCCTTGATACGGTATATCTTGTCGGCAAAGAGCTGACGGTCATAATGCCGATGCATCAGGCGGAGTACAGTGTCCGAACCACTCTGTAAGGGTATATGGAAGTGGGGCATGAAAGCGCGACTCCGAGCACAGTAGTCAATGAGCTCATCACTGAGCAGATCGGGCTCCAGCGAGCTGATACGATAGCGCTTGATATCCTCCACCTCATCGAGCGCCTTGACCAAGTCCAGGAAGCGCTCGCCTGTCGTCTTGCCGAAGTCGCCGATGTTGACACCCGTCAAGACAATCTCCTTGCCGCCTTCGGCAGCGGCCTCGCGTGCCTGTTCCACTAACGACGCTATGGACGGGTTCCGACTGAAACCGCGGGCATAGGGGATGGTGCAGTAAGTACAGAAATAGTCGCAGCCGTCCTGTACCTTCAGGAAAAAGCGGGTACGGTTCCCTCGTGAGCAGCTGGGAGCAAACGACCTGATGTCCTTGGTCTTCTTAAAATAGTAAGGTGTAGGCGTCTCCACCTTCTCACCTCTCAGCGGCAGGTTATCGCTGAGGAACTGTATCAGCCGCGCCTTCTCGTCGGAACCCAGCACCAGATCCACCCCTTCTATGCGGCTCACGGTTTCAGCCTCCAGCTGTGCGTAGCATCCTGTCACCACGACAAAGGCACCAGGGTGCTCGCGTACCATCCTATGGATGGCCTGCCGGCACTTGTGGTCGGCCACATCCGTCACTGAGCACGTGTTGATCAGGCAGATGTCGGCCCTTTCACCCTTTTTGGCCGTTCCGACACCCATCTGCTCCAGCGCCTTGGCGAAAGTAGAGGTCTCCGAGAAGTTCAACTTACAGCCGAGGGTGAAGTATGCCGCTTTCTTGCCCTGAAAGGCAGACGTATCAATCATATCCTTTTCTTGTGATTTTGTTTACGCCCACAAAGATAATACTTTTTTCCTGATTTTCGCGTTTTTTAGGGATTATTCGTATCACCTGCAAAAAAACTGCAAATTTTAACATTTCACAATTCGCTGATTATCAGTCACTTGCTGAAAAGTTACAAAATTGGGCAAAAAAAAGTCGTTAAAAAATGAACGTGATATCGAAAAAATGTATACCTTTGCATCGTTTTAATAAACAAATGATTGTTTTACAGATTTAAAAAGCTTAGAAAAATGAAGAAATTGGTATTTATGTTCGTAGCTGTTGCAGCTATCTCTTTCGCTTCTTGTGGTAACAAGGCTGAGCAGGCTGCTCCCGTTGACACTGACACTATCGAGGCTGCTGACAGCGTTGCTGACAGCGTTGCTGTTGATTCTGTTGACAGCGTTGCTGCTCCTGCTGACTCTGTTGCTGAGTAATCAGTTACGAATCAAGGAAAAACGCCGCTGGACTCACGTCCAGCGGTTTTTTTGTGGGGGTATCTGTCAGATTGGCAAGAGCCCAGTATGGCAAGAACGCCCCTATCCCTGGAAAAGAAAAATCCCGATGGCGAGCCACCGGGATTTTAATGTTTATAATAAATAATGATTGCCTTACAGCAGTTAATAATTATTTGTTAATTGTTTGATTATAATCATTACTCTGCGGCGGGAGCCTCAGCGGCCTCCTCGGCAACGGGAGCTTCGGCAGCCTCCTCGACGGGAGCCTCTTCCTCAGCAGCCTCCTCAGCAGGAGCTTCCTCAACAGCGACGGGCTTCTCACGGAGAGCCTTCTCTGCTTCAGCAGCAGCCTTCAGTTCCTCAGCGTTCTCAGCGACGACGACAACGGGCACCTCAACGGTTACCTCCTTGTGGAAGTGTACCAGAGCTACGTATTCGCCAATCTTCTTAATGTCGCGCATGGTGATGATCTTGCGATCGATGTCGAAGCCCTTCTTCTGAAGCTCCTCAGCAACGATGGCAGTGTTCACAGAACCATAGAGCTGACCTGTAGCGCTCACCTTGGCGGCAATCTCCAGAGCCACACCGTTCAGGGCGTTACCCTTCTCCTCGGCAGCAGCCTTCTGTGCAGCCAGCTTGTGAGCCTGCTGCTTCAGGTTTTCAGCGAGAATCTTCTTTGCAGAGGGTGAAGCGATGACACCTTTTCCCTGGGGGATGAGGTAGTTACGGCCATAGCCCGACTTCACGTTTACGATATCGTTCTTAAAACCTAAGCCGATAATATCTTCTTTCAGTATAATTTCCATAATGCGTTATCCTCCTTCAAGTTTACTTCATCATGTCAGTTACGTAAGGCAGCAGCGCAATCTGGCGGGCGCGCTTGACGGCCTGAGCCACGCGGCGCTGATACTTCAGAGAGGTGCCCGTAATGCGGCGGGGCAGAATCTTACCCTGCTCGTTCAGGAACTTCTTCAGGAACTCGGGATCCTTGTAGTCGATGTACTTGATACCACTCTTCTTGAAGCGGCAGTACTTCTTCTTCTTCGTATCGATAGAAGGAGCAGTCAAATAGCGAATTTCAGTTTCCTGTGCCATAATTTAAGCCTCCTCTTTTTTACCAAGCTTTGCACGGCGCTTTTCAGCGTACTCAACGGCATACTTGTCAAGTTTCACAGTCTGGAAACGAATGACCTTCTCGTCGCGACGATAGGCAGTCTCCAATGTCTTAATCACTTCTGGCTCAGCCTTGAACTCTATCAGGCAGTAGAAACCTGTAGACTTCTTCTGAATAGCATAAGCCATCTTCTTCAATCCCCAGGCCTCTTCGCTCAGAATCTCTGCACCCTTATCGGTGAGAACCTTCTTGAATTTTGCGGCCGTTTCCTTCATCTGTTCATCAGACAAAACGGGAGTTAAAATGAAAACGGTTTCGTATTGATTCATACTACGTTAAAAATTAATAATGATATTTTTGCTTAAAGCGGGTGCAAAGGTACAAAAATTAGTTGAGAGTTGAGAGTTGTGAGCTGAGCGCGGGCCATACTTTAACATCATTTAATACTTTTCACCTCTTTTCTGCTGCCACACGTGCAGAATGAAGCCTAAAATGATGAGTACCAGTCCGATGAGCAGCTCGGCGTTCGTCTGCCATCCTGCCAGTTTGCATACCAGCAAAAGGAGGGCGCCGACAGTCATCAGCGCCACTCCAAAATAGGGTTTTACGATATCCATAAACTCAATATCTCAACTCCCACCTACTCTTCCTCTGGTGTGATGAGCTTATAGCCCTTGCCGTGGATGTTGATAATCTCAATCTGCGGGTCTTCCTTCAGGTGCTTGCGCAGCTTGGTGATATAGACGTCCATTGAGCGGGCGTTGAAGTAGTTGTCGTCGATCCAGATGGTCTTCAGGGCGAAGTCGCGCTGCAGAATCTCGTTGGCGTGTGAGCAGAGCAGTGCCAGCAGTTCGTTTTCCTTGGTCGTCAGCTTCGTCTGCTTCTCGCCGATGGAGAGCAGCTGCTTCTGTGTGTCGAAGGTGAAGTTGCCGATGTGGTAGAGCGTCGACTCCTTGCTCTTCTTGCCACGCACGCGGCGCAGGATGGCCTCGATACGGAACACGAGCTCCTCCATGGAGAAGGGTTTGGTGATGTAGTCGTCGGCTCCCAGCTTGAAGCCCTCGAGGATATCCTCCTTCAGCGTCTTGGCAGTCAGGAAGATGATGGGCATCTCGGCATTGGCCTGGCGGATTTCCTGTGCCAGTGTGAAGCCGTCTTTCTTGGGCATCATCACGTCGAGCACGCAGATGTCGAACTTTGTTTTCAGGAAGGCCTTGAAGCCGGCCTCACCGTCAGGGCAGAGTTCTGCCATATAGCCTTTGGCTGCCAGATACTCGCGCAGCAACATTCCCAGATTCTCGTCGTCCTCGCAAAGCAAGATTTTCAGTTTGTCGTCCATAATTGTAGTTTTTTGGGGTTATTATTGTGTTATTTTTGAGTCTTATGGGTCTTATAGGTCTTATAGGACTTATAGGTCCTATGGGTCCTATGGGTCCTATCCTCCTTTAGGCATCCTCTTTGAGGATGGGCAGGGTGACGATGAACGTTGTGCCCTTGCCCAGTTCGCTCTCACAGCGTATCTCGCCCTCGTGCAGGTTGATAATCTTCTTGACGTACGCCAGTCCCAGTCCGAAGCCCTTGACGTCGTGCACGTTACCTGTGTGGACGCGGTAGAACTTGTCGAAGATTTTCTTGACGTTCTCCTTCTTGATGCCTTGTCCTGTGTCGCGGATGGAGAAGCAGAGGTGGTCGCCTTGGTTCCACGTCTTGATGTAGAGGTCGAGCGGCTGATCGGGCTTGCGGTACTTGACAGCGTTGTCCATCAGGTTGGTGATGGCATTCTGGAAGTGCACCTCGTCGACGTAGATGGCCGAGTCGACAGCCTCGATCTCCGTATAGATATGTCCACCTGTGTGCTCCACGCGCAGCGAGAACGTCGAGGCCGTG
This sequence comes from uncultured Prevotella sp., assembly GCA_964561385.1. Taxonomy (GTDB): domain Bacteria; phylum Bacteroidota; class Bacteroidia; order Bacteroidales; family Bacteroidaceae; genus Prevotella. The sequence goes on from CAZLPO010000052.1 coordinate 13,016, forward strand.
TTCTCCAGCAGCTCGTTCAGGTCGAGCTCTTTCTTCTTGAATGCCGCCGTCTTACGGTCGAACATTGACATCTGCAGCACCTTCTCCACGAGGAAGCGCAGTCGCTTGGACTCATCGTTGATGACGCCGCCCAGGTGCTTCATCATCTGCGGGCTTTTGCCCACCGACTCGTCGCTGAGCATCTGTGCCGCGAGCGAGATGCTCGAGATAGGTGTCTTCAGCTCGTGCGTCATGTTGTTGATGAAGTCGTTCTTGATCTCTGTGTAGCGCTTCTGGCGGAAGATGACGACAATGGTGAAGACGAACGTCACCAGCAGCACCAGGGTGAAGATGAGCGACGGTATCATGAAGCGCACGCCTGAGAAGATGTAGGAGTCCATGTCAGGGAAGTGAATCCTGACGATGCCCATCTTCGACGTGGGGTCGTTGCGGAACAGTGTCTGTGTATAGGTGGTCTCCGTTCCCTCGTCGCTGTAGTCAGGACAGCGGTAGACCTCGCGGCCGTCGGCCGTCGAGACGGTGAAGTGGTAGGGCAGGTTAATGCCGTTGTTCAGCAGTTCGGCTCGCAGGTCCTGGTCGAGCAGCTTGAAGTTGATGCGCTCTTTCAGCGGTTTGTCGCTGGCTGTATATAATATGTTATAGACCACCTCGTCGAGCAGGGCCTTCTGATACACATAGCGGTTGCGCACAATCTCCTGCAGCGACCGCGATGCCTCGGATATCGAGTTCTTGTCCCTGCGCAGGATCATGGCCTTGGGCACGTTGGCCGGACGGATGGCGAAGGTCTTCAGTTCGAACGATGAGTAGACGGTGCCGTCGTCGGCGGTTACTGCAAACTGGTGCGACTGTCTGATGCTGCCGTCCAGTCCGTCGATCATCAACGAGTCCTGACGGAAGGCCCTGCGCTCTGTCTCCTTGACATCCTTCTCCAAGTAGCGCAGCGTCTCGTTCATCTCAAGATTACGCGATGCCTGATAGAGGCTGCGGTTCACCGACTCGTCGAACTGCTCCTTCTTCATCTTCGCCATCTGTTCGATGTAGGAGACCTGCAGGTAGAGCAGCACGAGGAAACTGAGCCCCATCACGATTGCAATAATCCATATCGTACTTTTCTTCATTGTCGTCGTTGTCTATTCTGGATGCAAAGATAGGCAAAATCTTAATGCGTTAACATATTTCTGTTAATTATTTCTTCAAGTTTTCGCCATTTTAACATTTCTATCAGTTTTAGTTATATATACAAATATAAAGGAAGCGGCCATCGTCTGTCGATGACCGCTTCCCTTGTCTTTGAAATCGCAGGTGTGCCTGCTATTGTGTTTATTAATCCTCTTCCTTCATCTCCTCCTCGTGCTGCTTGATGAGGGCCTGCTGGATGTCGTTCGGCACGAGCTCATAGCTTGAGAACTGCGTGGTGAACGATGCACGGCCGCCCGTGAGTGACGAGAGTGCGATGGAGTAGCTGGCAAGTTCCTTGAGAGGAATCTTGGCGCTCAGCTTCTGGTAGCCGGCCTCTGAGTCCATACCCATGATGATGGCGCGGCGTCCCTGGAGGTCACTCATCACGTCGCCCATATAGTCGGCGGGCACGAGCACCTCGAGGTCGTAGATAGGCTCAAGCACCTTAGGACCGGCCTCCTTGAAGGCGGCGCTGAAGGCGTTGCGTGCAGCGAGCATGAACGAGAGCTCGTTGGAGTCAACGGGGTGCATCTTACCGTCATAGACGATGACGCGCACGTCGCGTGCATACGAGCCTGTCAGCGGTCCCTGCTCCATACGCTCCATGACACCCTTCAGGATGGCGGGCATGAAGCGCATGTCGATGGCACCACCCACGACGGAGTTGATGAAGACGAGCTTGCCGCCCCACTCCAGGTC
>CAZLPO010000053.1:0-14792 GCA_964561385.1 uncultured Prevotella sp.
TTTCAGTTTTTTATCTTGACTGGCTTATAATTCGAGATTTTTATATACATTTGTATCTGTGCCGGAGAGCACCATTAACCCTATTTATTCACCATCAAAAACACACAGAAGTTATGAACAAAACATGGAAAACGATTCTTCAAGTGATCAGTTACGTCATCACCCTCCTGCTGGGAGGCGCGGCTGGGAACGCCATGATGTAAAGGTAAAAAAGTAAAAAAGTAAAAAGGTAAAAAGGTAAAAGACGAACGAAGTCCATGAAAAAGGAAGGCTTCAAAATCTCTCAGTACGCCTGTGCGGTGCTGCTCATCGTGAGCAGTATCGCACTCGTGGCGTATCAGGTTATCAAGATTGATGACGTGGCCGCAGGACTGCTCTACTACGTGGCCCAGTCATTCCTATTGGCAGGCTCCATCTTCGGACTCGACCAGTACATCAGAAGCATTCGCCACTATCGGCAGGAAGGTCAAGAGGAGGAATAACAACTTCATACGCCGTACTTCTCCGTGAGATGTTCGTCAATGAGCTGCTCGGAAGTGGCTCCTTTAGGCAGCGAGAAACTTCTCAAGAAGTCATGGCTTGGACGACGACGTGGCTTTGCCGATGGCTTGCCCCGCGCTATCAACCGTTCGCCATACTCTGTCAGCTGGCGTGTCAGTTCCTCAACCCCATAGGACTCGGGTACGTTGAGTGAGATGTTTATTGTCTTCGTCATACTCTGCCAATTATTTATCGCTTGCAAAGATAGGGATTATTCCTGAAAGTGCAAAGGAAAAGGGACGAAAAGTTGAGGTGCTCACAGATTTACGGCGCCAGATGGTTCAGTTCGTAAATGTTTCAGGCCATTGTTTGGTTATTAGAGGCAAAAGCAGTACCTTTGCAGCGCAAAAACAGAAGAAGAGGACAATGAAGAAGATTCAACTATGCATGCTCGCCGCCATGCTGATGCTCTGCGGCGCGACAACAACGCTGACCTCGTGCGGCAAGGACGACGACCAGAACAGCTCGGTGGTACCGCCCGCGAAGGAGTACTTCCAGTCGTGGAACACGTGTGAGGCGCTGACGGCGCTGAAGACGTATGTGGAGGACGTGACCAACCCGCAGTCGCCGAACTTCATCAGCACGGAGGACCGCATCGCGACGTTCGACATGGACGGCACGTTCGTGGGCGAACTCTACCCGACGTACTTTGAGTACAACCTGCTGGAGTACCGCGTGCTCGACGATGCATCGTACCGCGACAAGGCGCCGGAGGACGTGCGCGAGGCTGCCCAGGCCATCCGTGACTTCGTGCGCACGGGCAAGGCGCTGCCCGACCATTTTGACATGGTTCACGCCCGTGCGGCCGCCAAGGCTTATGCCGGCATGACCATTGCCGAGTTCGACGCCTACGTGAAGGCTTACGGCGCAAAGCCTGCCAACGGGTTCACGGGTATGACCTACGGCCAGAGTTTTTACAGGCCAATGCTCGAGGTGTTCGACTACCTGAAGGACAACGGCTTCACGTACTATGTGGTGTCGGGCAGCGACCGCTACATCTGCCGGGCGCTGGTGGAGAGCATCGGCATTGAGCCCAACCGCGTCATCGGCATGGACGTATGGCTGAAGTCGAGCGGTCAGGGCGAGGTGGCCGGCGTGGACTACACCATGGGGCAGGACGAGTACCTGGTGCGCACGGACAGCCTGATAATCAAGAACCTGAAGACGAACAAGGTGCGCCAGATATCGCAGGAGATAGGCAAGGTGCCCGTGCTGTCGTTCGGCAACAGCGGCGGCGACCAGGCCATGCACAACTACTGTCTGGGCAACAAGAAGCACCGCACGGCCGCCTTCATGCTGATAGCCGACGACGAGGCGCGCGACCACGCCAACCGCGAGAAGGCGCTGGCGCTGGGCGAGAAGTGGAGGGCCGCCGGCTACCATGTGGTCTCCATGCGCGACGACTTCCGCACGATCTACGGCGAGGGTGTCGAGAAGGTGGACTTCAGCTTCGGCGAGTGAGCGGGAGCGGAGCACGATGCGCACCCTTTCGCGCGTACATTTTAAGTATAGATAGGGCCCCCGGAATGGCCGAAAAGGCATGAAAAGTGGGTGAAAATGCAGTTTTTTCTAAAAAAGTGGCGAGAATATTTTCTTATCTCGCTGAAAAACAGTATCTTTGCAGTCCGAAATTGAAAAGGACAATAGTTTAACAAAGAAATTAAGGTAAAAACAAAGAGATGACCAAAGCAGATATTATCAACAAGATTGCCGACGAGACGGGCATCGCCAAGAAGGACGTTGCCGTTACCGTCGAGGCATTTATGGAGGAAATTCGCGTCAGCCTGTCTCAGCAGAAGGAGAACATCTACCTGCGCGGCTTCGGCAGCTTCATCGTGAAGCACCGTGCCCAGAAGACAGCCCGTAACATATCAAAGAACACGACGCTGGTGATCGACGCCCACGACTTCCCGGCCTTCAAGCCCGCGAAGAGCTTCATTGAGAAGATGAAATAACAACATTAAACAAATAAATTAACACTCACAGAATTATGCCTAACGGAAAGAAGAAGAAGGGCCACAAGATGGCTACTCACAAGCGCAAGAAGAGACTGCGCAAGAATCGTCATAAGAGCAAGTAAGGCTCGGCTGACATGAAAAGAAATGAAAGGAGTGTGCCCGCGACGCTTATCTGCGGCACACCCTTTTTCGGTATTAACCCCCAAGACACAAGAGAATGACAAGTGAAGTAATCATTGATGTTCAGCCGAAGGACATCTCCATCGCCCTGCTCGAAGACAAGCAGCTGGTGGAGTACCAGAACGAGCCGCGCTCGGCATCGTTCGCCGTGGGCAACATCTACGTGGCAAAAGTTCACAAGCTGATGCCCGGACTGAACGCCTGCTTTGTCAACGTCGGCCATGAACGGGATGCCTTCCTGCATTATCTTGACCTGGGCACGCAATTCAGCTCTTACGAGAAATACCTGAAACAGGTACAAAGCGACAAGAAGAAACTCTACCCCATACAGAAGGCCACCCGGCTGCCCGACCTGCCCAAGGACGGCAGCATACAGAACACGCTGAAGGTGGGCCAGGAGGTGCTGGTGCAGGTGGTGAAGGAACCCATATCGACGAAGGGCCCGCGACTGACGTGCGAGCTGAGCTTCGCCGGACGATTCATGGTGCTCATCCCCTTCAACGACAAGGTTTCTGTCTCGTCGAAAATCAAGCGGGGAGAGGAACGAAGCCGTCTGAAACAACTGGTGCAGAGCATGAAGCCGAAGAACTTCGGCGTCATCGTGCGCACCGTCGCCGAAGGCAAACGTGCGGCCGAGCTCGACCAGGAACTGAAGGTGCTGCTGAAGCGGTGGGATGAGGCCATCGCCCGCGTGCACCGCACCACCGAGCGTCCGCAACTGGTATTTGAGGAAGAGAGCCGCGCCGTCGCCTTGTTGCGCGACCTGTTCAACCCCACATACGACGGCATCCACATCAACGACGCAGACATCTACCAGCAAGTCAGAGACTACGTCACGATGATTGCCCCCGAGAAACAGGACATCGTCAAACGCTACACTGGCGTCGTACCCATCTTCGACAACTTCGGCGTTACGAAGCAGTTGAAGTCGGGATTCGGCAAGACCGTGAACTACAAGCACGGCGCCTACCTCATCATTGAGCACACCGAGGCCATGCACGTCGTCGACGTGAACAGCGGCACACGCGTGAAGAAGGAGAACGGACAGGAGGCCAACGCCCTGGAGACCAACCTGGGCGCCGCCGACGAGCTGGCGCGCCAGCTGCGACTGCGCGACATGGGCGGCATCATCATCGTCGACTTCGTGGACATGAACCTGGCCGAAGACCGCCAGCTGCTGTACGAGCGCATGTGCAAGAACATGCAGAAGGACCGCGCACGCCACAACATCCTGCCCCTGTCAAAGTTCGGCCTCATGCAGATCACGCGCCAGCGCGTACGACCCGTCATGGACGTCAACGTCGAGGAAGAGTGTCCCACCTGTTTCGGCAAAGGAAAAATCAAGTCAAGTATCCTGTTTACCGACCAACTGGAGAGCAAGATTGACCGCCTGGTCAACAAGATAGGCATCAAGAAGTTCTACCTGCACGTCCATCCCTACGTCGCCGCCTACATCAACCAAGGCGTCTTCAGCCTGAAGCTGAAATGGCAGATGAAGTACGGCCTGGGCGTCAGAATCGTACCCTCACAGAAACTGGCCTTCCTGCAGTATGAGTTCTACGACATGAAGCGCCAATTCATCGACATGAAGGAAGAGATTGAAACGAAGTAGTCTATGACTGCATTGAAAATTTGTTTCTGGACCTGCCTGCTCGTCGTAGTCTACACCTACGTAGGCTACGGCGTGCTGCTTTATGCGGTACTCGCCGTCAAGCGCCTGTTCCGCGGCAAGCCCCAAGAGCCCAGTCTGCCCACCGACGACGAGCTGCCCGAGATGACACTCATGATATGCGCCTTCAACGAGGAGGACATCGTCCGCGAGAAAATGGCCAACATACGGCAGCTGGACTACCCGAAGGGAAAATTGTGCGTCATGTGGGTTACCGACGGGTCGGACGACCACACCAACGAGCTGCTCAGCGAGTACCCCGAGGTGACGCTCGTCTACTCGCCAGAACGGCGCGGAAAGGCCGCCGCCATGCAGCATGGACTGCGGGAGAACAAGGCCCCGTTTGTCATCTTCACAGATGCCAATACCATGCTGAACGCCAATGCGATACGCGAAATCGCGCGACAATTCCTTAAAGACAACGTCAGCTGCGTCTCGGGCGAGAAACGCGTCGCCGCGCGCCAGGCTGGACAGACGGCCGCCGAGGGCGAGGGACTCTACTGGAAGTACGAAAGCACCCTGAAGCGGTGGGACAGCGAGCTCTACTCGGCCATGGGTGCTGCCGGCGAGCTGTTTGCCGTTCGCATGAGCGACTACCGCGAGGCACCCGCCAACGCCCTGCTCGATGACTTCATGATGTCGATGCTCATCGTGGCCGACGGCCACCGCATAGCCTACACGTCAGAAGCCTACGCCATGGAGTACGGCTCGGCCAACATGGAGGAGGAGTCGAAGCGCAAGCGCCGCATAGCCGCCGGCGGACTGCAGAGCTGCTGGTGGCTGCGCCGCCTGATGAACCCGGTACGCTACCCGAAGGTGGCCTTCCAGTTCGTGAGCCACCGCGTGCTGCGCTGGACGCTCACGCCCCTGTGCATGGCCCTGCTGCTGCCGCTGAACGCCGTGCTGGCCGTCATGATGCCCTGTAGCGTCTATGGCGTCGTCATGGTGCTGCAGCTGCTGTTCTACGGCGCCGCCATAGCCGGCAAGATGGGCGGCGGACGACTGGGCAAGCTGCTGAAGATACCCTACTACTTCGTGTTCATGAACGTCAACGTGTTCCGCGGAATAGGCTACCTGCGCTCACACCGCCACAGCGGCACCTGGGAAAAAGCGAAGAGAAGCTGAAAATAATTGCCGTTTCATTCGTCAGATTGAAAAAATTTTCTTACCTTTGCAACGGATAAGGAGAGTAATCTGAGATTCAATGGAACAGAACGAGAAGGACATATTGCTCAGTAAGTACGCCGAAGCCAACCGGAAGCTGACACTTGTCACCAACCAGCTGGAGCAGGCAAACACCCGACTCAAGGAATTCGAAGAGAAAGCTGCGAAGGCCGAGAACGCCAGTCGCATGAAGTCCCTGTTCCTGGCCAACATGAGCCATGAGATACGTACTCCCCTGAACGCCATCGAAGGTTTTTCACGCGTCATGGCAGAGACCGACGTCCCCGAAGAACGCATGAAATACCTGGAAATCATTGAGAGCAACAACAGCCGACTGCTGAGCCTCATCAATGAGATTCTGGACCTGTCGCGCGTCGAGGCCGGCGAGATCATCATCAAGAAAGCCCCCACCGACCTGGAGAAGATGTGCCAGAGCATACAGCAGATATTCAAGTTCCGCTGCCCGCCAACCATCCAGCTGACGTGGAACAAGCCCGACCTGAACATCACGATGACCACCGACGAGAACCGTCTGACACAGATATTCTCGAACCTCATCAGCAACGCCCTGAAGCACACCACGAAAGGCAGCATCAAGTACGGATACCGCATCATCGACGACGGACAGAACATCGAGTTCTACGTCAGCGACACCGGGTCGGGCATCACACCCGAGTTCATGAACCAAATATTCGACGTATACGCATCGAAGGACGCCGAACAGCAGAAGGGATTCGGACTGGGACTCGCTCTCTGCCGCATCATCGTCGAGAAAATGGGCGGCGACATACGCGTGGACTCCGAAGTGGGCAAAGGCTCCACATTCACCTTCACCCTGCCATTCCACGGCACCATCGGAGGCATGGCCACCAGCCAGCGCACAACCACCAGCGTGCGCACCCTGCGCGTCAGCACACGACCCGACGAGAACAGCCTCAAGACTATCCTCGTGGCCGAGGACGAAGAGAGCAACTTCGAGCTGGTGCGCATCGTGCTGAACAAGCGCTACCGCCTGCTCCGCGCACACAACGGCATCGAGGCAGTAACCATCAACGAGGAAGAGCACCCCGACCTGATACTGATGGACATACGCATGCCCGAGATGGATGGACTCGACGCCACACGCATCATCAAGGAGGTGAACCACGCCACACCCGTCATCGCCCTCAGCGCCTACGCCTTCGAGGAGAACATCAACGAAGCCAAGGCAGCCGGCTGCGACGCCTTCATGGCCAAGCCCTTCAAGGTGGAAGACCTGATAGAGATATGCGACAAGTACACTAACCGATAAACCAGAACAGACCGACTATGGGCAGACTCGCTGTCAACAAATACTTCTCCTTCCTGTTTCTCGTTGCGACCTTCGCCGTCGCCGGTTTCACCATCTTCGGACTCTTCGGCGGCAACGTGACACCGGCCGGCAATACCGCCCGCGCCATGCTCGTCTACGTGCTGCCCCTGCTGATAGCACTCAACATCGTGACCCTGCTCGTCTGGCTCATACGCCGACGCTGGCATTGGGCTGCCATACCCTTCGTCACCCTGCTTTGCTGCATACCCTACTCCATGACCATCCTGAAGTTCGGATCGGCTGCCGCCGAGAGCAGCGACGCTCAGGCAGGCGTGAAGATTGCCACCTACAACGTGGCACGATTCGGACGCGAGACCACAGGATTCATCGCACAGGACATACTGGCCGAGATGAAACGACAGAAGGTGGAGGTGCTCTGCCTCCAGGAGTACAACGACGTGAGCGGCGACCGACACAACTCGGAGAGCTACAAGGAGTACTTCCCCTATATAGCCAAAGGCGTGGACGACATGATCATCTTCAGCCGCTACCCCATCAAGGAGAGCAAGACCATCAAGTTCGAGATGACCAACAACAGCGCACAATGGGCCGACATCGATGCACACGGCAAGGTGTTCCGCGTGTATAACGTCCACCTGGAGACAACCGGACTGAACCGCACCATCCACAAGGCAGCCAAGATGGCCATGCAGGGATTCCAGGTGGAGGAGAGCCGACTGCTGCGCGCCATCTACGGCAACTACACCATGGGCATGATCGTACGCGCCGGACAGGCCGAACAGCTGGCACAGGACATCAGGGAGTCGAAACGGCCGGTCATCGTCTGCGGCGACTTCAACGACGTCCCCTACTCCTACGTCTACAACACCATGAAAGGCCAGCTGGTTGACGGTTTCAAGGAGTGCGGACACGGATGGATGTACACTTTCCGCGGCGGCAAGAGCAAGACCGTCCGCATCGACTACATCTTCCACGACAAGTCCATGAAGGGAGTGGACTACTACAAGTACGACCTGACGTACTCCGACCACTTCCCCGTATTTATGAAGCTGGAAATCTGAACCGGCTAGCGGGACCGTCTTCAAGCGAAGACAACCGTTCTAAACAATCTTGAAACGCACGCGGAACGAGCGTTCCTGCTCGTCCCAGTTGGTGCCAAGCACCTCGAAACGCCCAATCTGACTCGTTGAACGCACATGACGGCCGATGCACGGACAGACGTCGTAGTCGCCGATGCGCACCAGGCGTATCGTCTCCGACGCGCCGTCGGGCAGACGGTCGAGCGAAATCTCCTCGGGCAGGTTGTCGCGGGTCACGAACTCGAACGTCACGGGCAGGTCCTCCGCTATCAGCTCGTTCATGCGATGCTCAATCTCCTTCTCCTCCTGCCGCGAAGGCTTGTGGTCGAGATGAAAGCTCATCTTACTCTTCTTCCGCTCAATATGGGCATTGAACGAACGCTCACAGCCGAACAGCCGCTGCATCGTCTGATTAAGCAGATGCTCGGCCGTGTGCGCAGGCGGAAACTCCTCCTTGTTATGCTCGTTCAGCAAATAGTCTTCTGACATATCTTCTTGATTGGGTTACTGGTTCAAAACTTCAGCACGACAGCCGAATAGCCACCGACAGACACCTGAACGGCACCATCGGACTTCAGCTCCAACGACTGTTCGCCACCGCCCAGCAACTCACGGGCGACGACCGTACGCTGGCGCAGCTTCAGGAAGTCGAAGGCGTGGGCAGGAATGACGACAGAGGCCGTGACAGGCGACTCGTCGAAATTGGCCACCACGAGCAACGTCTCACGACCGGCCTTGCGCAGGAAGGCATACTGGCGGGTGAGATGCGGGTTCACATACATCACGTCGAACATCACGCCCTCGCTCACAGCACGCTCCGTACCGGCAACGGTCAGCACGCGGTCATAGACGGCCTTTAGCTGTTTCTCGCCGGCGGTCAGACGGCGGCTGGCAGCACGTACGAGCGTGTCAACCGACCAGTAGTCGAAGATGGTGGTGCGTCCGTCGCGACCGCTGAAGCCCTCCTTGTCCATGCCCCGCTCGCCATACTCCTGGCCGGCATAGAACATGAAGGGACCGGACTGGAGCAGGGCCAGCACAGCCAAGGCAGGAACGCCCTTCGTGCCGCTGACGGCAAAGAAGTCGCTGGCTATGCGCTGCTCGTCGTGATTCTCAAGGAAGTAGAGCATATGCTGGCGGATGTCGTCGGTCTGCTGCCACGCTCCCGTAATAGCCTGGGCAGAACGATGTCCGCAGATGACGTCGCGCATGGCATCGTACATGCCCACCTTGTCATACAGGTAGTCGAAGCCGCTGGCCAGGTAATGGCGGTACTCGGCAGGGTTATACACCTCGCCGATGAACAGAATGTCCTTGTACTGCTTTCTGACGCGACGCGTGGCCCATTCCCAGAAGGCGGCAGGCACCATCTCGGCCATGTCGCAACGGAAGGCATCGATGCCCTTGGATGCCCAGAACAGCAGGATGTCGAGCATCTTCTGCCACGTGGACGGCACGGGGTCGAAATGACCAATGCCACCGGCGTAGTAGTCGACGCCGTAGTTCAGCTTCACCGTCTCGTACCAGTCGTTACGGCTGGGCGCGTTGTGAAAACAGTCGTTGCCCGTGGCCTTGGCGGGTTCCTCAAGATAGGGCTCGGCTTCGCCATGATAGAGGTCAAAGTATGGCGTCAGGCGCTGCCCCGGACAATAGTAGAAGTTGTTCTTCGGCGAAAAGCCCTCCTGAGGGTTGTCGCCCTCGCCCAAGTCGCTGACACCCTGCGGCTTGCACAGGCTGTGGTACTGACGGGCCACGTGGTTGGGCACGAAGTCAATGACGACCTTCATGCCTGCCTTGTGCGTACGCTCCACCAGCTGCAGGAACTCCTGCATGCGGTTCTCCACATCGACAGCCAGGTCGGGGTCCACGTCGTAGTAGTCGGTAATGGCGTAGGGCGACCCTGCCCTGCCCTTCACGATGGCTGGGTGGTTACGCGGGATGCCATAGGCCGTATAGTCCGTCTGCGTGGCATGACGGATGACGCCCGTGTACCAAATATGACTCACGCCCATAGCCCTGATCTTTTTCAGGGCCGTGGGCGTGAAGTCGTTCATTTTTCCGCATCCGTTCTCCTCTATGGTGCCATTCTCCTTGCGTGTGGTGTTACGGTTGCCATAGAGACGGGTGAAAATCTGATAGATAATAATCTTACTGGATGCCATGAGCAGTTACTTCCTTATTGATTTTTGCAATCATGCCCTGCAGAGCCTTGCCGGGACCGCACTCGGTAAAGTCGTCGGCGCCGTCGGCAATCATCGACTGCACACATTGTGTCCAGCGGACGCTACTGGTGAGCTGGGCGATGAGGTTCTGTTTGATTTCAGCAGGATCGGTATGGGGCTTGCCGTCAACATTCTGATAGACGGGACACTTCGGCGTCTGGAACTCCGTCTGCTCAATAGCGGCCTGCAGCTCGTCCTTGGCGGGCTGCATCAAGGGGCTGTGGAAAGCGCCGCCCACCTTCAGGGGCAGGGCACGCTTGGCACCGGCAGCCTTCAGCTGCTCGCAGGCCTCGTTGATAGCGTCGATATTGCCCGAGATGACCAGCTGGCCGGGACAGTTATAGTTGGCAGGTACGACGACGCCCTTGCCCATCTTCGACACTTCGGCACAGACCTCCTCAATCTTCTCGTCGGGCAGGGCGATGATAGCTGCCATCGTCGAGGGCTGGGCCTCGCAGGCTTTCTGCATGGCCATAGCACGTGCATAGACCAGGCGCAGACCATCCTCGAACGACAGGGCACCGGCAGCAACAAGGGCTGAGAACTCACCCAGCGAGTGACCGGCGGTCATGGCGGGCTGGAAGGCATCGCCCATGCAGATGGCCGATATGACCGAGTGCAGGAAGACGGCAGGCTGCGTCACCTTTGTCTGCTTCAGGTCGTCGTCCGTACCCTCGAACATGATATCGGTAATTCTGTAGCCCAAAATCTCGTTGGCCTTCTCAAAAAGTTCCTTTGCCTTAGGGTTGTTGTCATACAAGTCCTTACCCATTCCAACAAACTGTGCTCCCTGTCCGGGAAAAACAAATGCTTTCATTTCTTTCTTTACGTTTTAATAATGATTATCCTTAACTTTTTTACCTTTTTACTTTTTTATCACCTTATTACTTCATCAGCGGTACCGTGACGCTAAACGTTGACCCCTGCCCTTCGACGGACTCTACCGTCACGTCGCCGCCATTCTTGCGGGCGAAGTCCTGACAGAGCTGCAGACCGAGACCGGAGCCTTCCTCACCACCCGTTCCGTACGTGGTCTCTCCCTTGTGGAAGATGGTGTCAATACGATCGGCTGCAATACCCACGCCATGGTCGGTAACCGAGATCTTGGCGAAGTCGCCCTCGGCACGCATGACAATCTCAATCGTGGAATCCTCGGGCGAGAACTTCACGGCGTTGGACATGAAGTTTCGTACCACCGTCTTCAGCATATCGTTGTCGGCACGCACCATCAGCGGGGTATCCGTGCCTTGGAAGACGAGCTTGATACGCTTCGTGGCGGCTATCATCTCGAAGATGTCCACCACACCGGGAATGATGTCGTTCAGGTCGAGATCCTGCAGTACGACGTTCAGACGTCCCGTCTGGCTCTTCGTCCACTTCAGCAGATTGTCCAGCAGGTCGTGCACCTCCTCCGACTCCTTGTTAGCCTTGTCAAGCAGTTCGAAGAGCTCGGGGCCGATGATGTCGGGCGACATCGACGCCACGACCAGGTTCAGCACCATGCGGATGCTGGCCATGGGCGAGCGCAGGTCGTGAGCTATCACGGAGTACATCTTGTCGCGGTTGTTGATGGTCGCCATCAGCTCGCGGTTCTGCTTCTCAATGATGCGCTTGGCGGCCACCACCGTTATCTGGTGCATCACACGGATGACAAGCTCCTCCTTATTGAAGGGTTTCGAGAGGAAGTCGCTGGCACCCACCTGGAAACCATGAACCAGGTCGCCGGGACTGTTCAGAGCCGTCAGAAAAATAATGGGAATATCCTTCGTCACAGGGTCCTTTTTCAGGATGACTGCCGTGTCGAAACCGCTGATGTCGGGCATCATGACGTCGAGCAGAATGAGGTCGGGTTTCTCGGCTTTCGCCTGTTCAATACACATGTTTCCACAATTAGCCGTACAGACCTGGAATTTCTCATTCGTCAGTAATATCTTGAGCAACAGAACGTTACTCACGACATCATCAACAATTAGGATCTTGTAATCGCTACGGTTGATCTGGGATTCTAAAGTATTGCCTAAATCCATGACCTCAATAGTTATTCATTTATTCTGCAAAAATAACGTTTTTATTTCATTCTGCCAAATTTTCTGAACAAAAACTACTTATATTCGCTCCACGACTTGATGCCGATACCCTCGAGTCCGACGGTACAGAAGGCACGGATGAAGGCCGAGGCCAGACGCGAGTTGGTGATGAGGGGCACGTTCAAGTCGATGGCGGCACGACGGATCTTGTAGCCGTTGGTCAACTCGTGGCTGGTCAGGTCCTTGGGGATGTTGACCACCATGTCGATGCGATGCTCATGAAGCAGTTCCAGCGCCTGCGGCTTCTCGTTAGGCTCGGAGGGCCAATGTACCAGTGTGTTCTCAATACCGTTCTCCGTCAGGTATCGGCTGGTTCCGCCCGTAGCATACAGGTCGTAGCCGTGAGCCTTCAGCATACGGGCAGCATCCAGCATGTCGGCCTTCTGCTTGGCCGTTCCCGTCGACAGGAGCACGGTCTTCTTCGGAATACGGTGGCCGACGGAGAGCATGGACTTTAGCAGAGCTGTGTCGGTATTGTCGCCGATGCACCCTACCTCTCCCGTCGAAGCCATGTCAACACCCAGCACGGGGTCGGCCTTCTGCAGGCGGTTGAAGGAGAACTGCGAAGCCTTGATACCCACATAGTCGAGGTCGAACAGATTCTTCTGCGGCCGCTCAACCGGAAGTCCAAGCATTACTTTCGTGGCAAGGTCTATCAAGTTGATTTTCAAAACCTTGGAAACAAACGGGAACGAACGTGAAGCACGCAGGTTGCACTCGATGACGAGGATGTCGTTGTCGCGCGCCATATACTGAATGTTGAACGGGCCGTTGATGTGCAAGGCCTTGGCTATCTGACGCGAGATGCGCTTGATGCGGCGCACGGTCTCGACATACAGTTTCTGAGGCGGGAACTGGATGGTGGCATCGCCCGAATGCACGCCGGCAAACTCAATATGCTCGCTGATGGCGTAGGCCAGTATCTCACCATCCCTGGCCACGGCGTCCATCTCAATCTCCTTGGCATGTTCAATGAACTTCGAGACCACTACGGGATGGTCTTCGGAGACGTTGGCTGCCAGCTGCAGGAACTTCTCCAGCTCGTCGCGGTTTGAACAGACGTTCATGGCGGCGCCGGAGAGCACATAGCTGGGACGGACAAGCACGGGGAAGCCGACACGCTCGACAAAGCGGTCGATGTCTTCCATCGATGTCAGGGCACTCCACTCCGGCTGGTTCACGCCAATCTCATTGAGCATCTGCGAGAACTTGGCACGGTCCTCAGCACCATCGATGTCCGAAGCCTGTGTACCCAGGATGCTGACATGCTGCTCGTCCAGATAGACCGCAAGGTTATTGGGTATCTGACCGCCCGTCGACACAATGACGCCGTGGGGCTGTTCCATGTCGATGATATCCATCACACGCTCAAACGTCAGCTCGTCAAAGTACAGACGGTCGCACATATCGTAGTCGGTCGATACCGTCTCCGGATTATAGTTTATCATCACAGAGCGCCATCCCTCCTTGCGGATGGTGTTCAGCGCCTGGACGCCACACCAGTCGAACTCCACGCTCGAACCTATGCGGTAGGCACCCGAACCCAGCACGATGATGCTGCGTCCGTCGTGTTCGAAGGTAATGTCATGAGTCGTACCTTGATAAGTCACATAGAGGTAGTTAGTCTGAGCCGGATACTCGGCTGCCAATGTGTCAATCTGCTTCACCACGGGCAGGATGCCAAGCTGCTTACGACGGTTGCGTACCAGCAACAGGGCCTCGTGCATGGAGCGGCACTCACCCTCCAGTCCAACGGCACGTGCTATCTGGAAGTCGGTAAATCCATAGACCTTTGCCTCACGCAGCAAAGAAGAATCCAACGTATTGATATTCTGGCTCTTCAGACGTTCGTCAATATCGATGATGTGCTTCAGCTTCTGCAGGAACCAGCGGTCAATCTTTGTCAGTTCATGGATGCGGCCAATGGTGTACTCCGGCAGGTGCATGGCCTTCGAGATGACGAAGACGCGCTTGTCCGTCGGCTCGCGCAAGGCGGCATCGATATCAGCTATCTGCAGCTCCTTGTTCTCCACAAAACCGTGCATGCCCTGACCAATCATGCGGAGACCTTTCTGCAACGCCTCCTCAAACGTACGACCGATGGCCATCACCTCACCAACAGACTTCATCGACGAACCCAGCTCCTTGTCCACACCACGGAACTTCGACAGATCCCAGCGCGGTATCTTACAGACGACATAGTCGAGGGCTGGCTCGAAGAAGGCGCTGGTGGTCTTCGTTACCGAGTTCTTCAGCTCGAACAGACCGTAGCCCATGCCCAACTTGGCTGCCACAAAGGCCAAGGGATAACCCGTAGCCTTGGAGGCCAGGGCGGACGAACGCGACAGACGGGCATTGACCTCGATGACACGATAGTCCTCCGACTGCGGGTCGAAGGCATACTGCACATTACACTCACCCACGATGCCGATATGGCGGATAATCTTGATGGCCAAGGCACGCAGCTTGTGATACTCGCTATTGGTCAAAGTCTGCGAGGGAGCGATGACTATCGACTCGCCGGTATGGATGCCCAGCGGGTCGAAGTTCTCCATGTTACAGACGGTGATGCAGTTGTCAT
>CAZLPO010000054.1:0-14285 GCA_964561385.1 uncultured Prevotella sp.
CGTCCCATGTAGTCGCCCTCGCTGATGATGATGGCGTTCTCCTCGGAGAGCTGCTGCAGATTGGCAAACGTGGGACCGAACATGGGGTGCGTGGAGACATAGCGCATGCCCGTGGACTCGTAGAACTCCTTCATGTCGGTCTTGACGCTGGCGATGTCGCTGATGATGCACTCCTTCGGCAGATAGGGAATGACCTCGCGGAAGACGGGAATGGTGTACTTCAACGTGACGGCATTGATGAGCAGTTCAGGACGGAACGCCTGAACTTCCTCGTAGGTAGTGAAACGCTGACAGTTATAGGTGAAGCGCATGCGCTTGGGGTCGCGCTCGAAGACGGCCACCTCATGTTCGAAACTCAGCAGGTCGATGAAGAAACTTCCCATCTTTCCTGCACCCATGACAAGAATTTTCATACCTTACTTATTAATAATCTCTATCTGTTGACGGACAGACTCCTCGTGAATGCTCTCGAAGACCTTGGCCACGAACTCAGAGCCCATGCCGAGCAGGGAACCCTGGGCACCACGCTTGTCGAGAATCTCGTTGTAGCGCGAGGCCTGCAACACGGTCATGTTGTTCTGCTTCTTGTACTCGCCAATCTCGCGACAGACGCGCATACGCTTGGACAGCAGCTCCATGAGCTGGTTGTCGAGCTCGTCAATCTGCTTACGCAACGACGTGATGCCCTCGGTGGTAGCGTTCTCGTCGCGGATGACCAACAGGCCGAGGATATAGTCGAGCACGTCGGGGGTCACCTGCTGCTTGGCATCGCTCCACGCCTTATCAGGATCGCAGTGGCTCTCGACGATGAGTCCGTCGAAGCCCAGGTCCATGGCCTGCTGACAGAGCGGTGCGATGAGCTCGCGACGGCCACCGATGTGTGATGGGTCGCTGATTATGGGCAGGTCAGGAATGCGACGGTGCAGCTCGATGGGAATCTGCCACATCGGCATATTACGGTAGATCTTCTTGTCGTAGGAAGAAAAGCCGCGGTGGATGGCGCCAAGACGCTTCACACCGGCCTGATTGAGACGCTCCATAGCGCCAATCCAAAGCTCAAGGTCGGGGTTGACGGGGTTCTTCACGAACACAGGGATGTCGAGGCCCTTCATGGCATCGGCCAGTGCCTGCATGGCGAAGGGATTGGCCGAGGTACGGGCACCAATCCACAGGATGTCGATGCCGTACTTCATGCAAAGCTCCACATGCTCAGGCGTTGCCACCTCGGTAGCGACGAGCATCTTGGTCTCCTCCTTCACCTGCTTCATCCAGACGAGGGCCGGTTCACCATGACCCTCGAAGCCACCTGGCTTCGTGCGGGGTTTCCAGACACCGGCACGGAAGTTATGGCAACCCTTCATGGCCAGTTCCTTGGCGGTAGTCATCACTTGTTCCTCGGTCTCGGCGCTACAGGGGCCGGCAATGACGAAGGGACGTTCATTGTCACTCGGTAAATTCAATGGTGCTAACTCTAATTCCATCTTTATATAGCTTTTTTGATTCTTTCTAATGCTTGTTGTATTTTCTCCTCCTTGGCACACAGGGAGATGCGGATGTAGCGCTCGCCGTTGGAGCCGAAGATGAAGCCAGGAGTGATGAACACACGAGCCTCATGGAGAACTCGTTCAGTCAGATCCTCAACGTTCTGGATGCTGTCAGGGATGCGTCCCCAGAGGAACATACCCACCTGCTGCGGGTCGTAGGTACAGCCAAGGACGTCCATGATTTGCTCGGCATACTGACGGCGGCGGCGATACAGGTCGATGTTGAACTCACGGTGCCAGGCCTCGCCGTTCTGATAAGCCTCGGCAGCAGCCAACTGGATGCCACGGAAGGTGCCACTCTCAATGTTCGACTGCACCTTCAGTATCCACTGGATGAACTGGGCGTTAGAGGCACACAGACCGACACGCCAGCCAGGCATGTTGTGCGACTTCGACATGGAGTTGAACTCAATACAGCAGTCCTTGGCGCCTGGCACCTGGAGAATGGAGAGATGTTCCTCGCTGAGAATGAACGAGTACGGATTGTCGTTAACAACGACGATGCCGTGCTTCTGGGCAAACGCCACCAGACGCTCGTAGGTCTCGCGACGGGCACGGCCACCTGTCGGCATATTGGGATAGTTGGTCCACATCAGCTTGACGCGAGAGAGGTCCATCTCCTCCAGCTCATCGAAGTCGGGCTGCCAGCCGTTGTCCTCGCGCAGGTTATAGTTCACAATCTCGGCACCCAGAATCTTGCTGAGCGATGTGTATGTGGGATAGCCAGGATTAGGCACCAAGACGCAGTCGCCAGGATTGACGAAGGCCAGCGTCGTGTGCAGGATGCCCTCCTTGGAGCCGATGAGCGGCAGCACCTCGCTCTTGGCATCGAGGTCGACGTCGTACCAGCGCTTGTAGAAACCTGCCATGGCCTCGCGCAGCTCTGGCGTACCCATTGTGGGCTGGTAGCCGTGGGCACCTGGCTGGTGAGCCACCTCGCACAGCTTCTCGATGGTCTGTGGCGACGGTGGCATGTCGGGCGAGCCAATGGCCAGCGAGATGATGTCCTTACCCTCGGCGTTCATCTGTGCCACCTCCTTCAGTTTACGACTGAAGTAGTATTCCTGTACTAAACTGAGTCTGTCTGCGGGTTCAATTGGTCTGTTTGCCATCTTTATATTCTCCTAAAATCTTTAAATCTTTTGTTAATGGGATAATCGCGTCAATCGACTGGCGGTAGCGCGTCAGGTCATCGTACATCACGTCCACATAGAAGAGGTACTCCCACTCGCGACCGATGATGGGCAACGACTGTATCTTCGTCAGGTTGATGTGATAGAACGAGAGAATCGCCAGGACGTGAGCCAGACTGCCCTGCTCATGGGGCAGTGAAAAGACGATGCTCGACTTGTTGGCCTCGGTCAGCGGCCGTAGCATATCGGCCTTGTTGGGGTTCGACACCACGAGGAAACGGGTGAAATTGTGCTTGTTGTCCTCGATATGGTCCTCGAGCACCTTCAGACCATAGAGACGCGCAGCCTCAGCATGACAGATGGCAGCCCAGCCGCGCTTCTGCCCCTCGGCTATCATCTTTGCCGAACCGGCCGTGTCCTCGGCCTCCACGTTCTTCAGCTGCGGGTGTCTGGCCAGGAACTGCCGGCACTGCATCAGAGCCACGGGATGCGAGTGCACCTCCTGGATGGTATCCCAGTCGTCGTCAGGCAGACAGCAGATACTGTGGGTGATGTGCAGCTTATGCTCACCGACAATGGTTGTGCCCGAGTCACGCAGCAGCTCATAGTTGTGCAGCAGCGAGCCGGCAATGGTGTTTTCTATCGCCAGCATGCCAATGGCCGTGGGGTCCTGCTTCATGTTGGCAAAGACCTCCTCGAACGTTGAGCAGCAGATAAGCTGTATCTGCTCTCCCTCGAAGTAAAGGTGCGCCGCAATGTCGTGGAACGACCCGATGAGTCCTTGTATGGCTATTCTCTTCATTTAATCTATTTACGTTTTGCCGATTTATTATTATATAAAAAACTCCGTTTCACCTTTCAGTGAAGCGGAGCCTTATTTCAATTCTTCAATTTTTCAATTCTTCAATTCTACTTACGGCCTACCGCTTCACAATTGCTTGCAAAGTAAAAGTAATAGCCGTAAAAGTATGCATTGTGATTCAACATTTTTCTTCCGTTTTTTGCTTATCGGCTGCAAAAGTAACGCTTTTTCTCCGTTCCTGCAAATATTTTGCCGGAAAAATATGCCAAACGGCAACATTTTATCACTTCAGTTCCTCGAACTTGGCATTCTTCTCGATGGTCCAGTCCTTACGCTTCGACAGGTCGCAGTCCTTACCCACAAACATCTTGGCTGCCTGCTGGTCGCCCTTCAGCTGCCACTGGAGCCAGGCCAGCGCCACGACTGTGAACTCACCACCATGAGGCTCGCGATAGGTGCCACCATGACCTACGGGAAAGTTTGTGGCACAGGCTGGTACATGGCTGATACGATGGAAGTCGTCCATGCCGTTGCCATAAGCTATGTCGGTCTCACCACCCAGAATGTAGATAATAGATGTGTGTATCTCGTTCAGCTTGTCCTTTGAGGGCATGGGCATGCCACCCACGGCCTGACCGGCGTTCTGCTGGTTGAACAGGCCACTGTTACAGATCATGAGCGTCTTGATGCGGGGATCGGCACAGTTGAAGAGCGTCTGCAGACCGCCGCACGACATACCAGCCACAGCAATATTCTTCAGATCCAGCTTATTATAATAAGGTGACTGAGGGTCGGCATTCTGCTTCTCAGCCCAGTCCATCGACTCTATCTGCTGCTCTGTGGTCGACATCGGGCCCTTATACCACTCGTCGGTCATCGGGATATAACCTGTAGCCAGCACGATGAAGCCGTGCGAGGCTATCTCGTTCAGGAACAGGTAGTGCTCGAAGGGTGAGTTTGAACAGGCACCATTACCCCACACCAGAATAGGCAGAGGGTTTGTCTCGTCGAACTTCGACAGGTCCTGCGGCACGAAGACGGTGTGGACGGGGAGCGTCGGCTCCTCCTTCATGATGGCCTTATAAGCACCCATACCGCCATCCTCGACGATGCGCGACTTCGGCTGCTCTTCAGCCGTGAAACCCATGGTGAGGTAGCTCATGGCCGCCAGCACCGTTGCAAAAATCAGAAATCTCTTTGTCTTCATACGTTTTCAGTTATTTGAATGGTTGATATTTTCATCACATTGCTGGAATAATAGCACCGGTTTCACAATCCCCTGGCTTTGAGAAGGCTAGAAGCATCAGGTTGTTTCATGCCTGTGAAATCAGTGAACATCTGCATGAGGTCACCCGTGTTGCCACGACGCAAAATCTTGTCACGGAAGTCCTGTCCCGTCTCAGGCTTCAGTGGACCGCGCCGTGCAAAGACATCGGCAATGTTCACAGCCAACACCTCTGTCCACAGATAGCTGTAGTAGCCAGCAGCGTAGCCCCCACCCCACACGTGGTTGAAATAACTTGTGTGGTAGCGAGGCGGTATCTGCGGGTCGAGCATTCCAACCTGCCGCAGGGCCTCGCTCTCGAAGGCAGCAGCCTGATCGGGCGCAGGGACGTCCTTCGATGCAAGCATGTGCCAGGCCAGATCGCAACAGGTGGCAGCGAGGTTCTCGCCCAGGGCATAGGCCGTCTGGAAGTTGATACTCTTCAACATACGTTCCTTCAGATCAGCAGGCATGGGTTCTCCCGTCACACAATGGCGGGCATAGTGGTCGAACACCTCAGGAATAGAGGCAAACGACTCGTTGAACTGCGACGGCATCTCCACAAAGTCCCGAGCCACCGAGGTGCCGCTGAGTGTGTTGTACTGACAGTCAGAGAGTATGCCGTGCAAAGCGTGACCAAACTCATGGAACATGGTGGTCACCTCGTCCCACGTCAGTAACGAGGGCTTGCCTTCCGGGGCCTTTGCACTGTTGCACACATTAAAAATAATAGGTAGCTGGTTCCACTGGCGACTCTGCTTCTGAAAACCGTCCATCCACGCTCCGCCACGCTTTGTGGGGCGACGGTAGTAGTCACAGTAGAAAAGAGCCATGGTCTTACCATCACGGTCAATAACCTCGAAAGCCTTCATGTCAGGATGATAAAGAGGCAAGTCTGTACGCTCCTTGAAGGTGAGGCCGTAAACACGGTTAGCTGCATAGAACACACCATTCAGGAGTACGCTGTCGACATTGAAGTAGGGCTTCACCTCGTCATCGGAGACATCGAGCAGCTGTTTCTTCATCTTAGCAGAATAGTAGAAACGGTCGTAGGGCTCCAATTTGAAATCAGCACCTTCAGTCTTGCGGGCAAAATCTTCGATGGCCTTTGTCTCAGCATTAGCCTTCGGGATGTATTGACTGATAAGGTTCTTCAAAAAGGCATAGACGTTTTCCGGCGTCTTGGCCATCGTCTCCTCCAATGAGTAGGCGGCATAGTTGGGATAGCCCATGAGCTCAGCCTGCTCAGCGCGCAACTTGGCTATTTCACTGACAAGGGCGAAGGTATTGTATTTCCCTGTGCCGTCAGCACGATGGATGCTGGCCTCGTAGACCTTCTTGCGCAGCTTGCGGTTTTCCAGACTGGTCAGCAATGGCTGTTGGGTAGTGTTGACAATCACGATGGCGTATGGAGCCTTCTTGCCGCGACTTTCGGCATCTCTCATGCATTGGGCAATGTCGGCCTCAGTGAGTCCCGCCAAGTCTGAACCCGACTCAACCCACACGACAGCCTCATTGGTAGCGTCGGGCAACATATTGCCCCACTCGGTCTGTAAGTCTGAAATGCGCTTGTTGATTTCCTTCATGCGGTCCATCTTGTCTTCTGGCAGCAGTGCACCTTTGCGCACAAACTCCTTGTAGATCTCCTCCAAGAGTTTTTGGTCCTCGCCTTGTAGGATCTGGTACTCCTTGTCATAAACCTGTTTGATACGCTCGAAAAGGGGCTTGTTGAACATGACCTCATTCGACAGGTCTGTCAGCATCGGCTGAACCTTCTTCTCAATCTCTCCCAACGCAGGAGTCTTGTCTGCCTCAACGAGAGCAAAAAACACGCGACTCACACGGTCGAGCAGGCGGCCACTCTCCTCGTATGCGAGGATGGTGTTCTCAAACGTGGCAGAATCCGGATTATCCACAATCTTGGCAATCTCATCACGTGTCTGCTGAATAGCAGCCTCGAAGGCAGGCAGATAGTCGTTACTGTCAATCTTACTGAAATCAGGTGCTCCGAATGGCAGCGTACTCTCCACCAAAAGAGGGTTCTCACGCTGTGCCTGTTGACAGGCACTGAACGGCATCAGCATGGCCGATGTAATACCGATGGTCATTAATGTCTTTTTCATTCTTCTTCTATTACTCACTATACGTCATTTTCATTGGTGCAAAGTTAGTCATTTTCACGCATATCTGCAAATCCAAACTGCACTTTTATGAATAAAAAAGGTACGACGGCTTTGCCAGTTGACAGAAAATGAGTACTTTTGCACACGACTTCATTCCATTGACATGAAAGAACTGAAAAAATATGTACTCGACCTGCATGTCACGGCGGTCGAGAAACTACACGAACGCTATGTGCTGTTACGTCTGACACACGAACGACCACTGCCGGAGATGCGCCCAGGACAGTTTGTCGAGATACGGGTGGACGGAAGTCCAAGCACCTTCCTGCGTCGCCCCATCTCCATTAACTTCGTAGACTACGAGCGTAACGAACTGCACCTGCTGGTGGCAACGGTCGGTGAAGGCACCAAGAGACTGGCAGCCCTGAATGAGGGTGACTTGCTGAACTGTATGCTACCGCTGGGCAACGGTTTTACGATGCCCGACGCTTTAGACAGCGGAACCAAGGTGCTGCTTGTGGGCGGCGGCGTGGGGGTAGCTCCCCTACTCTATCAAGGTGCTGCGCTGAGGGCGCGAGGACTGGAGCCAACCTTCCTGCTGGGTGCCAGAACTGCCAAGGACCTGCTCATGCTCGAGGAGTTCAGTCGCTATGGCCGCGTCTTTGTGACGACAGAGGATGGCAGCGAAGGTGAGCAGGGTTTCGTAACTCAGCACTCACTGCTGAAAAAGGAGTCGTTTGGTCTTATTCAGACCTGCGGTCCCACGCCGATGATGAAAGCCGTAGCCCGCTTTGCTACAGAACAAGACATCGACTGCGAGGTATCACTGGAGAACCTGATGGCCTGCGGTCTGGGCGCCTGTCTGTGCTGTGTGGAGAAAACGACGGAGGGCAACCTGTGCGTATGCAAGGAAGGCCCAGTGTTTAATATCAAGAGACTGTTGTGGTAATTGAAAATTGAGGATTCATGGCTGATTTAAGAGTAAAGATAGGTGCGCTGACACTAAAGAACCCCGTAATGACCGCCTCTGGTACCTTCGGCTACGGTCTGGAGTTTCAGGACTTCATGCCGCTGGATAGCATCGGCGGCATCATTGTTAAAGGAACGACACTGAAGCCACGCGAGGGCAACGACTACCCACGCATGGCTGAGACAGCCAGCGGTATGCTGAATTGTGTTGGTCTGCAAAATAAGGGTGTAGACTACTTCTGTGAACATATCTACCCACAGATCAAGGATATTGACACGAACATGATTGTCAACGTCAGCGGCTCATCGCCTGAGGACTATGCAGAATGTGCCGCACGCATCGACCTGCTGGAGAAGATTCCCGCTATCGAGCTGAACATCTCTTGTCCCAACGTAAAGGACGGAGGCATGGCCTTCGGTGTGACCTGTGCAGGTGCTGCCAGCGTCGTAAGGGCCGTCCGTGAGCGCTACCACAAGACGCTCATCGTAAAACTTTCGCCCAACGTAACCGATATCACGGAGATAGCCCGTGCTGTAGAGGCAGAGGGAGCAGACGCTGTCTCGCTGATTAACACGCTGATGGGCATGGCTGTCGATATAGAGAAGCGTCGGAAGGTGCTCAGCATCGGCACTGGCGGACTGAGCGGTCCTGCCGTGAAACCTGTGGCCCTGCGCATGGTCTACCAAGTGGCCAAGGCCGTGAAGATTCCTGTCATTGGCTTAGGCGGCATTTCGTCGGCCAAGGATGCCATTGAGTTCATGATGTGCGGTGCCACCGCCATCGAGATTGGAACCGCCAACTTCCTGGATCCGGCTATTAGTCTCAAGGTGCGTGACGGCATGAACGAGTGGCTGGACAGCCATGGGTGCAAGTCGGTGGAGGAAATCATAGGAGCGATTTAGGACCTATAAGACCTATAGGACCCATAAGACCCATAAGACCCATAAAGGGCCAACAAGAATAAAAACGATGAAAACTACTACTAAAATCACAGCCTGCCTGCTACTGATGCTGGGCAGCGTCAACATGAGTGCCCAACAGCTAGCCTTCCCAGAAGCACAAGGATGGGGGCGTTTTGCCACTGGTGGCCGCACAGGCAAAGTTTACCATGTAACAAACTTGAATGACTCGGGCACAGGCTCTTTGCGTGATGCTGTCAGCCAGCCCAACCGCATCGTTGTCTTCGATGTGGGTGGCGTTATCCGCATCAACACGCGTATTGTCTTTGCCAAGAATCTGTACGTAGCCGGACAGACGGCACCCGGTGAGGGCGTCACCGTCTATGGCGATGGCGTCTCATTCTCCGGTGCTGATAACATCATTGTACGTTACATGCGCTTCCGCATGGGCGCTGGCGGTACGAAGGACAAAGACTGCGCCGGTATTGCCAACGGCCAGAACATGATTTTCGACCACTGCTCGTTTGCATGGGGACAGGACGAGAATTTCTCCATCAACTGGGACAGCAAGGGTACAGCGCCACACAACATCACGCTGCAGAACTCCATCATCGGTCAGGGGCTGATGACGCACTCTGCCGGCGGACTGATGCAGGCTGAGAACATCAGCATCTATCGTAACCTGCTGGTAGATAACTCAACAAGAAACTTTAAGGTGAAAGGCATAAACCAATACGCCAACAACCTGGTATATAACTGGAAGAACGCGGCCTATAACATGGGAGGCGACTCAGAGGGACAGTCATACTGCAATATCGAGTCGAACCTTTTCATCAACGGCCCTGCCGTTGGCGGTAACTGTCTGACAGGCGGCAATGCCAACTTCCACTTCTACGGTACAGACAACTGGCAGGATGCCAACCGCGACGGAAAGATGAACGCCTCGGAGTTCACGGGTGACGGGGGCGGCGATCGACAAGCCAAGCCATACGACTACCCTGCACTGGAGAAATGGGCTGGCAACAGTCTTATAGAGACACTGCTGCCCGAGGTCGGTGCCTCACTGCCCTACCGGGATCTGGCCGACTGCTACATGGTGGACGAGGTACTGTCGCTGGGCACCCAAGGAAAACTGATAACCAATGAGAACGAGCTGCCTATTGGTACGCCTGACACATGGACCATGTTTGCTGGGGAGGAAAAGAAAGACTCTGACGGCGACGGCATGCCCGACAGCTGGGAAGAAGCCAACGGCACAGACGCAGCAAAAGACGATGCCATGACCATTGCTACCAATGGCTATGCCAACATTGAAAACTACATCAACAGCATCTCAAAGAATGACAGGCAGGACTATCTTCGTGCTCCGCTCATGCTCACACTTGTTTCGGCTGACACAAACAGTCTAACCCTGAAATGGGCAGACTACTCAGACAACGAAGAGGGATTCATCGTCGAGATGAAAAAAGACGACACGTTTGTTGAAGTGGGCCGCACGGCAGCAAATGAGAAGACATTTGTCATCAATGACGAGAGTCTGAAGCCAGCAACGGCCTACATCGTCCGTGTCTGTGCCTATCGCGATGACAAGCGGTCTGCGTTCATCTCGGAGTTGACTGTAAAGACACGTCCGGAACAGACAGATATCATTGACGCAGAACACTTTACTGGCGATGGGGAAGGCGAATGGCTGATTAATCCGACAGAAGACCAGACCATCACTCTCACTGAGCCAACGGAGAAAAGTGCTGTCGTTGTACGTTCGGATGCCCATGTCACCATCAACGGGACAGGTTATATCAGCGGAACGGCCTCGATGAACAAGACGGGGCTGGGCACACTGACCATTGCCAGCGACCAGCAGTATCAGGGAGCAACTGTACTCCATGGTGGCGTCTACGAATTCTCATCGCTGAAAAACGGTGACGTCGCCAGTGGACTTGGCAAGAGCCAGGAGTTTGCACAGAACTGGATTATGGACGGCGGCACCTATCGCTATACTGGTGCCTCCACTGCCACCAACCGCTCAGCCACACTCTATAATGACACGGAACTCGAAATTGTCAACAAGGGAACTGTCGTTACCATGAACGGGTCAGTGGAAGGTACCGGCAACCTGGAAATGAACGGTCAGGGGCAGTTGCTTATCAACAACGACCAGTTCTTTAAGTTCGATGGAGACCTGGTGATGAAAGGCGGCGAAGTGAAACTGGCAGGCAAGAACATCTCTGACAAAGGCATCGGGTCAGCCTCACGACTGGTCATGCAGGGCGGCAAGTTCACAACGGTAGGGAAAAACGAGGCATCGGTGACCTACAACTTCCCCATCGATGTGACGGAGGGCACGACCTCGACCATCGACTTCGACCTATGGAACACCAACAAATGTAAGGTGACTGGCCTCGGAACACTCATCTGGAATGTTCACTACCTGCGCGAGTACATTGAAGGCAACTGGGACGGTTTTACAGGGCAGCTCATTGTCAACGGAACAGGCGACAAGAAGAAAAGCCAGTTTGCCATACGTAACGGCACGGGCATCAAGAATGCCACACTGTATTTAAAGGGCAACGCATCAGTCAACGGTGCCAAGAATGCCTCTACCTACTATCTGGGCGGACTCTCCGGCGATGCCTCCACCATTCTCTCGGGCTTTAACGTCAAAGCCAAGGGCGAGGGCACCTGGATTGTTGGGACGGCAAACACTGATGAGACCTTCCGTGGTATCATCGATGACTACGATCAGGCCGGTAGCCATGCAGGAAAGACCAGTATTGAGAAACAGGGGGCGGGCGACTGGCGGCTGACAGGTGCCAACACCTATAGCGGCACCACCGTCGTGACAAAAGGAAGGCTTATTGTGAACGGACAACATACAGGAACAGGTGCCGTCACTGTTCGTCAGGATGCCATCCTGGCAGGGCGCGGTTCGCTGAAAGGCACCGTAACAATAGAACGTGGCGGTGTCCTTCAGGCCGGCGACACACTGGCCATAGACAGGGGACTTACGTTCTATGCCAACGTGCGGCTGAACCAGGGAGCCATTCTACAGCCGAGCGAAGCCATGCTACGCGAAACGCCAACTCCAGGCAAGACGTATAGGATGTTTACGCTCTCAGGAGCTACCATCAGCGGCACCTTCAGCCAAATCATCCCTGAGACGCCTGGCGCAGGACTCGTGTGGGACACCACTGACCTCTACACCAAAGGCTTATTGAAAGTGGCCAATGACGACACCGCCATTGAGTCGCTACAGGATACCGAGAGAAATACTGAATACTACACCATCACAGGATCACGCATGACTGCACCCGCCCACGGTCCTTATATACGCCGTACGACAACCAAGGATGGCCAGAGGGTAACCAAGAAGATGGCAAAATAAAGAGAGCGGTCAATCGACCGCTCCCAACCAACACAAAAACTAAACTAGACTTAACTAATGCTTTTAAGATTTTCACAAACCCCAAATAGCATTGCAAAGATAGTGCTATTTTTTATAACTACCAAATTTTTTCGGCATTATTTTCCCTTTTTCGTGTTTTATTTATAATTTCTCGCCTTTTTGCAATATAATTTGGTCCAAAATAACCATTGCTGCCATCGCTTCGACCACTGGTACCGCACGAGGTAACACACATGGATCGTGTCGGCCATGGGCTGTGAATGTTGTAGGCTGCCCCTTGAGGTTAACAGTCTGCTGCTGTTTCAATAATGTTGCCACTGGCTTGAAGGCCACGCGGAAATAAATGTCCTGACCATTGGAGATGCCCCCCTGTATACCACCACTATGATTGGTCTTGGTAGTCACGATTTGGCCGTCACTGCAAAACTCGTCGTTCACCTCAGAGCCGCGCTTGTCAACGCCGTCAAAGCCATCGCCATATTCGAAACCTTTGACAGCATTGATGCTGAGCATAGCAGCACCAAGTTCGGCATGCAACTTACTAAATTCCGGCTCACCTATGCCAACAGGGCAGCCCTTGACGACACAGGTTATAACGCCACCAATCGTATCACCTTCGGCCTTCACCGCAGATATCAACTGCATCATGGCAACGGCCTTCTCAGCGTCTGGGCAACGCACGTCATTGCTTTCGACTTTTGACAAGTCATACTTACTGTAGTCATTATCAAGAGCAATAGAGCCAACCTGCGACGTATAGGCTTGGACAGAGATGCCCATCTGCTGTAACACCAGTTTGGCGAAGGCACCACCAACAACACGGCTAATGGTGACGCGTGCAGAGGAGCGTCCCCCACCCCGATGATCACGGACACCGTATTTATTATAATAGGTGTAATCAGCATGCGAAGGTCGGAAGAGCTCACGCAGATTCTCGTAGTCTCGTGAGTGCTGGTCAGCATTACGCACGACGAAGCCTATCGGACAGCCTGTTGTCTTCCCTTCAAAGACGCCGCTCAGCAATTCTATCTGATCGGCTTCCTGACGAGAAGTTGTCAGACTGCTCTGTCCTGGACGTCTGCGATTCAGTTCCTGCTGAATGAAGGTCAGGTCGACATCTATGCCTGCCGGCATTCCATCAATCACGCCACCTACCGCCGCCCCATGGCTTTCGCCAAAAGTCGTCAATGTAAAAATATGTCCAAACGTATTTCGCATAGTCTACTCTCCACAATGACCGCAACCGTTGCCACAACCACCTTCGCAGCCCTCATCACCTTGTTCGTGATGACAGTTATGGCATCCTCCTCCACAACCGCCTCCTGTCAATTGCTTAATCATCTGATTAATCTCCGCCTCAGTGGCATCACGGTTTTCCAGCATCGTTCCAGTAAAAAGGAGAACCTTTCCTGCCAAAGGATGGTTTGTATCTACTGTGACACCATCTGCTTCAACCTTTGTTACGGTAGCCATGAACTGATGGCCCTCTACATCTGACAACGTGATTACTGACCCCTCATAAATATGCTCATCGTCAAATTTCCCATTAACCTCGAACACATCACGCCCCACCTTGTGGACTCCTTCCGGGATATATACGCCAAATGCCTGCTCCGGCTGAATAGTCAACTCAAACTCAGCCCCCTTCTCAATGCCTATAACATACTTTTCCAACGCATCAAGTGCGACACCAAAGCCGGTAATAAACTGAAAAGGATGCTCCTCTGAAGTCTGCTCCTGTAATGTTTTCTCACCATCCTCTACAATGTAGAGCTGGTAGTTCATGGAAATGAACTTATTATTATTCTGACTCATCTTTTATATATAATAATGTATGCGAGGGCAAAGGTACAAAAAAGATTAGAAATAGCACCATTTTTCGGTCAGATTAATGCAAAATGACCTAAAAATCGAAAAAACAGCCTCATTCTTTGACCTGCATCAATAAAAGAACTGTTTGCGCACACAATTTCATAAAAAACTATTGCAGGTTTCAAAAATCGCCGTAACTTTGCACCGTCAAAACAAGACAAGGATAACAAAAGAAAGTAGGGGAACATCGGTCTGACACAGCCGCCCCGAGTAAAGAAAAGAAAGGGTAAAAAGATGAAAAGATTGTTTTTGATGACGATTGCAATGCTTAG
>CAZLPO010000055.1:0-13794 GCA_964561385.1 uncultured Prevotella sp.
TTCGCGTACCATCAGCCTCGCCTTCGACGATGCAACAGCTATCGACAACATGCAGGTAGTGAACGAGATTGCCAACCAAGCCATCTACAACCTCAGTGGACAACGCGTAGCACAGCCCACAAAGGGCCTCTACATTGTGAATGGTAAAAAGGTTATTATTAAATAAGGTATAGGAGACAAACACTATGAAGAAAATATATCAAGCACCACAGATTGGCTTTGAGGGCATGGAACTCAGCAACCTCATCTGCGACTCCTTGCAGCAAGGAGGAACCACAGGAGAAGGAGGCGTTACCGAAGGCGACAGCCGCGAGATAAGTGGCCAAAGCCAGTGGAATGATGACGACTGGGACGATGAGTTCTGATCGGACATTAACCTAAACACACAACGACCGGTTGGCTCCTGCTGGAGCCGACCGGTTTTGTTTTTTCGTTTTGAAACGTTTTTCAAGTTCTATGCAACGTTATTCTATGGCTACAACACGCATAAACACTAACTTTGCAGCCAGAAAACGTAAACAACTAACAGTATTATTAACCAAAAACGTATCATTATGAGAAAAGTTTACCAAATGCTTGTAGTCCTGACGGCTCTGCTGTTGGGCACAGCTGGCGCCTTCGCTCAGCACCGCGTTGAGCTGGAAGACGTTATGTTCAAGGCATGGGACGGCGACCAGCCCGGTGCTAACGTCGTCGACGAGCCCGAGCAAGTGGACGGCAACGACTTCGTCTGCGAGAACCTGCTGTACCAGGAGGTGGGTGCAGGCTCCACCGTCTGGGGCTCTAACAAAGTCTATTATCTGTGGTATGCCGACCTGACCGGTACAAAGACCATCCACTTCACGGGTACGAAGGGCGTACAGCTGCGTATCCTGATGAACCGCCCGCCGATGCCTGAGGACGGCGAAGACACCCACGGCGGCACAACGCTGGAGCGCAACGTGACCATCGGCGACGACGGAACAATTTCGCTCGACGTGAGCGACCTGGAGTATGTCCACTTGAACGCCATCAAGACGGGCTGGGGCAGCCCGAAGGGTAAGATCACGAAGATTGAGATTGAGGGTTCTATCGAGGGCTCAGGTGTTGAGCACACCCCGATGGAGCTGATGTCGGCTGGCTTCCAGAACGACGTCATCCGCATCAACGTGAGCCCGTTCACCAACCTGAAGACCCTGATGGGCAACATGGAGCGCCTCATCTATCCCAACGACTGCGTCAGCGTGAAGGTGAACGGCGAGCCCGCCACCCTGCTCTCTGTCGAGGGTATGGACAACGCTATCTTCGCTTTCATCGACGAGGGCTACCCCGAGGACGAGGACGCCAAGGTGGAGGTAAGCTTCAAGAACCCCACCGACGCCAAGCTGCACCTGAAGTTCGTTGACGGCCGCTTCGAAGGCCAGGATGTTCCCTCATTCACCGACTTGGAGGCTAAGTTCCAGGACGGTCTGGGCGACTACTACTCTTATCTGGCTGCCGTACCGCAGCTGGTCAGCGCCGATCCTGAGGACGGCTCGTTCAACCTGCCCGTTGACCTGAAGGAGTTCAAGTTCGTGTTCTCTGCTAATGTTGACTGCGACGAAATCAAGGCTACGCTGGGCAATGAGGTACTGAAACCCACGCCGGCAGGCGGTTTCTCGAAGGAGGTGACGTTCACCCGCAGCGGCGGCGACCTGAAGCCCGGCAAGTACACGCTGAACGTAACGCGCATTAAGCCCGAAATGAACTTCCTCGACGACGAGGGTGAGCTGGAGCTGACACTCGGCTTCGGTGAGCAGGAGATTGACCCGAACGACCAGCCGAAGGACCTCGTGCCCGTGACCTACTTCACGGACTGCGCCAACGGCGGCATCCCCGAGGGCTTCATCGTCAACTTCAACGGCGACGAGCGTACGGCTGGCAACAGCTACGGCACTGGTCCCCGTATGATGAACTTCGATAACGGTATCGACTTCAAGAAGGGACTCTACTTCCGTGAGGGCTACACCGAATACGGCAACGCCGACGAGCACCAGCTGGAACTGGAGGCCGACAAGACCTATAAGATTAGCTTCAACACCGCCATGTGGAAGGACAATGGCACCTGGATGAAGTTCGAGATTGTGAACGAGGATGGCGACGCCGTCTTCGAGGAGATGGTTGAGAACACCCCGAACGTGAACGGCGACCAAGGTTTTGCCGTGAAGGAGTCGACCGCTAAGGAGTACACCTTCGTGCCCGAGGCCGACGGTAACTACGTGCTGCGCTGGACTGCCACCAACTCAGCCGGCGAACAGGGCTGGAGCGAGGTGCTGCTGGCTAACGTGCTTGTGAAGTACGTGCCCGACGTGATGGGTATCGAGGAGACGCTGCTGCTGCAGAAGGCTCTGGAGAACGCCAAGAAGGTGCTCGAGGAGAGCAACAGCGAGCGCTACGCCGGTGCTGCCTTCACCGCTCTGGACAACAAGATTAAGGAGTATGACGGCAAGAAGATGACCGCTCCGTCGGCTTTCAAGAAGGCTGCCGAGGAGCTCGACGCTGCTGCTAAGGCTATGCAGGATCACCACCTGCTGTGCGACACCTACGACCCGCTGCCCGGACAGGCTCAGGAGATTGTCGACAACTTTGCCGACAGCAAGTTCTCGGGTACCTCTTATTATAAGGCAGCTGTGGATGTTGCCAAGAAGTATGCCGACAAGACCCTGTTCGACGACGCTGAGCTGACCGCCGCCATCGACGAACTGTCGAGCGCCATCAACAAGGCAAAGGCTATGTTCACCTATGGTCCGTCGAAGGCCAGCATGACCGGCTATGCCGTGCTGACCGAGCGTCTGCGCTTGGGTGCCGAGACCCTGAAGAGTCTGGGTGTGGCCGAGGACGACTACCTTGTTGACGCTGCCAACAAGGAGCTGACCGACAACGACGACCTGGTGGAGCAGATCAAGACCCGCATCAAGGTGGAGCTCTACGGACAGCTGAAGAACGCCGACAACACCCTGTTCGAGGAGATTATCAACGAAGATATGGAGACCACCACTCCGACCTACGATATGACCGTGTTCGTGAAGAACCCGAACATCTACCGTGTGAAGAAGACCGGTACGTTCAATCCCGAGGCCGTTCCCGGCTGGGAGGCTAACGGCAACAACCCGGGTCTGACCCACGGATGGGGCGATGATCCCGGTACCGATGAGATTCCCGTCGACGCTATGTTCAGCAACTGGGGTGGTTCGTTCAACATCGGCCAGACCATTGAGGACCTGCCCGCCGGTGTCTACACCATCGACATCGTTGTCGGCGAGCGCATGGACGAGGCTTCACTGGAAGGCAGCTACGCCTTCATAGCCACCACTGCCGAGCCCGACTCTGTGATGCAGGACATCACCGTCATCGGTCAGTCTTATCCGCAGGTAGGCAATAACGGCAACGTGCTCTTCGAGGATGTGGCGATCGCCGACGGCAAGCTGACGCTGGGCTTCAACGCCGGTCCTAACTCGCACGTATTCTTCAACGAGGTACGCGTGCTGATGTCTGGTCCCGCTGCCGGCTTCAACTACACGATGGCCTACGAGTCGGCCCTCACACCGGTCGAGGAGACCATTGCCAAGCCCGCTACCGTCCGTGCCCTCGAGCTCTACGACCTGAACGGTCAGCGCATCACCAGCGCCCGTCGCGGCATCGTGGTGGTGAAGAAGCTGATGAGCGACGGCACCGTACGCACGGAGAAGGTGATGAAATAGTAGAAACGAGAAAGGGACGTATCGCACTTGATACGTTTCTCAATGACAATGCAACGAAATTCCCTTGGGGTTTCGTTGCATTTTTCGTATCTTTGCACCCAGAAACTAAAAGCCAAAAGACATGAGAAAACTGTTACTCGCATTGTTATTCATTCATTGTTCATTATTCATTAGCCGCGCAGCGGCGCAGGAGCGTCGTCCCATTGACTCGCAGCACCCGTTGTGGTTCATCCACGTGGACGTGTGGTACAAAGCAGACCCGCAGAAGATTATCGACCTCATACCGGAGGCCATCCGCCCCTACGTCTGTCTGAACTTGAGCCTTTCATGCCAGTATGACACGCAGAAAAACGTCTATAAGATGCCGCACTATGCCTTCCAGACCTACAAGTCGTGGGGAACGGTGTGCCAGCAAAACGGCGTGTGGTTCTCCTGCCAGCCGGCTTCCGGCGGTCACACCCACATCCAGGACAACGACCTGGTGACGTTCGAGTACTTCTTCAAGCGCTTCCCCAACTTCCTCGGATGGAACTACGCCGAGCAGTTCTGGGGCTTCGATGAGGCCGGCGACAAGTCATCAGCCAAGCAGACCGACCGCTGGGCACTGTTTGCCAATCTGGTGGAGATGTCGCACAAGTACGGCGGTCTGCTGACCGTCTCGTTCTGCGGCAACATCTGGAGCCACGGTCTGAACCCCATCGGCGAGCTGAAGCGCAACAAGAACTTCCTGGCTGCCTGTAAGAAATACCCCGAGGCCATTCTGTTCCTCTACAAGTACACCACAGCATCGTGCTGGTACAACAACGAGAGCGTGACCTTCGGACCGTTTGTCTCAGGACTGACGAAAGCCTACGGTGTGCGCTACGACAACTGCGGCTGGAACGGTGCCTTAAACTCCATCCTGGGCGATAATCACGGTAAGAAGTACCCCTCAGCCGCCGGCATCGGTACCGTGATGGAGCAGATGTGCGTCAACGGCGGTTGCGTGTGGGATGGTCCGGAGCTGACTTGGAACCAGGAGTGCTTCCACGAGGTGAACAACAGCACCGTCAACAGCTACACGCGCCGCAACTGGGAACGTTTCCCGAACATGAACGGCGTGTGGAACGATATGTTTCTGAAGGTTCTCGACGGTACCTTATATATCCCCACGCGCGAAGAGGTGGTGAACAAGACGAAGATCGTGGTCATCAACAACGTCAGCTCGGGTAGCGATGAGCAGAAGTATGCCACGTGGGGCAACCTCTTCGATGGTGTCTATAAGCAGACCGACCCTATGAACCGCGGCAACGGCCAGTGGATGGATAACCTCTGCTACTTCAAGTCGACAGGCCGCTACGGCACCATCCCGATGGTAACCGACCTGTATGACGATGCGGCTAAGGCTATCCCCGTGCAGGTAAAGAAGTCGGCCTACACATCGCGCTGGGGCACCATCGCCAAGAAGACTGCCGACTTCAACGCCCAGTACCCCGAGGTGTCGAAGGGCGACCTCTACGTCAACCGCTTCCGCAACCAGCTGGTAACCTATATGCCGTTCTCATATCTCAACGAGAAGAAGAAGGCATCGGCCGAGATTCCCTTGCAGTACAACACCTGCGACTCGCTGAAGCTGGAGTACTACCGTCTGTCGAGCGGCGTCATCCGAGAGTATGCCGACAGCTTGGACTTCTACCTGAACAACTACCGCACCGACACCACCACGCTGCGTCCGGATGTGATCACGCTGACGGGCGTCACTGAGGAGCCCACCTACAAACTGATGAAGCACAGTTCGGCCCGCGGCACCTCATCAGCCACAGCGAAGTATGACGCCGAGGCAGGCACCTATACCCTGACGGTGAAGCACTGCGGTGCCGTCGAGGTGACCATCTGGTGTAAGGGCAAAGCCCAGCGCGATGCCTCGCTACCCGTTATCGAGAAGAAGGCGCTGCCGCTGCCCAAACAGCCGGAGCTGTACCGCGGCCCCATCATCATCGAGGCTGAGGATATGGACTTCAAGAGCGTGAAGAGTTGCTGTACCAATCCCTATAGCTGGTATCCCAGCGTCATCGGCCACTCCGGCAATGGTTTCATTGATATGGGCACCAACGCCAGCGGCGGCCTGCGCCACGAGCTGAACCTGAAAGAAGGACAGGAGGGCGACTACACCGTTGCCATCCGATACACCTGCGCCACGAAGGCCGGTAACATCGCTGTCACCGTGAACGGCAAGAAGACAACGGTGGCCTGCGAGAAGACCGAAGTCAACGAGTGGCAGAACGTCACCGTCAAGGGCACGATGAAGGTCGGCAAGAACACGCTGATCATCGCCAATACGGGAGCCCTGCCGATGTACATCGACCAGGTAACCTATCAGCCGGACGATGTGGCACCGCTGACCTACGACATCAATGTGGAACAGGGCAGCAACGGTACCATCGTACCAAACGTCACCGAGGCTGCCGAGGGCCAGCTCATCAAGCTGAGCATCCAGCCGAAGACCGGCTACGCCCTGAAGGAGCTGAAGGTGACAAACTCCGTCTTCTACACCTTGGAGAAGACCATCGAGGTGAACGACATGTGGGAACTGACGTTCCCGATGCCGCACGACAACCTGACACTGAAGCCCACCTTCACCCGGAGCACAGGCATTGAGGAGGTTGACGCTGCGCTAATGAATAATGAAGAACGAACAATGAATAATGAGACCTACGACCTGCAGGGCCGCCGCTCGTCTCACGCCTCAGGTCACACGCCTCACGTAATCATACTTCGCAGTGCCGACGGCAAGACAAAGAAGATTCTTAAGAAGTAAAAAAAGAAAAGGTAAAAAGATTTGACGGATATGAGAAAAAAGGCATTAACCGCCATCATCTGCTGTGCCCTGCTCCCCTTCGGAGCACGGGCGCAGCAGTTGCATTTCAGCCAGCAGCACGGCTTCTACGACCAGTCGTTCACCCTCGACATCAGTGCCGATGAACAACTGCCGGCAGGAGCGACCATCCGCTACACACTGGACAGCAGCGAGCCGACAGCGTCAAGTAACGCTTACATCGCTCCGCTGACGGTCACGGGAACAACCATCGTCAGGGCTGCCGCCATCGCCGACACCGGACGGGTGACCCCCATCGCAACAGCCACCTACCTGTTTACGAAGGATATCCTGCGCCAACCTGACCTGCCAGCTGGCTACCCCGATATGTGGGGCTGGTACACCGACATCTGGGGACAAGCGACGGCCGACTACGGTATGGATTCCGAGATGACCAACGATCCAGAGCTGCGCACAAAGATTGCCGAAGGTCTGCAGTCGCTGCCCGTGGTGAGCATCGTCTCAGACAAGGAAAACTTCTTCAGCCACGAACTGGACGAAGAGCGGGGCGGCATCTACATCTACACCGGTCCGCCTGTGGGTGACCCGACCGGTCACGGATGGACACGTCCCGCCAGCGTGGAGATGTTCCTGCCTGGTGGCAAAGCTGTGGACGGCGGCGCACTTGTTGACTTCTCGACGACCTGCGGCGTCCGACTGCACGGCGGTCACGGCCGACTGGCCGAGAAGAACCCGAAGCACTCGTTCCGACTGGTGTTCAAGGAGGAATACGGACCGAAGACGCTGAAGGCGCCCATCTTCGGTGAGGACGAGCCGACGAAGTTCGACCAGCTGGTTCTGCGCTGCCACTTCGGCAACGCTTGGCAGCACTGGGACGAGGGAAACCGTCAGAAGGCACAGTACACGCGCGATGTATGGGCGCGGCGTATGCAGCGCAAGATGGGCCACACAAGTGTCAACGCCCGCTATGTGAACCTCTTCCTGAACGGTATGTACTGGGGACTCTACAACATTGCGGAGCGCGTGGACGACCAGTTCGGCAAGGACCACATCGGCGGCAAGAAAAGCGAGATTGATGTTATCAAGGTGGAGGAGGACGGCGGCAACCACCTGGAGGCTGCAGAGGGCGACCTGGAGACTTGGGGGCTGATGACACAGACAGCGGCCAATGCCTGGGACGATAAGAGCTACGAGCAGCTGGACACCTTGCTCGACCTCGACCAGTTCATCGACTATATGCTCATCAACCAGTATGGCGGCAACACCGACTGGGATCACCATAACTGGTATGCAATCCGCCGACATAATAACGACAGCGTGGCGAGCGAGGGTTTCCGGTTGCTCTGCTGGGACACGGAAATTATCTTTGTGAACCAGAACGAGAACATACTGAGCAAGAACAACGGCCATAAATACCCCACGGGCATTTTCCAGAACTTGCTGCAGAACGAGCGCT
Source organism: uncultured Prevotella sp. (assembly GCA_964561385.1). Taxonomy (GTDB): domain Bacteria; phylum Bacteroidota; class Bacteroidia; order Bacteroidales; family Bacteroidaceae; genus Prevotella. The sequence goes on from CAZLPO010000055.1 coordinate 7,991, forward strand.
TCGCACGCCGCTACCAGCAACGCGCCAAGGAGATACTGGCAGAGGACGGACTGCTGGGCGAGAAGAGTGTCGTCGAGGTATGGGACAGTCTGTATAACACCATCCACAAGGCTCTGTATGCCGAAGCTGCCCGCTGGGGCGACTACCGCCGCGACGTGCACCCGTGGCAGCGACAGGGGCAGCTCTATACTGTGGACAACCAGTATCAGACAGAGCGGCGACGTCTGCTGACACAGTACTTCCCTTACCGCTCGGAGACGGTGCTCAGTCAGGTGCTGAACTATGTGGGCATCGACGACTTCGAGGCCCCCGAAAACTGGGTACGCCTGACGGCACAGCTGTTTAAGGAGTGGGACGGCACGGGTGCAGATGCCCAACCGACAGACAATTCGGTCAACGCCGAATGGAACCTGAACACGTATGTCAGCGGCGGTGGGGTCGTAGCGGGTTTCAGCTCCGTCAAGTATAACCTCTTCGCCGACGTGAGCCAGTATGACAAGTTGGTCATCCGCGGCCAGGGTAACGGTCTGCGCATCCTGGCCAACCGTCTGACCGACCACGGACCGTACAAGCAGATTGTCGTTGGGCTGAACGAGTGGGATCCCTACTGGGATGCTGAGATTGGTGGCATCGTACTGCCTCTGGACGACCTGGCCACTGTGAACACCAACGAGAACGTGGCACGCCGCGATGCATTCGTCCACATCAACGCCATGAAGGTACAGAGCGGGGGTAACATGAACGTCAGTGGCATGTGGCTGATACCGAAGGGCACGACGGAGATTGGCACCTCGCGCCTCACGCCTCACGCCTCACGTCAAGTCTATGACCTGCAGGGACGCGAGCGCAAGACAGCGTATGATGGTCTGAACATCGTGCGTACGGCTGACGGACGGGTCGTCAAAGTCATGAAACACAACAAATAACAAAACATCTGAAACAGACGGACATTAAGGATGTCGTGTGAATGCGTACCTTTGCACTCGGAATAACAAGAAACAAAGCTATGCATAAAAAATCACTACTGACAATTCTTTCTTGTCTGTCTGTTTTGTATCTGTGGGGCCAGAACCCCATCATCTGCGACCGCTATACACCCGACCCCGCCCCCTATGTTCATGGCGACACGCTCTACCTTTTTGTAGACCATGATGAGGACGTGACCGAGAACGGCTACTACACCATGAAGGACTGGCTGCTCTACAGCACCGTCGACATGGTGAACTGGACCTATCGCGGTACGCCGCTGACAGGCAGCACGTTCTCAAAATGGGCCAAGACCGACAACGACTGCTGGGCCAGCCAGTGTATAGAGCGCAACGGCAAGTGGTACTGGTACGTGACGGCCACCATCAAGGGTGAAGCCTACCCAGGCATCGGTGTGGCCGTAGCCGACAATCCCGCAGGTCCTTACAAAGACCCCATTGGCAAGCCACTGGTGAAGGGATGGTTCAAGATAGACCCTACAGTGATTATTGACGACAACGGACAGGCTTACCTGTTTTACGGCAACAACATGCTCTGGTACGCCAAGCTGACGAAGTCGATGACGGCCATCACTGGAGGAGAGATAGAGGTAAAAACGAAGGACGAGGATGCCTTCGGACCCTACAAGGGCTACAACGACGACGGTACACCCAAGACCAACTTCGAGGAGGCATCGTGGGTCTATAAGCGCGGTGACAAGTACTATCTGGAGTATGCTGCCGGTGGCTGGGGCGAGCACTGGGCCTACTCGACTGCCGACAAGATTACCGGGCCGTGGAAGTATCAGGGCCGTGTGATGGACCCCGCCGAGAACAGCGGCACCATTCACGGCGGCACCGTTGAATACAAGGGGCATCACTACATCTTCTACCACAACGGTAAGCTGAAGGGCGGTAACACCTTCAAACGTTCTACCTGCATTGAGGAGTTCCAGCGTAATGCCGACGGTTCGCTGCCATTCATTAAGGCTACCGACACGGGGGTAGAGCCTTTGCAGACCATCAACCCCTACGAGCGTCAGGAAGCAGAGACCATCAACCAGTGCTCCGGCGTGAAGTGCGAAGGCGACTATAACGGCTGTTACGTGACAAACATCAGTCAGGGCGACTTCATCAAGGTGCGCAACGTGGACTTCGGTGAGTCGGGTGCCCTCTCGCTCACCGCCCGCGTGAAAGGCACGAAGAAGTCGAAACTTCTGATGCGTGTTGACAGCAAAGGCACCACATCGACGGCTCAGGGCACCGTCGTCATTGAGCCTACCGATGGTGAGTGGAAGGATTTTTCATGTAACCTGAAGACCGCGGTGACTGGCGTTCATGACGTCTACTTCACCTTTACCGGCAGCTTTGACTTTGACTGCTGGCAGTTCAGCGGCGAGACGACGGGGATTGACGCTGCGCTAATGAATAGTGAAGAACGAATAATGAATAATGAGACCTACGATCTGCAGGGCCGCCGTACGTCTCACGCCTCACACCTCACACCTCACATCATGATTATTAACGGAAAGAAAATCATCAAATAAACGACATGAAGAAACTGCTTCTTACTCTATTTCTTATCCATTGTTCATTATTCATTTGCCCTGCAGGGGCGCAGGACGACAACACCGAACGTCTGTGGTACGACAAACCGGCCAGCATCTGGCTGGAGGCACTGCCCATAGGCAATGGCCGACTGGGCGGTATGGTCTTCGGCGGCATACAGACGGACGAGATACAACTGAACGAGGACTCCTTTTGGGCTGGCGGACCGCATAACAACAACAGTACGACATCGGCCAAGTACCTGAAACAGGTGCGCGACCTCATCTTCAGCGGTAAGGAGCAGGATGCCGAGAATCTTATCAACCAGCAGTTCATTAAAGGGCCGCATGGTATGAAGTACCTGTCGCTGGGCAGTCTGAAGCTGACTCACACGGGTATCACGGCCAATAAGGCAACGAACTACCGGCGCGAGTTGGATCTGCAGACAGCTTTGTCGACGGTCAGCTTCGACTATAACAAGCACCACTATAAGCGTACCACCTTCGCCACAATGGCCGACAGCGTCATCGTGATGCACCTGGAGGCTGACACTGCGTCTAACTTCACCATCACTCACACATCGCCCTACAGCGCCAGTTACTCCAAAGGAGAGAACGGACAGACAGCTAGCATCCAGGGGGTCGATCACGAGGGCATAGCCACAAAGCTAAAGGCAACGTTGCGCTACTATGTCGTCAGCGACGGCGAGGTAACCTATCAGTTGCGTGGCACCGTGCAAGTTAAGAACTACACACATGCCACCATTTTCATTGCTGCCGGCACCAACTATATCAAGTACGACGATGTTACCGGCAAGGCCCAGGTGACAACGCTGTCGCAGCTAAAGAACGCCCGACAGTACGACTATGAGACACTGCTGAGCCGCCATGTGGAGGGCTACCAGAAGCAGTACAACCGCGTACGGTTCTCGCTGCCATCAACAGCCAACAGCGAACTGACGACTGAAAAGCGCCTGCAGAAGTTTGCGGGCAGCACCGACTGGGGCATGGTAGCCTTGCTGTTCAACTACGGTCGCTACCTGCTCATCTCATCGAGTCAGCCTGGCAGTCAGCCGGCCAACCTGCAGGGATTGTGGAACAAGGAGAAGGACGCGCCGTGGGACTCGAAGTACACCATCAATATCAACGCCGAGATGAACTACTGGCCGTCAGAGGTGTGTAACCTGACCGAGACGAACGAACCGTTCTTCCGCATGATAGGCGACCTGAGCGAGACCGGCGCCAAAACCGCCAAGACGATGTATAACTGTGGCGGTTGGGTGGCCCACCACAATACCGACCTGTGGCGCGTAGCCGGACCGGTTGACGGTGCTTTCTGGGGTATGTACCCCAACGGCGGCGCGTGGCTGGCCACACACCTATGGCAACACTACCTATATACGGGCGATGTGGACTTTCTACGACAATGGTACCCCGTCATCAAGGGTACGGCCGACTTCTATCTGGACTACATGCAACCGCACCCGAAATACAACAACTGGCTGGTCGTGGTGCCATCGGTGAGCCCCGAACAGGGACCTGAAGGCAAGTCGACCCCCATCACTGCAGGCTGCACCATGGATAACCAAATTGTGTTCGATGCCCTGTCGAACACTCTGAAGGCCGCCATCGTGCTCAGCGGTTCCGCCGCTGAGTCCGAAAAGGCGGAGTACGCCGCCACCATCACCAAGATACGCGAGGCACTGGCACAGCTGCCCCCCATGCAGATAGGCAGCCGCAAGCAGTTACAGGAGTGGCTCATCGACGCTGACGGCAGCGAGCGCCAGCACCGTCATATCTCCCACCTCTACGGTTTGTTCCCTTCGAACCAGATATCGCCCTACAGTCATAACGAACTATTTGCCGCTGCCAAGCAGACGCTCACCGACCGCGGTGACGAGGCCACGGGCTGGAGTCTGGGCTGGAAGATCTGCTTCTGGGCACGTATGCTCGACGGCACCCATGCGCTGACCATCCTGAAAAACATGCTCAAGTTGCTGCCTTCCGACGATGTCACCGCTCAATATCCCAATGGTCGCACTTATCCCAATCTGTTCGATGCCCACCCACCTTTCCAGATTGACGGAAACTTCGGGGCTACAGCAGGCATCGCCGAGATGCTGTTGCAGAGTCATGACGGTGCCGTACACCTGTTGCCCGCACTGCCATCGGTATGGAAGAAGGGCAGCATCAGTGGTCTGCGCGCACGCGGTGGCTTTGAGGTCAGCATGGAGTGGAACAGCGGAAAGCTGTATTATGCAGACATCCGCTCGACCATCGGCGGCACCCTGCGCCTACGTTCCTACGTGGAACTGGAGGGCGACGGTCTGGTCGAGGCTGAGGGCGACTGCCCCAACCCACTCTATGCTCCGGCACAGATCAAAGAACCACTGCTGTCGAAGTCACTTACCTCAAAGCCCTCGCTGTCAGTCAAGAAGGTGTATGAGTATGACCTGCAGACCACAGCTGGCGGCGAGTACCGTGTCTGGCAGAAAGGCTCAGCGACGGAGGTTGGCGCTGCGCTAATGAATAATGAAAAACGAATAATGAATAATGAGACTTACGACCTGCAGGGCCGCCGCACGTCTCACATCTCACGCCTCACGCCTCACGTAAGAATTGTCAACGGAAAGAAAATCATAAAATAAAACAAATACAATGAAAAAGATTCTAAGTCTATTAGTGGCTGCATGCTGCACGATGATACTGCAGGCAGCAAAAGTAGAGAAAGACGTGACTATCAAGGTCAACGGCGAGAGCCGCTCCTACAAGCTTTATGTCCCCAACAACGCTAAGAGCAACTGTCCCCTCGTACTGTCGCTGCACGGTGCCAGTGGCTCAAGCAATGACAAGAGTCCCTTTGGATCGGATGTAGCTGACCAGGCCGGCTGCATCGTGGCCTACCCGCAGGGAAAGCAGATTTATTTCCCTGTCTTCGGCGGCTCGGTCACCGGCTGGGATGCCTCAGGCGAGACCAACGCCGACGTGCAGTTTCTCTTGGCAGTCATCGAGGACGTAGCCAAGAAGTACACTATCGACAGTCAGCGCATCTACTGCTGCGGCTTCTCCAATGGCGGCATGATGACGTATGCCATGACCAACGCCTGCAGCGACGTCTTCGCAGCCTTCGCCTCCATCAGCGGATATCCACTCAACGAATTTCACTTACGTCTAACGGGCAAGCGTCCCGTGCCGTTCCTGCACATCCACGGCAAGGCCGATGACTTCGTGCTCTACTCGCTGATGCCCAAGATTGTCGACCAGATGGCGGCCCGCAACGGTGCCAACTCCG
>CAZLPO010000056.1:0-11245 GCA_964561385.1 uncultured Prevotella sp.
CCTCTGCGGTGGTATGACCTACACCTTCGCCAAGGCTCACAACGGTGAGATCGGTGAGTCAATCGTTGAGCTCGACAAGCTGGACGTAGCCCTGGGTGTTGAGGAGCTGGCCAAGAAGAACGGCGTTGAGCTCGTTCTGGGTTCTGACTGCACCGCTACCAACGGTCTCGACTTCGGCACGATGAGCGTGAAGGAAGGTGCTGAGATTATCACCTGCCCCGCCAACAACGTTCCCGCCGGTTTCGAGGGTGTCGATGCAGGTCCTGAGAGCCAGAAGGCCTTCCAGGCTGCCATTGCCGGTGCCAAGACCATCCTTTGGAACGGTCCTGCCGGTGTTTTTGAGTGCGATGCCTTCACGGCTGGTAGCCGCGCTATCGGTGAGGCCATTGCCAAGGCTACGGCCGAGGGTGCCTTCTCGCTGATTGGCGGTGGTGACTCGGTGGCTTGCGTCAACAAGTTCGGTCTGGCCGACCAGGTGAGCTACATCTCTACCGGTGGTGGTGCCCTGCTCGAGGCTATCGAGGGTAAGGTGCTGCCCGGTGTAGCAGCTATCAAGGGTGAGTAATATTACTCGTTGACGACCCCACAATGGGGACAACGACCTTTTTTCAAGAGTTCGGCTCCGCAGTTGCCACAAATGAAGCGACTGCGGGGCTGTTTTTTGTAGCACTTCAAAGCCCACATGACATAGGCCACCAGCAGCGGATAGCCTATATAATATAAGGTAGTGACGCTGAACACCACATAGATAACAGCACAGACGGCTCCCAGTCCCAACAGGTAAAGAATGGCCTCGCCAAACGGCAGCTTGCGCCGCACGTCGTCAAGAGAGGCGATGCCCACGAGAACAATGGCCCACACGGAGATGAGGAACAGCTCGAGCCAGAAAGGCACGGCAAAGGGGTTGAGCGTCGGATGATAATAAAAGTGACGCCACATCTCAGGATCGAACAGCTGGATGCTACTATAAAGCGTGGCCGAAACCGCAACAAGCAGGCACAACGCCGTCGGATAGGACGACGGGATATCGTTGAAATGCACAATCTTGGCATTGCGGCGCATCAGGTGACGCAGCACATAGAGTGCCCCCACGATGGCTATCAGCGCCAGGAACACCAGCAGGTGCTTGTCGGAGAAGAAGTCGATGAAGCTGGAGATAGGATCGTCAGGCGACACACCTGGCAGCAGCTCGCTCTCGTGTATCCAGCCAAGCACGAACTCGTCGCGTGCCACCTTCACCCACAGGGAGTCAATGCTGTCAGCAGGCACCGTCACGATATCGGCCACGACGATGACGTCCTTCCGGTAGAGATGCAGCGTATCGACAGGCATATCGATGACGGCCTCGGCAGGCAGCTGGCGGATGATGGGCAGTGAGTCGGCACGTACCTGGAAGTTGTAGCCCTCCGTATAGTGGTGGGTGGAATAAAAGGAGATGGAGTCGAGCTCGGACTCCGTCAGCGACAGGGCATCGGGCGTCTGCTGACCTCGGTTGTAACACGCTACGCTAAATGATAAATGACAAATGATAAATAATAAACTTATCAGCTTCTGAAGAAGCCGACGTGTACCCTGTTGGTACTTCTTTCTGGCACAGCGATTATCATTTGACATTTCTCAATTATCATTTAGGCCACAGGCCGCATAAACATTCATTTGGCAATTACGGCAATCGAACTCCAAGCGGAAACGGCGGCCGTCACCGAGTCGCAGGAACAGGGGCTCGCGCCATTTAGGGCGACGGCCTCCGTGTTTTACACAGTAGCCCAGGGCATAGCGCAGACAATGACGGCACTGCATCAGCACGGCATCGGCCGTGGGGTGGAGCTCATAGGCTGTCGGCTCATCAACACCATAGAAACGGCAGGCCTCGCTGTTGGCGATGTTATAGAGGTGGGAAGCGTGAGGCGAGATGGGATTGATGGGAGTAATGGAACTGATGGGAGTAATGGGGGGGATGGGCAAAGTGAGCAGTTTGTCCACTAACTGACGTCGCAAGTCGGCCAGCTGACTGCTGGGAATGAAGTAGTTGAAGCCGGCAGGCAGTATGACGTCCTGACATTGATAGGGCGTACCGCCAAGCTTTGACAACTGGCAAACAATGTTCTCGCGCTGCGGCTTCTCGGCTGTCTGGTGCGCGATGACCATGCTGACAGAGACGCCTTCGGCAGACAAGGCAAAGCCCTCGGCCGTAGTTTCGAGTGACATCGTGATGGGAATCCTCCGCTCAGCACTGGGACGCGACAGCAGGCGTTCCATCTCCTGATCGTTATTGCGGTAGAGACGCTGACCGGCACGCAGGCCTTTCGGCATACGCTGGGGGAAAAGGCGATTGCCCTCAACCCTGTTGACACGAAAGCCCTCAAGCTGGCGGTCGGCACCCAGGAAACACAGGCCATCGCCATTGGCAAAGCTGGCGGTGCCTGCCACTGTGAAAGAGTCGCGCCGCAGCTCCTTGACAGTGCCGACAAACTCGCCCATCGCCTTAGGCGTATCAAAGCAGGCGATGTCTGGCTGACGGCCATGAGCGAAATAGGTGGTATAGCCGCGATTAAATGTCTTCGCCAGATTGGGCATGAAGGTGTAGCGGCAGCGGCCCAAAGAGGCACGGCGGTAACGGTCAGGATGACGGCGTATGATGGCGTTCAGCCGCTCATTGTAGGCAGCCGTCACGTTCTTGACGTAGCCGACATCCTTCAGACGACCTTCAATCTTGAACGACGTCGCACCGGCTTCAGCCAAATCCTCAAGATTGTCTATCTGGTTCATATCGCGCAGCGACAACAGGTGACGGTCATGCTCAAGGACCTGTCCGTCGGCATCGACAAGATCGAACGGCATACGGCAGAACTGTGCACACTCGCCGCGGTTGGCCGAACGTCCGAAACAATGCTGGGAGGCATAGCACAATCCGCTGTAACTGACGCACAGCGCACCATGAACGAAGACTTCCAGTTCGACATCGGGCACAGCCTGATGGATATCACGAATCTCGTCGATAGAGAGCTCGCGAGCCAGCACCACACGGCTGAACCCCAGATCGCGCAGCCATCGCACCTTCTCCGGCGTACGGTTGTCGGTCTGCGTGCTGGCGTGAGGGGTTAGGCGTGAGACGTGAGACGTGGGGCGTGAGAGGTGATGACGGTAGCCCGTCAGGAGACCCATATCCTGCACCAAGACGGCATCGACGCCAGCCTCGGAGAGTTCGTCAAGCAGACGGTAGGTGTCGGAGAGTTCATCGTCGTAGATGATGGTGTTGACCGTCACATAGACCTTTGCCTTGAACAGATGGGCATAACGGCACAGCTCGCGGATGTCGCTGACGCTGTTGCCGGCTGCCGCCCTTGCGCCGAAACGCTGGGCGCCGATATAGACAGCATCGGCACCATGATCGATAGCCGCCTTCCCGCACTCCAAATTTTTGGCTGGAGCCAACAGTTCAAGTTCTGTCATTCGCTTACCGCTTACCTTTTACTTAATATCCTCGATATTGTAGGGTGTCTCCTGATAGACATAATAGTTTATCCAATTGGCATAAAGCAGATTGGCGTGGGCACGCCAGGTGACCAGCGGTCCCTTTGCTGGATCGTTATCGCGATAGTAGTTACGGGGCAGATCAACATCATCGCGCACATCCTTGTCGCGCCGATACTCCTTGTCGAGTGTGTCGGGGGCATACTCCAGATGGCCGGTGATGAAGAACTCGCGTCCGCCACGTGCCATCACCATGCTGACACCACTGTCGGCTGAGTCGGCAATCAACTGAAGCTCGGGGTGCGACACAAGGTCCTCGCGATGAAGCGCAGCATGACGGCTATGGGGCATCATGAACACATCGTCGAAGCCACGGAAGATGGGCAGCGACGGCTCAAGTATGCGCTGTGGGAAGATGCCGAACATCTTTTTCGGAAGCGTGTACTTGGGTACACCGTAATAATAATAGAGGCCAGCCTGTGCCGCCCAGCAGATATACAGGGTACTCGTGACGTGCGTACGCGCCCAAGAGAATATCTTGGTCATCTCGTCCCAGTAGCTGACGTCCTCGAACTCCAGCTGCTCTACTGGGGCACCCGTGATAATCATACCATCGAACTTCTCGTTCTCCATCTCATCGAAGCCGCGATAGAACATCATCATGTGCTCTATCGGCGTGTTCTTGGGTGTGTGGCTCTGCAGCTTCATGAAGCTGATCTCCAGCTGCAAGGGTGTGTTGGACAGCAAGCGGACCAGGTCGGTCTCTGTGGTAATCTTCAGCGGCATCAGGTTCAGGATGACGATGCGCAACGGGCGGATATCCTGAGTGTGTGCCCGTGTGTCGTCCATGACAAAGATATTCTCGTTCTTGAGAATATCGATGGCAGGCAGTCTGTCTGGTAGTCTTAATGGCATAGTTCTTTCTCTTTTCTCTCTAAACAATCTTTATAATACAAACCGACACATTGTCGAAGCCACCCTCCAGTTCGGCGGCATGGCACAGTTTCGTGGCATCGGCGCCCGACAGCAAAAGATGACAAATCTGCTCATCAGTCAGCATGTCGGTCAGACCGTCGCTACATAGCAAGAATACGTCACCCTGTTCGACATCATGCGTAAACTCAACAATATCGATGAATGACATCTTACACCCACCGCCGATGCAGTTGGTGATGATGTTGGAGTGTTCCTCCTTGCCCATCAGATTGTTGAGCGAGTGGTCGGTAGATATCTGAAGGAGCGTATCGGCATGAAGCCGGTAGATGCGGCTGTCGCCACAGTTCATCCAGAAGTACAAGCCATGATAGTAGGCAAAGCCAACCAGCGTTGTACCCATTCCGAGATAGCGGGGCTCCTCCCTACCCTTCGAGTCGATGATGTTGTTAATGGAATTCAGCCACTCGAAGATAGCCTCATTGAAGTCGCTCGTACTGAGCCCGGAAGGCAGGTCGCCGTAATAGAACTGCAGGTTGTGGAGAACCTCGCTGCTGGCTACCTCCCCACTGCTATGGCCACCCATACCGTCAGCCAGCGCTATCAGGTAGCGGTCGGCATTATCGGTGTCGGCCATCGTCCAGTATTTCCCGTTACGGATGAACTTGTCGTTCACCAGTATCATATCTTCGTTGTTCTTTCTGACACAGCCCACATAGCTGGCTGCTGATATACTGAGTTTCATCTGTATGACTCCTCCATCTTTTTAGTTGACACTGACCTGCAGGTTAATATTGGCAATGGTCAAGATATCGCCGTTTCGCAGGGACATCTCCACATCAGGCTGCAAGGGATGCTGATTCAGCTTGGTGCCGTTGGAAGAATGCTTGTCGACGATGCACCATCCCGATTCTGCATTGTACTTCAGCTGGGCATGAACGCCCGATACATACATGTGCTGGGAAAAGAACTGGATGTATGGTCCCTGACGGCGACCGATAACCGCACCGTTGATGCCCTGGATGTTGATGTTCAGGCTTGTATTGAACAGCGTCAGGACAGGAATGCCCTGGGGCACAGCCGGACGGACCATCTGCGAACGTGGAGAGGCTGTCACCTGCGACTGGACACCAAGCCCCTGCGACGTTCCTACCGATGAGGTGTAAGCCGTCTGGTTGGCATTACGCATATACTCCTCTGCCGATACCATCATACCGCCACACTGCGTACAGCGCCGGCCAACGCCAACCCTTCCGCAGCGGTTGCAATATAGCAGTGCCTGTCCGCACTGGTCACAATAGTGACTGTTGTCGTCTATCTCTTCTTTGCAATTAGGACAAATGATCATTCTTATCTATAATATCTTCTGGTAGTATTAACTGATAGGTCTCCCTGGTTACCTGGTCAGGTGGCATTTGGGACACGCGCATTGACAGTTGCTGAACCGTCTGGTCCAGCAGGTTACGCATCTCACGGGCATTGCCAAACGAGGCATCCTTCACCATCACCATCTTGTAGATGACGTTCAGTGCCTTGAACTCTGCCGTAGGCGATAACAAGTACTGTTCCTTCTGAGCCATCTTCTTAAAGATAGCCAACAGCTCGTCTTCGTTATAGTCATCGATATGCAGCTTGTGCGTAAAGCGGCTGGCCAGACCCGGATTCATCTGCATGAAAGCCTCCATCTTGTCCTTGTAGCCGGCAGCAATGACCACGAACTTGCCACGGTCATCCTCCATGCGCTTCATCAAAGTGTCAATGGCCTCCTTGCCATACTGGTCATTCTGGTCACTCAGCGTGTAAGCCTCATCGATGAACAGGATACCACCCATGGCCTTATCGCACATGTTGTTGACAATTTTAGGTGTCTCGCCCAGGTATTTGCCCACGAGCGTCGCACGGCTGGCTTCAAGCACACGACTGGTTGGCAGGATGTCCATCGAGTTGAGTACCTCACCCATCTTACGTGCGATGGAGGTCTTGCCGGTACCCGGATTGCCCGTCAACACGAAGTTCATGGCCAACTGCTGAACATTGCCGGCTCCCATCGCTGCACGCTGCTTCATGAACATACTCTGTACCGCCAGGCGACGGATGGAGTTCTTCACTGAGCGCATACCCACGAACTCATCCAGTTCGTTGAGAACCTCGTCCAGCGGACGCGCCTTCTCGTTCTGGGCCATCGGCAGGTCATCGGCCGTGATGCGATACATCTCGACTTCCTGGAAGCCCGGAGAGCCCATGAGACTGACCAGACGCTGACTCTGCTTCTCTACAGCCTCATCGAAGATGCGACGTGCCTCGCGGGCGTTGCCGAAATTCTTGTCGCGACGCAGATACAGCTGTTCGAACTGCCGATGGATGGCTCCCTGCGTCTCCTCGTCAATGGTGAACTTCTTGGCTTCTGCCAGATTCAGGAATATCTGCGTCAGCTCGTCGGGTGTATAATCGTCGAAGTGGATGGTCTGCGTGAAGCGGCTCTTCAGTCCGGGATTCGAGTCAATGAAGTCGTGCATCTGCTCGGTATATCCAGCCACAATGCAGACGAACTTGCCACGATCGTCCTCCAAGCGTTTCAACAGAGTGTCAATGGCCTCGGCACCAAACGTATCGCCATCGCTGGAACGCAGGGTATAGGCTTCGTCGATGAACAAGACACCGCCGATGGCAGAGTCGATGAGCTGATTGGTCTTGATGGCCGTCTGTCCGCTAAAGCCCGCAACGAGCTTGGAGCGGTCAGCCTCCACCAGCTGTCCGCGGCTCACGATGCCGAGTGTCTTGAATACGTCGGCCATGATACGCGCTACCGTGGTCTTACCCGTTCCCGGATTTCCCGTAAAGACATAGTGCTTTCCCTGGAAGGTGTTGGCCTCACCACGGCGTATCTGAAGGCTGAGAAAGGCAGCCAGATTGGAGATCTCCTTCTTGACGGAGGCGAGTCCCACCAAGCCGTCAAGACTCTTGAGACACTCGTCATAGCTGACAACCTGCGGAGCCTCGTAGGGTATGTCCTCGTCCTCGATGGTCATGAGCTGCTCGGTTGACATCGCCGAGACATTGCCATACTGCAGGCGCTGTGCCTGTTTCTTGCATATCTGGTCAAACAAGGATCGCATGGACCGTCCGTTGGCAAACTCCTTATCGCGCGACTCATACATCTGTTTGATGCACTGCCGCGCCTTTGCCTCAGCTTGCGGCGAGAACACATATTTCTTTTCCTTCGCAAAGACGAGCATGATGCGATAGAGCTGGTCGGGACTGTAGTCGTCGATGTTCAGGAAATAGTTGAAACGACTCTTGAACCCTGGGTTCACGCGGAACAAGTTGTCCATCTCCGTGCGATAGCCGGCAGCGATGACCACAAACTTACCGCGGTCGTCCTCCATACGCTTCATCAGCTTCTCCAACGCCTGTGCGCCCTGGTTGTCACGCTCGCCAGCCTGACTTAGTGGGGCCAGCGTGTAAGCTTCGTCAACAAAGAGGATGCCGCCCATCGCCTTATCGCAGAGACGATCAACGACCTTCGGGGTTTCACCCTGATAGGGACTGACCATTTTGGCACGGTCAACCTCCACCACGTGGCCGCTGTCCAGATAACCAATGGCAGCCAGTATCTCGCCAAGCTTGCGGGCAACGGTTGTCTTACCCGTTCCGGGGTTACCCGTGAGGATGATGTGCATCGACATTTTTTCCTGCTCACCAAGCCCGCGCTCAGCACGCTGTATGCTGTTCTGCACAGAGTAGGCAATCTCGCGCACGGCGTGCTTCACCTCATCCATGCCGATGAAGGCATCCATATCGCTTAGGATGTCATCGAGTGAGCGTTCTTCCGGCACGTATCCCTGGATGTCGGCTTTCTCAACCAGTGTGGCATCGGAGCCCCTACTGATGAAAGCCGTAAAGATGTCCTCGGCCGTCTTCATTGCCACATGGGCGTTGCCGAAAGTGTCGTCCTTAATCTTTATTTGGTACTTGAAGAAGCGCTGCAGCTGGTGGTCAGCCTCCGGTGTAAAGGCGGTGATGCCGTACTTGATCCGCAAGTCGAGCTTGGTGATGTCGCAGAGCTCATGATAGCCTGGCGTCGGCAGGCGGAACATGTACTTGAAGCGGTTCTTCACCGCCGGGTTGCTCTCCAGGAAGTCGTCCAGTCCCTTGGGCAGACCTGCCATGATGACGATGGGATTATCGTCCCACTTGTCCATCTCGACAAACAGTTTGTCAAGCGGGTTCACCTGATTGGAATACTTGTCGGGCAACAGTTTCTGTACGTTGTCGAAGAAGAGGATGCCGCCGCGCGCTTTCTTCACGTTGTCCTCCCATTTGTCGACAAAGCGTGAATAGTCAACGGCGTCGACCATCGTCAGTTTGGCCTTCTCAATGATCTTATGCTGATAGAAGTAGTCTCGCAGAATCTCCGCCAATGCCGTCTTACCCGTTCCCGTCTCACCGATGATGATGGCATTAACCGAGAGGCGCACGTTGGCGATGTCCTTTCTGGAACGCAGGTAGGCATAAGTGTCGACAATCGTCTTCAGCTGGGCCTTCACCTCGTCGAGTCCAACCAGCTTATCAAGCACATTCTGCCCTGCCAACGGTCTGCCGCACCATTTGCAGAACTTGGCGATACTACGGTTTTCCTTATGACAGTGTTCGCAAATCATTCAATGTCCTTTTCTAATTGTTTGATGACCTTATGGGGCTGCAGTTTCCAATTGTTGTCCAAGTAGGGATTACGGACATTCATCAGGCTTGGACTGAAGATGACGAACTCTGCGACGAGGACAGCCACCAGCACAGTCCATAATAAATAATGTAACACCGACTCGCCGCTGATGGACCGTATCTGGTCAGTCACGTCGTCAAGCACAGCAAACTTCGAGCCCTTGTATTTGAACGACTTTGTCTTGAACGTATAGTATAGCGGTTCCAGAAGCGTTGACTTGACATCGTCGTCAAAGACCTCATTAACCAGCTTGTTGTCTGCATTCTGGTCACCGCGGAAGTCCGTCAGGTGACAGATGAGCATATAGACCAGCGTTATCACCACGATGGCAACCTCGAAGAGTATCGAGGACGGTATGCTGGCCTCGAGTAGCTTCAGGATCTGGATGGGAATGATGCACGACAAGGCTCCCAGCAGTCCCCAGAGAGACGAGAGCACAAAGCCATAGCCACGGAAGTAGGCACGCATGGCAACAATCAGCGCCGTCATGCCTCCCAGGGGCACTCCGATGGTGATGAACGAGTTGCGCAGCAGGTAGTCACGTCCCGTCACGCCGAAGATCAGGACCAGCAGCATCCACAGTCCGCAGAAGCTATAGAACGTGTAGCGCCATGTCTTCTCCTTGCGTCGTGCCCGCTGCCATCCGCGTCTGACGGCATTCATCTTGTCCTCCGTCTCCTTGCGGGCATTGACAAGACGCTTGTAATAACGCTGCAGGTTGTCGTACTTTCCGAGCGCCATGACCCAGTCTTCCAGCGCGTGTTCATAGCTGTATTCCTCGCTGAAGTCGGCATCCGGGTTCTCGTGATAGAAGACCGACATCCACTGTGAGAAGTAACCCTCGCGTATCTCCTTACGGATCTGTGGCGTATGGCCATCCTCAATCAGCTTTCCGTCAGTCAACTCCGTACCGTCAGGCAACAGATATGTAGGTGTGACACCCAGCACGCAGCAGAAGCGATAGACAGCCGTAGGAATGTCATAGGCGCTGAGACGCTCGCGGTTCTCCTCCGATTTCATGTCAAAGCACCTGTTGGCAGCCGCCAGTTCCTCCATCCAGCCATGCAGCTGTGCAAAATAGACGAAGCGTCCGTCCAGGTCGGTAAAGTCCTCCATCTCACGTGCAAAGTCCTCAGCACTCAGATGTTCGGTATTCTTCAGACGTTCCTTCAACAGGTATCCCACCTTCTTTGGTGTGTCAGCCGTACGGAGATCGTAGGCAGCATTGCGGTCCATATTGTAGAGCACCTTGTAAGCCAGCGTCTTCGAGAACGGCTGGTCCTTAGTCATGATGCGGAGACTCTCACAGGCCATCACGTCCTCGTGGCTGTACATCCATGAGAGCAGACGTCCGTCAGTCAGACTATGCCAATCGTCCTCCGTGGGGTTGCCATAGCCGAATGCGTGGACAATCTCGTGAATGGTGGCCGATGGTGACTTCGCCAGGAATGGAATGCCGGGATCCATCTCGTAGACAGTCCTCAGCACGGCAATTCTCGCCGCGTCCGGATTGGATGTGTCAAGGTCTGCGAAATAGGAGCGCAGGCGGTTGACGTCACACTTGGTGTTGGCCTCCAGATAAAGGAACAGGTTGTCGTTCGGGTTCTTAAGCAACACGCCGTACTGGTCATGGTAGCTGAGTACCGAGATGGCAATGGCGTGCACATCGTCGCAGACACCGCCTTTGATATCCTTATACGGATAGGTGGGTTCCATGGTATAGACACACGACATCAAACCGGCATGCTGGTCTACAGGATAGCGGTTGACGGTAATGTCCCTGACGGCCGTAGCCAGCTTTGTGTTACCACACGACTCGAGCCATTGGCTGATGCGTCCGTTATAGAGGTAGCCGATGGCCAGCCGCTCGTTGCTGACCAGCAACGGTATCAGCTCGTGCACGTTGTCAGCCACTAGGTTGTGGTCCGGGTCAACAATGAAGCTCTTGTATCTGAGAAACGGTGAGGACAGGTCCACCTTAACATCCTCGCCCTTGAACCACCGCTCCACTTCCTCGTAGCCCCAGCGGTTCTGCGGGTTGACAACGGTCAGTCCCTGCACGATGGTGCGCACCGATTCGGGAAGTTCGTTCAGTCGGGGCAGACGTCCTTCACC
>CAZLPO010000056.1:11345-13444 GCA_964561385.1 uncultured Prevotella sp.
AGGTACTCCATCAGCTCATAGTAGCGGTGCTTGGCATCGACGTATGTCTTTCCATAGTCATAGACCTTCACGATCATCTCGAAGTCAAAGGAGCGTATGACCTGCAGCAGTTTCTTGTTGATGTCGAAGTTGGGATAGTACACCTTCAGCACATACAGTTTTTCTTCGCGTTCCACCAAAAATACCTGTGCTTCACCGCTGTTGTCGCTCAGGCATTCCAGCCGTTTGTAGACAACGCCCTTCAGCACGAAGTCGGCGTTCTGGGCACTGCCATTCACGTCCTCGTGCGGCTGTGTCCTCTGTGTCCTCATCGTCTGAGACGTGTCCTGCTGCCCACCTGAACGAATTGTGCGCAATGTAGCATTCTCATTCGGAAGCTGACTGTCATCTCCGACCGTCATCGGCTTAACAATCGTTCTATCTGTCATTGCTTATCGTCTTTTATTTCCTGTTTTGAATTTTTGCCCAGAATCACCCATTTTCCGCCAAGCTGCGGTTTGGCACATCCGCAGGGACTGGAATGGATGGCATGCTTGAAGTTGCACACCCATCCGAGCCTGACTCCCACCGGTTTCTGTGCCATCGCATAGTTGCGCACCCTGGCTGGCGACGGCTGTGCCGGTATGGCCATCGCGTCGAGGACAGCCGTGAGCCTTTTCAGATAGTCGTCCTTCTGCTTCATCAGCTCTTCCTTGGTCATGCGATGCTTCTGTGAGGCGGGAATCTCCGGTGTTGCCGTCCCCTTGTCCTTAGCCAGCAACATGAGCACACGCTCGCGCAACTGCTGGTTCATCTGCTCACGCATCACGTCACGCTCGGAGGTCATCGGCAGTTGCATGCTCAGCTCTTCGTATTCGCGGGCAAGCTGCACCAGTGCCTGATAGTCGGGTCTTGCCTGCAGCTCTTCCTGTATGCGTCTGGCATCCTCCGTCAGCGGTGTGCCGCACTGCTTGCAGAATGCGAAATCGTTCAGCGTGTGGCACGTGGGACAGACAATGCCGCCCCGCGGGCTGCCGCACTCGGGACAATAGGCCTCGCTGCCTGAGAGCGATGCGCCACAGAAGGAACAGACGTCTGTCCTGACATAGTGGTGGCAGACCTCACAGAAGTCAGCCTCGGGGTCCATCTCGCTACCACAGTTGGGACAAGCCCCCATGCGCAGCGGTTTGCCGCATGAGAGACAGAAGACGGCATCAGGCTCATTGACGGCGCCGCAGAAGGGGCACGCCACGCCCTGAGCCGTTTGGACGGCGACCTGTTGCTGCAAGGGTTGCTCCGCAACCTGTTCCCTGACAAGCTCTTCGCGGCTCAAAGCCTGCTCGCTTGCGGGGTTCTGTTCGGGTCTTATCGTGATATCATCAGCCATAGTGAATCGGTGTTTTTGTTCAATAGATTGCGCAAAGATACTAAAAAAAACTAACAAGCAAGAAAAAACCGCCGTAAATTTCATTTACGACGGCATTTTTCAGGTTTTCGCTTCCCATTTACCAAAGCTGCAGACGCTGTTCCTTGGGGATGAACATCTTGTCACCCTCTTTCACGCCGAAGGCCTCGTACCACATGTCAATATGCGGCAGTGCCCCGTCAACGCGCCACTTGCCCAGCGAGTGGGGGTCACTCTTTGTGCGGTTGCGTATCTCGGCTTCCGTGATGTTGCCCGCCCACACGCCGGCATAGGCCAGGAAGAAACGCTGTTCGGGCGTCAGTCCGTCGATGACCGGCAGCTGGCGGTTCTTCGTAGCGTTCTTGAATGCGGCGAATGCCACCTGCAGTCCGCCGTGGTCTGCCAGGTTCTCACCGAGCGTCAGTCGTCCGTTGGCCTTCAGGTCGGGCAGCACGCTGATCTGTGAGAAGAAGTCAGCATACTTGTCTGTTCTCTCTGTAAAGTTCTTTCCATCTGATTCCTTCCACCAGTCGTGCATGTTTCCATCCTTGTCGAACTGGCGTCCCTGGTCATCGAAGCCGTGTGTCATCTCATGTCCGATAACCACGCCGATGGCACCATAGTTAAAAGCATCATCAGCCGTCATATCGAAGAACGGAACTTGCAGAATACCAGCAGGGAAGCAAATTTCGTTCGTGGTAGGGTTATAGTATGC
>CAZLPO010000057.1:0-13429 GCA_964561385.1 uncultured Prevotella sp.
CCATCGTCACACCGAACTCACGATAGAACGTACCCGTGGTGCCGCCGATGAACGATACGGGGATGAACACTGAGGCCATCACCAACGTGATGGAGATGATAGCACCCGAAATCTCGTTCATGGCATCGATAGAGGCCGTCAGCGTCGATTTGTAACCTTGGTCGAGCTTTGCATGGACAGCCTCGACCACCACGATGGCATCGTCGACCACGATGGCAATAGCCAGCAGCAGGGCCGACAGTGTCAGCAGGTTGATGGAGAAGCCGAAGACGCTCAGGAAGAAGAACGTACCCACCAGCGACACCGGCACGGCAATCAGCGGGATGAGCGTCGAGCGCCAGTCCTGCAGGAAGATGTAAATCACGATGAACACCAGTATCAGCGTGAACACCAGCGTGAACACCACCTCCTCGATAGAGGCGTAGAGGAACTCCGTGACGTCGTAGTTAATCTTGTAGAACATACCCGGGGGCATCAGCTTCTGCTGGGCTTCCAGCTCGGCCTTCACCTGCTTGGCTATCTCGTTGGCGTTGGAGCCGGCAATCTGCTGCACCATACCCATGACCGACGGGATGTTGTTGTTTCTCATCGACACGGAGTACTGCTGACCGCCCAGCTCAATCTTGGCCACGTCCTTCAGCTTCAGCGTCTGTCCGTTGGCATCGCTGGAGATGATGATGTTGCCAAACTCCTCAGCCGTCTTCAGGCGGCCGGTGTAGCGCATGGCGTACTCGTAGGTCACGTCTGACTCCTCGCCGAACTTACCCGGCGCAGCCTCGATGTTCTGCTCGGCCAGCACGGCGCTGATGTCGGAGGGCATGAGGTTGTACTGCTTCATCACGTCGGGCTTCAGCCAGATACGCATGGAGTAGGTTTTCATACCAGGCGACTGCACGTCACCCACACCCTGGATACGCTTGATGGCTGGGATGATGTTGATGTTGGCGTAGTTTGTTAGGAACTCGTCGTCATAACGGCCGTCAGAGGTCAGGGTGTACATCATCACCTGCGACGTCTGACGCTTCATGACCGTCACGCCGATACGTGTCACCTCAGCCGGCAACAGTGCAAGTGCCTGCTGCACGCGGTTCTGTACGTTCACGGCACACATGTCGGCATTCAGTCCCTGACGGAACAGAATAGACATCTGGGCCGATCCGGTTGAGGCTGTCGACGAGATGTAGTCCATGCCTTCCACACCGTTGATACTCTCTTCCAATGGGGTGATGACCGAGTTCTTCACCGTCTCGGCATCGGCACCAGGATATTGGGTGTACACCACAACCGTTGGCGGTGCGATATCGGGATACTGCTCAATAGGCAGCGATACCAGTCCGATGATACCCAGCAGGACGATGAGGATAGAGATCACCGTCGACAGTACTGGGCGTTTGATAAAAGTCGTAAATGTCATTATTTTACTTTTTTACTTTTTTACCTTTTTACTTTTTCATTGCACCAACGATGTCTCCAGCGCTCATGGCCTTGGCCTGCTCCTGAATCTTCTGCTGGTAACGCTCCGGAGTGATGGGGACAATCACCATCTGGTCAGAGAGCTTTGTGATGCCATTGGTCACATACTTGTCACCAGGCTTCAGACCGTCAGTCACGACATAGTTCTTGCCGTCATCCTGCGGAGCCACCTTGATTTCAGTATAAACCACCTTGTTGTCCTTGCCCAGAAGATACACGAACTTCTTGTTCTGTACCTCGGTGACGCAGGCCTGTGGAATGACGATGGCCGAGGAGTTTTCGTGAGGAATGACGATGGAGCCCGAGCCGCCGCTCTTCAGCAGCCTCTCAGGGTTCTGGAACACGGCAATCATCTGTACGGTACCTGTGGCCTGGTCGATGACACCACTCATTTTCGTCACCTTGCCACCATGATTATAAATGGTACCATCGGCCAGCTGCAGTTTCACTTCAGGCAGCGTCGACAGGCCGTTGCCGCTCTTCGACATTTCCAAAGCGTCTTTTTCAGTCATGGAGAAGTAGACTTCCATTGTTGAGTTGTTGGAGACGGTGGTCAGCACGGAAGCGGCGCTTACCAGTGCACCGACTTTCAGCGGCAGCGTACCCACGACACCCGAAGCGGGACTCTTGACGTAGCAGAAGCTGAGCGTCTCCTTGGCGGAGGCCAGTCCTGCCTGTGCCTGAGCCAGCGTAGCCTTGGCACTCTCATAGCCGTTTGTTGCCGACTGCAGTTCAAAGTCGCCTATGACGTTGTTGTCAAACAGTTTCTTGGCATTCTCATAAGAGAGCTTTGCTGTATTGCATGCAGCCTGGGCCGTGTTCACGGAAGCCTGCATCTGACGCACTTGAGCCTGGTAGGTCTCGTTATCCAGCACGAAGAGCACCTGTCCGGCACTCACCGTCTGACCCTCTTTGACGTTAATCTGTCGGATAAAACCTTGCACCTTCGGGCTGATCTGGACATCCTGGACACCCTTGATGGTTGCCGGGTAGGTCGACTGCGATGATGAGCTTGTCGTACCCACGGTCACAACGGGGAACTCGTTGTCGCCAAACGTCGGGCGACCACCTCCGCCACCACACGATGCGAACATCATTGCTGTGGCAGCAAACAATAAAAGACAGTTCTTTTTCATACTTATAAACTCGTTTGTTATGCTCTGTTTGTCATTGGGAAACGGCGGCGCCTTTTCCCAGTTTCAACTTGCAAAGGTACTAATTTCATTCCATTATTGTATCGCGCGCCTGCATATTTAACAATAATTAGGTGACGCGTCCGATTCGGTTAAACTTTCATATTTTCGGCTGTCTATGGTTGGCTGAACGGGAAAAATGTGGTAAATTTGCATGAGTTGTTTTCGTAAATTGACAGCTATGAAGAAAATGATAGTGACGCTGGCGTTGCTGCTGGCATGTGTGACAATGGCAGAAGGACAGACCTATACCACCCTTTGGAAACAAGTGAAGGAGGCCGAACAGAAAGACCTTCCCAGAACCCAGTACGACGTGCTGATGAAGATAGCGCGTAAGGCTCAAGCTGACCGCTTGCCAGGACAGCTGATGAAAGCCGAGCTGCAGGGTGCCCGTGTCATGGCCGAGATAGCTCCCGACTCACTGCAACCAGCCGTTGAGCGGATGGAACAGCGCATGGAGTCGGAGCAGGACGTGGTGCTGAAAACGGTCTATCAGGTTGTTCTCCGTCGTATCTACCGCGACAATGCTGAACTGGAGCGTACCCCCTTGGAGGTGACGCTGACGCCTGAGCTCTGCCGTCAGCTGGCGGCTGCCAAGGCCGTCGACTATGAGCCGTTGACGGTGAAGGGCGTGGACAGCCGTATCTTCGACGATGACCTGCTGAGCGTCATTGGCTATGAACTGGGACAGTACCAGCCGCTTCACGATTACTATCAGCAGGCCGGCAATCGCCGTGCCACCTTCCTGACGGCGCTGGAGCTCCTGCGTCAGCAGCGGCCGCAGGGTAGGGTGGAGCTGAAGAAGTCTGAGTACCTTCATCGTGTCGACTCGCTCATCAGTGAGTACGGCGACCTGGTGGAGTGTGGCGAGGCTGCTGTCGAGCACTATAGGTATATGGACACCTATACCGACGCGACGGCCGAGGACAAATGGCAGTATGTCAATCTGGCCACTGAGCGCTGGACAAGCTGGAAAGGCATGAACGAACTGCGCAACAGCCAGCGTCAGCTGACTGCTCCTTCGTTCAGCGCGTCCATTGAGCGCCATGTGAACATTCCTGAAAAGGCGATGACCTTCCAGTTGTCGGAACTGCGGAACATCCGTCAGTTGACGATGCGCGTCTATAGTGTCAAGGCACAGGGCGATACCGATCTGTCGCCCAACAGTGCGGAGGGCTATCGTAAGATGAAGTCCTTGCTGACGCTGTTGCCCTATGAGGTGACCCATCAGTATGTGGGCAAGAAGGAATACGAAGTTTTTGAGGACTCGATGGTGCTGCAGGGACTGCCCGCAGGCGTTTATATGCTTGAGATGGAGACGCTGCCGGCCACACAGGTGTCGCGCCGCATGTACTATGTCAGCGACGTGCGTCTGCTCATGGAAGAGCTGCCTGGCAAGAACCTGCGCTTTGTCGTGGTCAATGCGACGACAGGACAGCCTCTGAAAGGTGCCCACATCCGTCTGATTGACAACAAGAAGAACGAGAATACACTCACGACCGACGGACAGGGCGAGGCCGTGTGGCAGGTGCAGGACCTGCAGCCACGCAACTCCTTCGCCTACACCGACATCGATAAGTTCTGTCCGCCACTTAACAGCTATCCGCACTTCGGTTATTACGACAACCAGCGCGATGCTGAACGCATGCAGGTCTATACCGATCGTGCGCTCTACCGTCCAGGACAGACCGTTCATGCTGCTGTCATTGCCTATGCTGTCGAGAACGGCTTCGAGCACAAGGCCCTTGAGGGTAAAACGTTCTCGCTCACGTTGCGTGACGCTAATTATAAGGTGGTTAAGACCGAGCGTCTGACGACCGATCGCTTTGGTACCTGTGCGGCCGACTTCACGTTGCCTATGGGCCTGCTCAACGGTGTCTTCACGCTGCAGACATCGGGCGGCAGCTGCTCGTTCCGTGTCGAGGACTATAAGCGTCCGACGTTCGAGGTGAAGTTTCCTGAGGTGAACGAGCACTATGAGGATGGCGACACCGTCCAGGTGAAGGCCACGGCCCGCAGCTATGCCGGCGTGCCCGTTCAGAATGCGAAGGTGCGCTATACGGTGGTGCGTCGGCGCGCCTGGTGGTGGCTGTCCTACAGCCGCTACTGGGACAGCTATATTGGCCAGTCCTCGGCCGATGAGGAACTGTTGAGCGGTGAGACGGTGACGGCTGCCGACGGCACGTTTACCGTTGACATGCCCATGACGCTGCCGCCGAGCCTCTATCCGCAGTTCTATAACTTCGTGTGCACGGCCGATGTGACGGACCAGGCCGGCGAGACCCACCAGGCTCAGCTCTCCCTGCCCTTGGGCAACCGCAAGACGGCGTTCAGCTGTGATCTGTCTGAGAAGGTGCTGATGGAGAAGTCGCCCAAGGTGACGTTCCACCTGCGTAACGCGGCAGGCATCGACATCAGCGCAAATTTGCGCTATCGTTTCGATGGCGGCAAATGGCTGACGGCCGACACCCAAAAGCCAGTGGCCGTCCCTGCCATGAAGAGCGGCAGCCACACGCTGGAGGCCATCTGTGAGCAGGACACGCTGAAACGCGACTTCGTCGTCTTCTCGCTCGACGACAAGCGTCCGGCTGTTCAGACGCCTGACTGGTATTACCTCTCTGACTCCCGCTTCCCCAACGATGGTACGCCTGTCACGCTCCAGGTTGGCTCGTCCGACAAGGATGTGCACATCGTCTATAGCGTGATAGCCGGAAAACAGGTTCTGGAGAGCGGCGCCGTCGATAAGTCCAACGAGCTCATCAATCGCAAACTGACTTATAAGGAAGAGTACGGCAACGGTCTGCTGCTCACGTTCGCCTGGGTCAAGCAGGGTGTGGCCTATCACCACGAGGTGCATATCGGACGTCCGCTGCCCGACAAGCAGCTGACGCTGGCGTGGGAGACCTTCCGCGACCGTCTGAAGCCTGGTCAGCAGGAGGAGTGGCGACTCACCATTAAGAAACCCTCGACGAAGGCGGGCGGCGGAGCACCTGCCGATGCCCAGCTCATGGCGACGCTCTATGACAAGAGTCTCGAACAGCTGCAGCGCCACCAGTGGAGCCTCTCTCCCTACGTCAACCTGCCCATACCGCATACGCGCTGGTACTATGGTTCGTGGAACCGCTTATGGCTGTCGGGCGATAAGTCCATCTCGTGGCTGCCTGTGTCACACCTGACGTTTACTACCTTCGATGGCAATATCTTCCCACAGATGTGGGTGTCGTCGCATCGACTCTACAAACTGGGCTCTACACGTGTCCGTGGAAATGCTTTGGCAGCGGCCGCCGCACCAGAGATGGTTGAGGAGGTCCAGGTTTATAACAGTATAGATGCTTTCGATGAGAAAGCGCAAGGCCGCATAGCCGGACTGGACAATGCGAAAGCCAAGCAAGCAGAAGGCGCCGGACTGCCGGCTGACGACGATGCTTCGGAACCACAGCAGGAACAGGTGCAGGTGCGTGAGAACCTGCAGGAGACAGCGTTCTTCTATCCGAAGCTGGTGGCCGACAGCACGGGTCTCGTGTCGATGAAGTTCACGCTGCCCGAGAGTCTGACCACCTGGCGCTTCATGGGACTGGCCCACACCACCGACCTCTGCTTCGGTATGCTCGAGGGCGAGACCGTGGCACAGAAGGACGTGATGGTGCAGCCCAACGTGCCGCGCTTTGTCCGCGAGGGCGACAAGGCCACCGTCTCGGCCCGCCTGTTCAACCTCAGCGGTAAGACGATTGAGGGCACTGCACGCCTGCAGCTCGTAGATCCGGAGACGGAGAAGGTGGTTTATGAGACTGACCGCCGCTTCACGCTCGCGGCCGACTCGTCGGCCAGCGTCGTGTTCCCCTTGCAATCTCAGACGGCCCAGCTGCTGATCTGTCGTGTGACGGCCAGCGGCAAGGGATTCAGCGATGGCGAACAGCACTATCTGCCTGTGCTGCCTGCCACTGAGCGTGTCACTGTGACCGTGCCCTTTACGCAGAACGATGCTGGCACGAAGACCATCGACCTGACAAAGCTCTTCCCCACTATTCAGAATACTCCGAATACTCAGAATACTCCGAAACTCACCATCGAATACACGAACAACCCTGCCTGGCTGATGATTCAGGCGCTGCCGGCCGTGGGCCATCCGCACGACGACTGTGCCATCTGTCAGGCTGCCTCGCTCTATGCCAACAGTCTGGGTAAGTACATCATCGACCAGGTGCCGCAAGCCAAGCGCGTATTCGAGCAGTGGCAAAAGGAATGTATACAGACGGAAGCTAATTCTTCACTCTCCACTCTTCACTCTTCACTTCAGAAGAATCAGGAACTGAAGGACCTGCTGCTTGAGGAGACCCCGTGGGTCATGGATGCCGACCGTGAGACGGAGCAGCGCCAGCGACTGGCCGACTTCTTCGACGAGAACCTGATGGGCCAGCGCCTGTCGTCGGCCACTGCCAAACTGCAGGAGCTGCAGCGTGGCGACGGCTCGTGGAGCTGGTGGCCAGGCATGCCGGGCTCTACCTATATGACCGTGGCCATCAGCGAGATGCTGGTGCGGCTGAGCACGATGACGGGCTCGCGACAGCCCATGCTCGACGGCGCCAAGAAGTTCCTGGGCCGCGAGATGGTCGAACTGGTGCGCGAGATGAAGAAAGAAGAGAAGAAGGGTTATCGCCAGACGTTCCCTGGCCGCACCGCCCTCCAGTGGCTCTACATTTGCAAGCTCGACGGCCGCACGCTGTCCGATCAGGTGCAGGAGGCCAACCGCTATCTGACGGCCCTGCTCAAGAAGGAGGTGAAGAACCAGTCCATCTACGAGAAGGCCCTGACCAGCATCATCCTCGACTCACCGCTTTATATCAAGAGCCTGAAGGAGTACACGGTCTATAAGGAAGAGATGGGACGCTACTACGATACGCCGCGTGCCGGCTACTCGTGGCGTGACTACCGCATTCCTACACAGGTGGCGGCCATCGAGGCCATCCAGCGTCTGACGCCCGACGACAAGGAGACGCTCACGGAGATGCGCCGCTGGCTGCTGCAGGAGAAGCGCACCCAGGCATGGGATACGCCGCTGAACTCCGTCGATGCCGTCTATGCCTTCCTGAGCGAGGACGGTGTGGTGCAGGGCGACCGCCTGATAGCTGCCGTACCTACGGTCCTGAAGCTCGACGGCAAGGTGGTGGAGACGTCGGCTGCCACTGCTGGCATCGGCTACGTGAAGGCCGCCCAGCCCTATCATGGCGAGACGACGTTTACGGCTACTAAGGAGAGCAAGGGCACGTCGTGGGGTGCTGTCTATGCCCAGTTCATGCAGGCTACGAGCGACATCAAGGACAATGGCAGCGGCATCACTGTCAAGCGTGAGTTGTTGGCTACGGGAGCAAATTCTTCACTCTCCACTCTCCACTCTCCACTTAAGGTCGGCGACCGCGTCACCGTGCGCATCACCATCCAGAGCGAGCGCGACCTCGACTTCGTGCAGGTGCAGGACAAGCGTGCCGCCTGCCTGGAGCCCGTCAGTCAGCTGAGCGGCTATCGCTACGGCTACTATTGCTCGCCGCGCGACAATACCACCAACTATTACTTCGACCGCTTGCCGAAGGGCAAACACGTCATTGAAACCGAGTATTACATCGACCGCGCCGGACAGTACGAGACGGGCACATGCACCGTCCAGTGTGCCTATGCGCCTGAGTACCGCGGTACGACACACTCACTAACGATTAAGTCAGAATGAAGATACTGAAGCTATTAGGTTTGTCATTTATCGTTTGTCAGTTATCAATCAGCGAAGCACAGGCCCAGCGCCTGGCTGTCACCAAGGACCTGATTGACATTGGCCGCACGGGCTACGAGGTGCCTGTGACGGCCACCTTCGAGATGCGCAACAAGAGCATGCGCAAGCTCGTCATCAGCGAGGTCATACCCGACTGCAGCTGCACGACGGTGGAATACCCCAAGGGCGAGATTGGAGCTGGCGACAAGTTCACAGTCAAGATGACGTACGACGCCCGTATGCTGGGCCACTTCAACAAGCAGGCGGCCATCATCTCCAACGGCTCCCAGGAACCGCTCTACATCACCATGACGGGTGTGGTGCTCGAGGACCTGATGGACTACAGCGGCTCGTACCCATACGACTTCAACGGACTGCTGGCCGACAAGAACGAGCTGGAGTTCGACAACGTGAACAAGGGAGACCTGCCGCAAGAGGTGATACGCATCATGAACAACGGCACGGCTACGATGGTACCCAACATACAGCACCTGCCGCCATACCTGTCGGCAGAGGTGGCGCCGTCGCGTCTGGCTCCAGGCCGTAGCGGTAAGGTCACGCTGACGCTGAACTCTGAGAAGATTCGCGACTACGGACTGACACAGACGCGCGTCTATCTGGCCCAGAAGCTGGGCGAGAAGGTGACGGGCAAGACCGAGGTGGGCGTCAGCGTCGTGCTGCTGCCCGACCTGAAGCACCTGCACGGTAAGCCGTTGCCTGAGCTCGCCATCTCCGACAGCATCCTCGACATCAGCTTCGGCGGCAAGGCGAAGAAGACGGCCGAGATCATTCTCTATAACCCTGGCCAGGCCACGCTCGACATCTCGTCGCTCCAGATGTTCACCCGCGGACTGAAGGTGACGCTGGGCCAACGGCAGCTGGCTCCTGGTGAGACGACAAAACTGAAGATGACGGCCTATGCTGCCGAATTGAAGAAGGCACGCACGCGCCCGCGTGTGCTCATGATTACCAACGACCCGCGTCGTCCCAAGGTGGTCATCACCGTCAACGCCAAATAACCCACGGCTCACGGTTAAAACATACCTTGTCTCACGTCTCACGAAAATAACAATTATGGAACACCCAGAGAACAACCCCGAATATGCTGGTCTGCAAGTCAACAGCGGCGTCACAGGCCAGAGCATCATCAACCCCTATCTGAAGCGCAACCGCTTTCGTCGGCGCGAGCTGACCGTGGCCGAGATGGTCGAGGGCATCGTCAAGGGCGATGTCACCGTCCTGTCGCAGGCCGTTACGCTCATCGAGAGCGTCAACCCCGACCACCAGGCGAAGGCGCAGGAGGTCATCAACCGCTGCCTGCCCTATAGCGGCAATAGCGTCCGCGTGGGCATCAGCGGCGTCCCTGGTGCCGGCAAGTCGACCTCCATCGACGAGTTTGGCATCCATGTTCTGAAGGAGAAGGGCGGCAAACTGGCAGTCCTCGCCATCGACCCCTCGAGCGAGCGCACCAAGGGCAGTATCCTGGGCGACAAGACGCGCATGGAGAAGCTGGCCGTTCATCCTGACTCGTTCATCCGTCCCAGTCCGTCGGCTGGCTCCTTGGGGGGTGTGGCGCGTAAGACGCGTGAGACCATCATCCTCTGCGAGGCGGCTGGCTTCGACAAGATATTCGTCGAGACCGTAGGCGTGGGACAGAGCGAGACGGCCTGTCACTCGATGGTCGACTTCTTCCTGCTCATCCAGGTGGCGGGCACGGGCGACGAGCTGCAGGGCATCAAGCGTGGCATCATGGAGATCTCTGACGGCATCGTCATCAACAAGTGTGACGGCGACAATGTGGACCGTTGTCAGATGGCGGCCACCAACTTCCGCAACGCCCTCCACTTCTTCCCCATGCCCGAGAGTGGCTGGCTGCCTAAGGTGCTGTGCTACAGCGGCTTCTACGGCACAGGCGTCAAGGAGATATGGGACATGATCTACGAGTACGTCGCTTTCGTGAAGGCCAATGGCTACTTCGACTACCGCCGCAACGAGCAGGCCAAGTACTGGATGTACGAGAGCATCAACGAGCACCTGAAGACATCGTTCTATAACAATAAGGTGATACAATCGCAGCTGCAGGAGGCCGAGCAGGCAGTCCTGGCTGGCCAAAAAACCTCGTTCGTCGCCGCCCAGAATCTCCTCGACCTTTACTTCAAGAACCTATAGGTCCCATAAGACCCATAGGTCCCATAAGTCCCATAGGTCCTATAAGTCCTATAAGTCCCATAAGACCCATTCGTCCCATAAGACCCATCACAACAATGAAAATCGAGATCGACAACGACAGCGGCTTCTGCTTCGGCGTGACAACAGCCATCAGGAAGGCCGAGGAAGAGTTGGCCAAGGGCACTACGCTCTATTGTTTGGGCGACATCGTCCACAACGGCATGGAGTGTGAGCGTCTGCGCCAGATGGGACTCATCACCATCAACCACGACGAGATGGCGCGCCTGCACGATGTCAAGGTGCTGCTGCGGGCCCACGGCGAGCCGCCTGAGACCTATGAGCTGGCGCGTCGCAACAACATCGAGATTATCGATGCCACGTGTCCTGTCGTGCTCCAGCTGCAGAAGCGCATCAAGGCGCAGTACGAGGCTGGCGGCACCATCGTCATCTTCGGAAAGAAAGGTCATGCTGAGGTGCTGGGACTGGTGGGACAGACCGATGGCCGTGCCGTCGTCATCGAGCAGTTCGACGATGTGCGCCGCCTCGACTTCCAGCACGACATCTTCCTGTTCAGTCAGACCACCAAGTCGCTCGATGAGTTCCACCGTATCATCAGCTACATCCAGCAGCATATAGCCCCAACGGCCACCTTCCGTAGCTTCGACACCATCTGCCGCTCCGTGGCCAACCGCATGCCCAACATCTCGCAGTTCGCCTCGCGCCACGACCTCATACTCTTTGTCTGCGGCCGCAAGAGTTCCAATGGTAAAGTGCTGTTCAACGAGTGTCGGCGTGTCAACCCCAACACCCATCTTGTCGAGGGGCCTGAGGAGATTGACCCATCATGGCTGCAGGGCGTTGAGACCGTGGGCATCTGTGGCGCCACCTCCACGCCTAAGTGGCTCATGGAGCAATGTCGCGATGCGCTGACGGCTATGCGCTGACAGCCTCTTCGAAGCGCTGCATGAGCCACGCGTTCTGCTCGTCGATGGTCATGTCCGAGTTGTCGAGCAACAGGGCGTCGTCGGCCTGTCTCAGGGGCGACACCTCGCGGTGCGAGTCAATGTAGTCGCGCTCCTCCACGTTCTTCAGAATATCGTCGAAGTCGGCAGGCATACCCTTCTGTTGCAGCTCGTCGTAGCGGCGCTGCGCACGTACGCGGGCCGAGGCAGTCACAAAAATCTTCAGTTCGGCATGAGGGAAGACCACGGTGCCGATGTCGCGCCCGTCCATCACGATGCCGCCAGTCTCGCCCATGCGCTGCTGCTGCGCCACCAGTGCCTCGCGCACGAAGCCGAGAGTAGCGATGGGGCTCACGTGGTTGCTCACCTCCAGCGTGCGTATCTCGCGTTCCACGTTCTCGCCGTTCAGAAACGTGGTGGTCTTCCCGTCCACCAGCTTCTGCTCGATGGTGATGTCGCTCAAGGCCTGTTCCAGCTCGCCAGTCTTGATGCTTCCGTCATCATTGAACATACCGTTGCGCAGGGCGTAGAGTGTCACACTGCGGTACATGGCACCCGTGTCAACGTAGATGTAGCCCACCTTGCGGGCCAAATCCTTGGCCATCGTGCTCTTGCCGCACGAGCTGTGGCCGTCAATAGCTATCGTAATCTTCTTCATAATCATATTGGTTTCATAGGTCTTATAGGTCTTATAGGTCCCATAGGTCTTATAGGTCTCATAGGTCCCATAGGTCCTATTAGTCCTATTAGTCCTATAGGCTGTAGCTCACATTCACCACCAGCGACGACGCCGAGACGTGGTACTTCGCATACGCCACGTGCAGCTTCAGACGCTCCAGCTGCATGCCGCCGCCGATGGACAGGCCAGCACCGTGGGCACTGCTGCCCTCGTCCTCGCTGATCTTCATCTCCGACGCACGCATGGCGTTGTAGCCTGCAGCCACGTAGAACTGGCTCGACAGAATCAGGTCGGCACCAATCACCAGATGCTTGCCCAGACCGTACTCCCAGTCGTTCAGCCTCACCAGCGAAGCCGACAGCCGCAGCGGGGAGCCTATCAGCCGCTTCGTCACACCTATCTGCAGGTCCAGCGGCATCCGCTCAAAGTCGTCCTCGTAGGCCTTCAGCTGACCGCCCAGATTGCGGGCCACTGCCGATACCGACCACTGGCGTTCGGCGTCAAAGTAGTTCAGTCCCAGATCGACACCCATCGCCAGCGAGTTGTACTGGCCTATGTAGCTGGTGACCACCTTCGCCGTGATGCCGCCGCTGATACGGTTGCTCAGCGCGTAGGCAAAGGAGCCGCCCACACAGATGTCCTTCGCCGAGAAGTCGCCCGTCTGCTCGCCGTACGCGTTCGTCTCGCGCATCGTGCCGTAGCTCATGAACCGTCCGCTCACGCCCCACGTTCCGCGCGCGCCGGCTGCCTTGACAAAGGTGGCGCTGGCAGTCGTCGTTCCTTCCATGTAGGTCATCATGTTCAGGTTCACGGTGCGGTCGCTCACGTTACCCATCAGGGCCGGGTTGTGGAACATGAGGGCGGCATCGTCGTCGTCGATGGTGATGTTCTCGCCGCCAAGGGCCGCCACGTGGGCGCTGACGGGCAGGCGCAGGAAGTTGTACGCAGTCTGGCTCTCCTGCGCCGCTGCCAGCAGCACGGAGAGGCTCAAAACGACTATGCACACAACCTTTCTCATCTGTTATTTCCAAAATTTGATGGCAAAGGTACGAAAAAAACTGATGCCAGCCAAGCATTTCTTCGGTTTATTTCCGTTTTATTTCAAATGTTAAAATCGTCCCTCACTATTCATTATTCACTATTCATTATTCATTATTCATTAGCGGCGCACAGCGCCGCGCTGCTCCGAGCG
>CAZLPO010000058.1:0-13421 GCA_964561385.1 uncultured Prevotella sp.
TTCTGGAGCTGGTCAAGTACTGCGTCGGTATCGACGCCAATAGCTGCATAGCGCTCTTTGGCTACGGCATAAGCCTGTTCAATCAGATTTGCTTTCATTTGTTTTTTGTTTTATGTAGTTGTTATGGGTTGCGTTATTTCGTTATTACGTAATGTCATTATTTCGATATGACGTTATTCCGAGACAATGCTCAGATATTTCTGATAAGCCTTGTCCCACGCTGACTTGTCCTCCGGCTCGTACTTCACCATGTCTGTTGAGGCAGCAATAATGGCACGCATCTCCCAGATGTCGTTGACGACGCGGGCTGCCTTTGCCTGCATCATGATGTTGCCGATGGCGGTGCACTCCTGTGGACCAGCCAGTACGGTGGCACCTGTCGAGTTGGCCGTGAACTGGTTCAGATACTTGTTCAGCGAGCCGCCACCGATGATGTGAAGCACATCGAGACGGAACGGAGCAAACTCCTGCAGCCAGGAGAAGACCTGACGATAGCGCAGGGCCAGCGAGTCGAAGATGCAGCGGCAGATCTCAGCCGGTGTCTCGGGCACGGGCTGGTTGGTGCTGCGACAGTACTTCTGGATGGCTCCAATCATGGACGACGGGGCGGCGAATGCCGGGTCGTCGGGGTTGATAAGGCTTCGGAAGGGTTCGACGGTCATGGCCTGTCCCTGCAGCTCGGGGTGGCTGAGTTTGCGTACTTCTTCGGGCCACTCCAGACGGCAGCGTTCATAGAGCCACATGCCACAGATATTCTTCAGGAAGCGTGTGGTGCCCTCGATGCCGCCCTCGTTGGTGAAGTTGCGCTCGTAGGAAAGGTCGTTGATGATGGCATCCTTGGTCTCGATGCCCATAAGGCTCCATGTGCCGCTGCTCAGGTAGGCAAACTTCTCGTCCTTGGCAGGTACGGCGGCTACGGCCGAGCCTGTGTCATGACCGGCTACGGCGATGACCGGCACCTGTCCCAGTCCCGTCAGCTGCTGCACCTCGTCGGTGAGCACTCCGATGACCGTTCCTGGCTGTACCATGCGTCCGAACTTCGAACGTGACAGTCCCAGTGAGGCCAGCAGGCGCTCGTCGAGCTGCTTTGTGCGCGGGTCGAGGAGTTGTGAAGTAGAGGCAATCGTGTATTCGCACACCTCGTTGCCGGTGAGCATCCACGAGAGGGCGTCGGGCACGAAGAGAATCTTGCGGGCAAACCGCAGGGCGCTGTTCTGCTCGCGCTTCATGGCGTAGAGCTGGAAGATGCTGTTGAAGTTCATGAACTGGATGCCCGTGATGCCGTACACTTCGCGTCGGGGAACGACGTGACACAGGTAGTCATCCATTGCATCGAAAGTGATAGGATCGCGATACGCGCGCGGATTCCTTAATATAGCACCGTCGTCGCCGATGAAGACGAAGTCGACACCCCACGTGTCAATGCCGATGCTGGTGATGTTCAGTCCCCGCTTGGCCACCTCGCGCAGACCGCGAATGATTTCAAAGTACAGGGCATGGATGTCCCAATAATAGTGTCCACCCTGCTCAATCAGGTTGTTGGGGAAGCGTGTCACCTCCTCCAGACTGATTTTCCCTTCCTTGATGCTTCCGATAATGGTGCGGCCACTGGTTGCGCCGAGATCAACGGCGAAGAAATAACTGTTTGTGTTCATAATGTTTTAGTAGTAGGTATGACGCTTTTCGTCTATCGTTTGCAAAGGTACGCATTATTTTCGTGAGAGTAGCAGCGTAATTTGATATTCTCACTTATTTTTTTGATTACCCTTTGTCGTTCGCATACTTTTGTGTACCTTTGCCGACGATTTCTGAACTCTAAAACAAAATAACAATAGTTTTTTATGTCAACATTAACATTGATGATTGTCATCGTTTTCTGTATCGGTTATTTCTTCATAGCCATAGAAAGCCTGACGAAAGTAAACAAGTCAGCTATCGCATTGCTGATGTTTGTTGTGACCTGGACGCTCTTCATGTTCGATCCAGGCAGTTATGTTTCCGGTGCCGTCGGCAGTCATATCGCCTCGGCGGTCAGCGAAGTGATTGAGCACCATCTGGGCTCAACATCGACGACGCTGTTCTTCCTGTTGGGCGCCATGACCATTGTGGAGCTGGTCGACCAGAACGGCGGTTTCAACTTCGTTCGTGACACCCTGCAGACCAAATCGAAGCGGGCCCTGCTCTGGCGCATCGCCTTCATGACGTTTGTGCTGTCGGCCATCCTGGACAACCTGACGACCTCCATTGTGATGATTATGATTCTGCGCAAGCTGGTAGACGACAAGAAAGACCGTCTCATCTATGCCGCCCTTGTGGTCATCGCTGCAAACTCTGGTGGGGCCTTCTCGCCCATTGGCGACGTCACTACCATCATGCTGTGGAACAAGGGTGTCATCACGGCCGCCGGTGTCATCACCGAGATTTTTATCCCGTCGCTGGTGTCGATGGTCATCCCCGCCGTCATCCTGTCGCTGTCACTGAAGGGTAACCTCGTGATTCAGCAGGAGACGGCAATGGTTGAGGAGTCCGATGCCCTGTCGCCGGCCCAACGCAAGACCATCTTCTTCCTTGGTGTGGGCGGTCTCATCTTTGTGCCTATCTTCAAGACACTGACCCACCTGCCGCCGTTCGTCGGTATCCTCTTGGTGCTCGGTGTGCTGTGGACGGTGACGGAAGTCTTCTATAACCGCATCCACCAGGAGAGTGAGGACACAGCCAATAACACCAGCACACAGAAGCGCGTGTCTAAAATGCTGTCGCGCATTGACATGGACACCATTCTCTTCTTCCTCGGCATCCTGATGGCTGTGGCCTGTCTGGAGACCATTGGTGTGCTCACCATGCTGGGACAGGGACTTGACGTGGCCTTTGAGGGTAACCACTATCTGGTGACTGGTATCATCGGTGTGCTCTCGTCGATAGTCGACAATGTGCCCCTCGTGGCAGGCTGTATGGGTATGTATCCTGTCCAGGCTGCTGGCGATATGGCTATAGATGGCATCTTCTGGCAGCTGCTGGCCTACTGTGCCGGTGTGGGTGGCTCGATGCTCATCATCGGATCGGCCGCCGGTGTGGTGGTCATGGGTCTGGAGAAGATCACCTTCGGCTGGTACATGAAGAAGATCACATGGATTGCCTTTGTGGGCTATCTGGCCGGTATCGTCTGCTACTGGGCCGAGAAGACGTTCCTGTTCTAAGCCGACATCTTTTACACATTGAACCCCGAAAGTCCGTCATGGTGCTTTCGGGGTTCAATGGTTCTTGACCATCAGGTCTGTTCTCACTTATCGGTCGTCTCGGAGCTCGCTGGGGCGGCGGCCCGTCTTGGCCTTGAACTTGGCCGAGAAGTAGTCGGGCGACTCGAAGTTCAGCCGGTAGGCAATCTCCTTGATGCTGAGTCCGGTGGTGGACAGCAGCTCCTTGGCACGCTGCAGGCGCAGATCCTGCTGGTAGATGGCGGGCGAGATGCCGGTGTGCTCCTTGAAGAGTTTACGGAAGTTGGAATAGCTGACGCCCAGATCCTCGGCCACCTGCTGGATGGTGAGTGGAGCCTCAAGCGATTCGCGGATGCGTAGTCGGGCACGGTTGATCATGTCGACATGTCCCTGGTTACGTCCCAGTTCGATGTTACGTTCCAGTGAGTACATCATGCCGATGAGGTGGTTGACGATACCTGCCAGCAGTTGCTGTGAGTAGGCGGCCTCGGCTTTGGCCGTGTCGAAGGCCTGCTTGTAGAGCCTGACGATGCCATCGGAGAAGCCGACATGATAGATGGGCTTGGTGGGCGAAAGGAATCCAGCCCGCACGCGGTCGTCCATGTTACGTCCCTTGAAGCCTATCCAGTAGCTCTTCCATCCTTTCCGTGGGTGGGGGTGGTAGGAGTGCCACTCACCAGGGAACAGCAGGAAGAGGTCGCCCTCACGCAGCCGTGCGCTGGACACGGTGGCGCTATGGAACTCACCTTCGCCCTCGGTGAGGTAGAGCAGTTGGTATTCATTGAGTTCGCGGCCGCGCTGGAGGTCGAAGTAGTAACCGTCGGCATGGCCGTGTGTCGGATATTCGTCGCCGGGGGCTATCTCTTCGTAGCCGATGGTGGTGACGGTGAGTCCCCAAAGGGAGTCGCGCTCGCTGGCGAGCATGTATTTACTGGTTTGCATAGCTAATGAAGTTAGTTCATGTTAGATGGAGCCAGGGGTAGCCGGAACCAGAAAGTGGAGCCGTGGCCTTCACCTTCGCTGGTGACGCCTATCTCGCCGCCGCAGCGTTCGATGATGGACTTGCAGATGCTGAGGCCGAGGCCTGTTCCCTGTACTGTATCGTTGAGTTTGACAAAGCGTTCGAAGACCGATGCCTGCTTGTTCTTGGGAATGCCGGCACCGGTGTCCTCACAGTAGACATAGAGAGAGGTCTTGGACGATGCCTCCTCTACGCGGTAGCCCACCTTGATGTGTCCCTCGTGCGTGTACTTGACGGCGTTGGTAACGAAGTTGGTGATGACCTGCTGGATGCGCCCCTTGTCGAGATGGACGGGCAAGGTGGGGTAGGGGTTCTCCTTGATGAACTCGACACCTGGCTCCTGCACACGCTGGGCGACGGTCTGGCAGATATCATCGAAAGCCTGTGAGAAGTCGATGTCGGCAGGCTCGATGGCCAGTGCCTGTCCCATGTCGGATGCTTCCAGGATGTCGTTGATGAGACGTAGCAGCATGTCACAGTTGTTGCGAATGATACGGATGAACTCCTGTCGTTCAGCAGGCTCATCGACCACTTGTAGCAGGTCGCTGAAACCGACGATGGCGTTCAGCGGTGTGCGTATCTCATGCGTCATATTGGCAAGGAAGGCACTCTTCATGATGCCCGATGCCTCGGCGCGTAGCTGTTCCTTGCGCAGCTGTTCCTGGATGGTCATCATGTCATCGACGTGACGCAGGATGCCGAAATAGCCTGTCAGCTGTCCGTTGGCATCGAAGAGTGGCATGCCCGTGATGGCCAGCCACTGTGGCTCCTTGCTGGCTGGCGTGTACTGGAAATGGTTGACGATGTTCAGGGGCTGCGGGTTCTCTCGCATGGCCTTGAACGTATTGATGGCCTTCTCGCGATCCTGCTCATAGAGACTCTCGATGTATTCGTCGATGCTCTCGGTATAGTCCTGTCGGCTGAGGCTGCGTGTGAAGGCCATCTGCCGTGTGCTGAAATCAAGACTCCACACGTACATATTACTGTTCTTGAGCAGGTACTGCAGCTGCTTCTCGTAGTTGCTGACGATGGCTCCCACCTGCTTGAGCTCCATCTCCTTGCGTTTTTGCTCAAGGTTGTTGATACGCTCGCCTGTGATGTTGCGCGTGGTGACGATGAAGTACTTCAGCTGTTTCCGTTCATCGAAGATGGGTAGGACGCGTACCTCCAGATAGCGGTCGATGTTGAGCTCCGGGAAGTACATGTGCTGGCAAGTATGGAACATGCTTCGACCGCTTGGGTCGAGGTCGTCCTTGAAGCTGGGGGCGTCGAAGATACGGGTGTTGCGGAAATACTCCTCACCGATAGCATCGAAACCGCAAAGCTGTCGCATCCGTTCGTTGAGGTCGAGCAGGTAGCCGTCTTTATCGTAGAATGACATGGCGACGAGGCTGTTGTCGAAGAGCTTCCGGAACTTCGTGCCGAGCTCACCGTCAGTGCTGATGCGTATCTGCCGGCGGGTGGCATAATCCTCGCACAACGTCTTTGCACGCTCAAGGATGGCCTTGTCGTCGTCGAGGGTCTTGAACGTCAGGCGCAGGCTTCTGTGGAAGACCTTTTCGAGTATCCAGTCGATGATCTTCCTCATGCCGTTTCCTCCTTTCTCTCTATCTCACTGACCTCGCAGGGCAGGGTCACCGTCAGTCGTGAGCCCTTTCCCAGGGTCGACTCCATCGTGATGTTACCGCCAAGCAGATCCATGATGCCCTGACAGACGGGCAGTGACAGTCCAGTGTTGGTCTGCATGCCTGAGCCGAAGCGCTCGAAGATGTTCTTCGTAATCTCTGGTGCCAGTCCCCGGCCTGTATTCTCTACCTGGATGACGAGCTGTCCGTCCACATAGTCATAACGTGCTCGGACGAAGCCTTTGAACGTGTTACGCGCTGTGTTACTGCACAGGTGGGCGATGACGATGCTGAGGTTAATGGTGTCAATGTCGGCCACGAGCCGGTTGAAGGTGTGGTCGACGTAGTAGCGGACACCCTCCTGCCGGTATTCCCCCCATCCGGCCTCACACCATCCGTCGATGACGGCGGTGAGGTCAACGCTCTGCTTGACGCTGTCAATCATCTTGGCATCGAGGCGTGAGAGGAACAGGATGTTGTTGATGAGCTCCATCAGGCGGGTGGCATTATCCTTGATTTCGCGTGTATAGACCGTCTCGTCCTCTGGGTCGTGCTCCTGTTGGAACAACTCTGCGAAGCCGACGACAGAGTTCAGCGGTGTACGTATCTCGTAGCTCATGTTACGCATAAACGTGTTCTTGGCCAGTTCCTCACGGCGGGCGCGGATGGTCTCCTTGGTCAGCTGGCGCTCACTGGCCTTCAGTTCACTGATGTCGCGCAGCATACCAAAATACTTGTCTGTCTGCTGCTCGCCGTTGAACACGGGGATGAAATGCAGGTGCAGGAATACAGGATTGCCGTCCTTCAGCGTGAGAAGGGTCTTGAGGCGACAGTCGAAGGGTCTTGCTGATCCGTTGTCCATCTGCTCAATGAAGTGGCTGGCTATCTTGGCAGACTGGTTGTCGACAAGGCGCAGGGCACGCTCTGCCGACAGCGTCTTCTGTACATGGTTGATCTCGCTGTAGATGGTAAACACGCGCTCTTTCCGAGAATACTCCACGATGCGGATGCCGCCTGTCTTCATGGCATAGTCAGTGTTGCGGATGTAGTCGGACAGGGCGGTGTTGGCGCGGCGCTCCTCGATGATGACCTCGCGCATCTTGTTATAGGTGTCGGCCACCTCGGTGACGTTGAGGCCGGAGCCATAGGCACAGAGCATGCGGTGACGGGTATCATAGAGAGGTGTCACCTGCAGTTCATAGCACATCTTTCCCTGCAGTCTCTTGGAGAGCACCTTCTGCTTGGCGATGGTCGATGGACGTATCTGTGTGGCGTGGAACGTCTCGAAATGTCGGTAGTCAAAGTCCTTTTCGTTGATGGTCTTCTCGATGCTAATGCCTTGTTGCTTGGCCGTCTCGAGATCGATGCCGAATGTCTGACAGGCGCGCTCGTTCATCTCGGTGACGCGTCCCTGCGAATCGTAGTAAACCATGTCGACCATGGCGTTGTTGAAGATGGACTGGTAGCGCATGCGCAGTTCCTTGTCACGGTCTTCGCGCAGGTAGTAGTCGGTAATATCGTTTTGGAAGGCGATGATGATGGCTGCATCGCCGTGACTGTCGCGCCGCAATACAGACAGGTCGAGTGCGAAGTAGCGCTTGCTTCCGTCTTTCATGGTCCGGCCCAGTCGGAGCGTCTTCGCCTTCACCGTGCCGCGTATCAGCTGTTGGATGGCTTGAATGATGTGTTGAATGGCATTGGCAGAGTAGTGTGCGGAGAACTCCTTGGGCATCAGTCTGACGAAGCGCCCCTGTAGTTCGTCCATCCATTGATAGGTGCCTGTTGTAACGTCGTATGACCACATCTGCATCTGTCCGCGCTGCAGGGTCCTTGACAGCTCTGCCTCGCACTGGCTGATAGCCTTTTTGGCCCGCCGGATTCTCAGTTGATAAATCCTGGCGAAGACCAGCAAGGGTATCAGCACGACGATGAGAATGGTCACGACGGTCATAATGCCTCCTCCTTCTTCTTAATGACAACAGGTATGCGGAGCCAGAAGGTGGAACCGTGACCTTCGCCCTCGCTGATGACACCTATCTCGCCGTTACAGCGTTCTGCGATGGCCTTGCAGATGCTCAGTCCCAGGCCTGTGCCTTGGACGTAGTCGTTCAGTTTGACGAAACGCTCGAATACCGATGCCTGCTTCTCCTTGGGAATACCGGCTCCCGTGTCTTCGCAGTATAAATAGAGCGCATTGTCCTCAACGCGGTAGCCCACCTTGATGTGTCCCTCATGCGTGTACTTGACGGCGTTGGTGACGAAGTTGGTGATGACCTGTTGGATGCGTCGCGGGTCGACATTGATGATAAGGGTGGTGTAGGGGTTGTCTGTCAAGAACGACACGGCAGGCTCCTGCACACGCTGCCTGAGCGACTCGCACAGGTCGTTGAATGTCTGGGCGAAGTCCACCTCCTCGGGTGTGATGATGATGGCGCTCTTGTCCATCGTTGATATTTCCAGGATGTCGTTGATGAGCCGTAGCAGCATGTCGCAGTTGTTCATGATGACGCGAATCATCTCCTGCTTCTGTTCTGGATCATCGATCATGGGCAGCAAGTCACTGAAACCGACGATGGAGTTCAACGGCGTGCGTATCTCATGGGTCATGTTGGCCATGAACACGGTCTTCAGGCGTGCCGAGTCGTTGGCCCGCTTGGTCTCTTCTTTCAGCATCTCCTGGGCCTTCATCAGGGGCGTAATGTTGCGGATGGTACCGAAACAGCCTTCCAGATGTCCGTCCTTGCTGAAGATGGGGATGCTGTCGATGGCGTCCCATACCAGCTCATCGGTGTCGTGGAAGATGGAACGCATACGGCGGATGAAGGTGACAGGCTGGCTGAACACCTCTTCGGGGTGGGTGAACTTATAAGCGGCGGCCTCGGCATTATCGACAAAGAACTCCTGGCACTCGGCCAAGGTCATCTTGCGCTCGTACTGGCTGAGCTGCTTGTAGATGACAACCTCCTGGTCGCGGAACGAGGCCTTCCACACGCGCATGTCGCACTTCTCCATCAGGTACTGCAACTCAGTCTCATATTGCTGTATGGCCTCGTTGGCCTTGATAATCTGTCGGTTGTTCTGCCGGTTCTTCAGGTAGAACTTACGCTCCTCGGTGACGTCGCGTGCGGCCAGTGAGTAGTTCTGTATGGTGCCTACGTCATCGCGTATGGGGTGCAGCTGCAGCTCCATATACTTGTTGATGCCACGTTCCGGCAGCACGAAGCGGCTGCAGAAGTGCAGTTCCGTCACTTCGTCGGTATCAACGAGGTCGCGGAAAGGCTGTCGGCTGAACAGACTGACGTTATAGTAGTAGGGGTCGTGATCGCCTTCCAGGTTGAACAGCTCGCGCAGGTTGTCGTTGGCGGCCATCATCATACCCTTGGCGTCGTAGATGGCCAGTCCCACGACGGAGCGGCGGAAGATAGACTGGTAGCGCAGGGCGAGGTCGCTCTCCTGTTGCTGCTCCATCTGCATGTCCGTCACGTCGCGTAGGGTGCAGACGATGTCACGCGGCAGCATACGTCCTTCAGTAACGGCACTGTTGTGCAGATAGACCCATTGCGGTTCATCTCCGGGTTGGGCTACGTTGAATCGGTAGCTGCATTCATCGGTGGACTTCTGTCCCAGACTGAGTTCGGTGAGGAACCGTGAGAAGCGGTGACGGTCGTCGGGGTGTACGGTGTCGATGTATTGTTTTGTGGTGATGCCCTCATCGGGTAGGGTGTGGCCGTAGATGTTGGTCACCAGTTCTCGGCTCATCTGGAACCTCAGCACGCCGATGTGTTCGAACTGTAGGGCGTGCTCCATGATGCGACTGACATTGGCGACCCGTCTCGACTTGCGC
The DNA here is from genome assembly GCA_964561385.1 of uncultured Prevotella sp. Lineage (GTDB taxonomy): Bacteria > Bacteroidota > Bacteroidia > Bacteroidales > Bacteroidaceae > Prevotella. The sequence continues at coordinate 9,706 of CAZLPO010000058.1, forward strand.
CTGACGCGCATGCCGACGATGACGGCCACAATGACGGACAGGCTGAAGAGCCCTGCCACGAGCCCTGTGAGGATGAGGACTAATGTGTTCATATCTCTTTCTTTACGATCTCAGTGGCCGTGCATGGGATGCTGATCCACATGGTACTGCCCTTGCCCTTTTCTGACTGGAGGTCAATGAAGCCTCCCATCTGCTCGGTCAGCTCCTTGATGATGGGCAGCACAAGGCCCGTGCCGGTATAGACGCCCTGCTCGTTCTTGGCAAAGCGGTCGAAGGCTGTCGGCAGCAGCTCCTTGGAGATGCCCTCGCCGGTGTCCTCGATGCTGATGGTCAGCATGCCGTGCCGGTATTCGTACTTGGCCTTGATGTAGCCGCTGTGGGTATGGACGGCTGCGTGTTGGCACAGCTTCTGGATGACCGACTGCAAGTTTGTCTCGTCCACATCGACGATGAGATGGGCGTATGGATTCTCAATATGGCATTTGACCTCAGGTGCCAGCTGGCTCCACCCCATGCGACAACACCCCTCAAAGAACTGGGCGAAGTCGATGGGCTGGCGCTTGATTTCAATCATGTGCGCATCCAGTCGTGAGATGAAGAGGATGTCGTTCACGAGCTCCAGCAGCTGGTTGGAGTTCTCTTTGATATACTCCACGAACACCTGTTCGTCTTCCGGGTTATGGGGGGCATTGAACAGCTCGGCAAAACCCAGTACGGCGTTCAGCGGTGTACGTATCTCGTAGCTCATGTTCTGCAGGAACGACTCTTTCACCAGTTCTGCCTCCTTGGCTTTCTTTGTCTCCGCCATCAGCAGCTGTTCGGTCTCCTTCATCTCCGTCTCATTGCGGCACATACCGAAATAGTGGCTCACGGTGCCGTCGGCCTTCAGCATCGGGATGACGCTGAACGAGAACCAGATGTCGCGCCCTTTGTCGTCGTGCAGCACTGTGCGCACGGTCAGGTCGATGCGTGTGTTGCTGCGGCGGTCCATCTTGCGCATCGCACTCGCGACGCGGGGACGGTGCTCCGGACTCACCATCTCGATACAGCGCAGTTGTGTCAGCTCGTATTGCGGAAGCTTCAGGTCGCTGCGTATCTCCAGCTCGTGGGTGTCGGGCTTGTAGTTCATCAGACGAACCTGACTGACCTGCAAGGCATAGTTGATGTTGTTGATGTAGTCCTGGATATGCTTCGTGGCCTCCTGCAGCTGCTTGGTGCTCTCCTTCTGGCGGTGGTAGGACTCCACGAACTCGTTAACGGAACGGCCAGCCGTATAGACACCGCTGACCTCACCGTTTGCCCTGAGGATTGGACAGGCAATCGTGTCGTAATAGATCAGTCCGTTATTCGTGATTTCCTTGACCACGCCCTTGCCGTCCCGCCGCACCTTGCCGATGTCGGTAATCGACGACATGCGGTAGCCGTCCTTGTTATGGATGTCCAGATCCTTGTATGCCGGTATGTCCTTCAGGTTGTAGCCCTTGGCAAGCAGTGCGTTGCGGTCCTTGATGCCGAAGGTTTCACAGGCCTTGTTGTTGATGTCGCGCAGGATGCCGTCCTTGTCGTAGTACATCATGTCGATAATGGACGAGTCGAAGATTGTCTGGTAGAACGTCAGCAGCCGGCTCACCTCCCGCTCGCTGCGCAGGTCGTCGGTGATGTCGCGCTGAAGTCCGACGACCGCTGTCGGCATGCCCCTGAAGTCCCGGTCCAGGATGCATATGTTCACATCGTACGTGCGGCGCTCACCGTCAGCCTGCTTACAGCTGCGCATCCGACAGCTCGCCTCCTCTCTTTCTCCCTTTAGGATTGTTTGAATCAGCTGTCGCATCTTGTCAAAGTCCTCGTGTTTATAGAGGTTTGAGAAGTCCAAGGGACTGTAGTCTCCTGCCACCGTTCCCGTTTCGGACAACAGGATGTAGCGTGCTTCCCGTTGTTTCTTGGGACGGACAGTCCAGATGCGAATGTTGCAGCTCCGCATCACCGCGGCCAGCTGGGCGTTCTGTGTCAAGGCATGACGTGAGGTGTCTTTCTCCCTATAATAAATGACACTGATGAAGAAGGCCAGGACGAATGTGGCAATCAAAAGAAAAGCCACGACGTAGGCCAGCAGGTGTACCGTGTCAAACAACGTCGTCATGTCTTCAAGGTCAGTTTTTCTGCCTACAAAGATAGGGAAAAACAATCAATTGCCAAAATATTTTGCGAAAAAAACGTAAAACCCTTGGCCGTTTCAAGGAAAACCTATAACTTTGTGGGGCAGAAAACTTAAAACCTGAAAGATATGATTGACGTAAAAGAGACTTTGAAAAAAAGTGAAGAGAGAATGGAGATGGCTGCCATGTTCCTTGAAGAGGAGCTGAACCGCATCCGTGCAGGACGTGCCAATGTCGCCATTCTCGATGGTGTCAGGGTTGACAGCTACGGCTCGAAGGTACCCCTGAACCAGGTGGCAAATGTCAGCGTGCCCGATCCGCGTACCATCGCTATCCGGCCGTGGGACAAGAAGGAGATCCGTAACATCGAGAAGGCCATCATGGACTCCGATGTGGGCATCACTCCTGAGAACAACGGTGAGATCATCCGTCTTAACATTCCCATTCCTACCGAGGAGCGTCGTCGTGACCTGGTGAAGCAGTGCAACAAGATTGCCGAGAAAGCCAAGGTTGAGGTGCGCAACGTGCGTAGCGACATCAAGGAGAAACTGAAGAAGGCCATCAAGGACGGTCTCTCTGAGGACAACGAGAAGGATGCCGAGCTTGAACTCCAGAAAATTCATGACAAGTACATTAAGAAGTTGGAGGAGCTCATTGAGGCCAAGAACAAGGAAATCATGACCGTATAGGCGCTTCGCTAATGAAAAGTGAAGAGTGAAGAGTGAAAGGTCTTGTCATTAAGAACACAGGAAGCTGGTACACCGTCCTTACCGACGATGGCCAGCTCCTTCAGTGTAAAATCAAGGGTAACTTCCGTTTGAAGGGCATCCGCAGCACCAACCCCGTAGCCGTTGGTGACCGCGTCACTGTTACCTCTCCCCCCTCACAGGGAGGTGAGGTGACGGGGTCATTTATCACTGACATCGAGGACCGCCGTAACTACATCATCCGCAAGAGCATCAACCTGTCGAAGCAGAGCCATATCATTGCGGCCAACGTCGATCAGGCCTTGCTGATTGTCACAGTCAGCTGTCCCCAGACCTCCACCACCTTCATCGACCGCTTCCTCGCCTCTGCCGAGGCTTATCGCGTCCCTGTCGTGCTGGTATTCAACAAGACCGACCTGCTGGACGACGATGCCCTGCGCTACCAGCAGGCAATGGTCAATCTCTATGAGACGATTGGCTATGAGTGTCGCCAGATATCTGCTGAGACTGGCGATGGTGTCGAGGAGCTGCGGCCGCTGCTCGAAGGTAAGATAACCCTGCTCAGCGGTAACAGCGGCGTCGGCAAGTCGACTCTTATCAACCGTCTTGTGCCAGGTGCCAACCTCCGCACCGCCGAAATCTCCGATGCCCACAACACCGGGCAGCATACCACCACCTTCTCCGAGATGATAGAGATAGGTGAGGGGTACCTCATCGACACGCCGGGCATCAAGGGTTTTGGTACGTTCGACATCGAACCCGAGGAGCTCACCAGCTATTTCCGTGAGATTTTCCAGTTCTCCAAGGACTGCCGTTTCTCCAACTGCACCCACACCCATGAGCCGGGATGTGC
>CAZLPO010000059.1:0-1343 GCA_964561385.1 uncultured Prevotella sp.
GTCGCTCAACCTCTTTGAACTATAGCGGCTGGTCGCTCAACCTCTTTGATTTATAGCGGCTGGTCGTACTGGTAGCTCCAGTTGTGCATGGGGTAGGCCTTTGAACGGACGACCGCCTTCAGTTGGTCGCCCTGTGCATCGCGCAGATTGCCGCGCGGTCCTATTCTTCTTCCACTTCTTTTCTTTTCACCATTTAGGGCATAGCGCACCCGGCAGCCGTCTGTTTTTTCTGTGCAGCCGAGAACGACGCTGTCGGCCACCACGTTGACAGCCTGCAGGATGTCGCGGCCGTCAGGGGTGACGACGCTGAAGCCGTAGTGGGGTGCCTTGCTGACATTGATGGTATCGAGCTGCAGCGGCGCAACAGGCACGTGATAATGGACGACGACCTGCTGTCCGTCAGCATGGAAGCGGACGGGAACGAGGCCGGTACGTTTGGGGCCTCCCCGCAGGATATCAAGAACCGAGCGGGCTGCCAGTTGGCCTTGGCGGTTCTGGCAATCGCCATCGATGTGGATGCGTTCGCGTGCGAACGTATAATAATAGGTAGGTCCGCTGGCCCAGAAACGCTGGTCGTCGCGCACCAGTTCCATCTGTGCCTGTGGCACGCGGCTCTCCACACAGTCGTAGGCATCCTGGCGGTAGCGTTCGCCGCCCGTCACGTTGTTCGATTGGTAACAGACTATCCTGACATCTTCCATCTGCCCTGTGATGGTTTTCACATCGGCGTTCAGGTCGTCGGCAAACTGCGCCAGCAGTCGCTTGTAGTCCGTGTCGGGATAGTCCTCGATGTCACTTTCTCCCTGCATCCAGCAAACGGCAGGCATGATGAAGGTCCAGCCCCTTTCACGCGCCTTGTCGGCTGCCGTCTTGATGTTCTCGATGAAGCGTTCATAGGGCGTGGTGCCCTTGCTCAGCTGTGCAATGGCCGTTGCTCCCTGTCCGCCAGGGAAGATGCATATCAGGGTGTCGCTACCCGTCTGTGCGGCCAGCGTCTCGGCCATGCCGTAGAGCGACAGTTCGAAGCTGTGTTTCTTGTAGCCTATGAGCCGTTTCCCCCATTGTTTCAGGGCGTTGTTGTCGAAGTAGCCGAAGTCGTGGTCCAGCCGTTCCGTGACGATACGCCCGTCATAGCGGGTGCCCAGCGAGTCGAGGTTGGTGACGAGCTCTGTCTCCTCGCCCAGCGCGAGGCTCTGTCCATAGACGGGCACACACACGACGACGCGATGGTCTTCCGACGGGTTGCCGCAGGCCGTCAGCAGCAAACTGGCGGTTGCAAGACAAAAAAGGAATTTCTTCATATTCTTAGTGTGACAGACTCGATGGTTCATGTGTGACAGACT
>CAZLPO010000059.1:1443-13237 GCA_964561385.1 uncultured Prevotella sp.
GTGTGACAGACTCGATGGTTCATGTGTGACAGACTTCATAATCTATGTGTGACAGACTTCGTGATAGAGTTTCAGCAGCTGTTCCGCCGTCTGGCGCCACGAGAACAGTCGGGCACGTTCTGGTCCGTATGCCTGCTGTTGCTGGTAGAACGCTGGGTCGCGCTCCAGCTTCAGCATCATGGCGGTGATGTCCTCCGTCCGTTCGGGATTGACGAGGATGGCTTCCTTGCCGCCAATCTCTGGCATCGACGAGGTGTTTGACGTGATGACGGGCGTGCCGCAGGCCATCGCCTCCAGTAGCGGTATTCCGAAGCTCTCTCTGAGCGAGGTGTATAGGAAGGCGAAGGCGCCGTTGTAGATGTACGGCAGGTCGCTATTAACGATATAGCCGGGCATGACTATCTTGTCGCGGATGTTGTCCAGGTGGTTGCGCGTGATGATGTCCTCCAGATACTGACGGTCGAGGTCGGCCATGAGCAGCCGTCGCTTCACGTCCGATTGCTTCAGGTATTCGGAGTAAGCCGTCAGCGTGCGCTCCGTGTTCTTCTTGGGATCGGTATTGCCGAGGAAGAAAAAGTAGCCTTTCTCGTCGATGTATTTTCTGTAGATGTCCTGGGCGTCCTCCGTCGGGCGGAACCAGTCGTTATAGCCGTTGTAGATCATCGTCACCTGTTCTTCCGGCAGATGCAGCTTGCCGACGATGTTCTTTCTTTCGAAGTCGGAGACGGTGATGATGCGCCTGCACTTCTTAAGTATTCTCGGCACCACCAGCCGGCGGTACAGCCATCCCATGTTCTGGTAGAGCGACTTGTTCCGCTTGTCCCGCGGCTCCAGGAAGATGATGTCGTGCAGGGTTAGGACGAGCGGCGTGCTGCCCACGAGCGGCGCCGTGTTGCTGGTACAATGCAGCAGGTCGAGACGGTAGCGTCTGACGATACGTGGCAAGGTGTATTGCTCCCAGAGCGGGTAGAAGCCGCCGCCCACCTCAACGATATGGACGTTGGACGAGTCCTGCAGACAGCGGTCCTCGCCTGGTGCGACGAACACAAAGTACTCGTTCTCTGTGTCTATCAGCTGCAGTTGCTTGATTTCCTGCAGCACGACATAGTCCATGCCGTGCTTGTTCTTGCGGAAGATTCTCTGGGCTTCGATACCTATCCTCATGGTCTATATCTGCTTAATGATTTTGGCTGGGACACCACCCACGAGCGAGTGGGGCGGCACGTTGTTTGTGACGACGGCACCTGCGGCAACGACCGAGTGGCTGCCAATGGTGACGCCAGGCAGTATGGTGGCGTTCGCACCTATCCAGCAGTCGTCTTCGATGGTAACCTGGCTTACTGAAACGCCCTGCTGATCAATGGGTTTGTCGTTTTCTGCAAAGTTGTGGTTTAAGGCCGTAACCACCACTCCTTGTGCCAGGTTTACATGACTGCCGATAGCCACAGGACCGATGATTGTGTTGTGCAGACCAATCCGCGTGTGGTCACCAATCACCACGTCGCCCACCGCGTTGTTGACACAGCTGAACGACTCAATGACGCTCTGCCTACCTATTGAAAACTGGCGGTATGGCGGCGTGTCCATGCGGACGCTGGCATAGATTTTCGAACCCCGTCCTCTGTGCTGGTAGAGTGGTGCCAGCAGGCGGACGTACCAGCGTGGCCGCGCGTCGCGCTGGTTCATGATCAGATAGTCCAACCATCGTTTCAGTTGCGGGTTGTTTTTCAGCCGTTGTCTGATGCCTTCGTGATAATCTGTTGCCATTGCTTGATGATATTGTCAATATGAAACTGTGCTGCAATCCTTTGGGCCTGCTCCGCCTTCGCCTGCCAGTCAAGACGGGTGGCGTCGTAGAGCCGCTGGGCCATCGCCTCGACATCGCCGACGGGGAAGTAGAGTCCGAAGTCGCCCATGATTTCCCGGCTCGTCGGCAGGTCGGACGAGACGACAGGCAGCCCGTGGGCCATCGCCTCAACCAGCACCAGACCAAAACCCTCCCAGCGCGAGCTGAGCACATAGACCTGGGCGGCGGAGTAGTACTGTTGGACGTTGGCGGTGAAGGGATGCAACTGTATGCGCTCCTCCAGTCCGTATGCCGCAATCTTTTCGCGGTAGAGCGCCTCCTCGGGCCCCTCGCCGACGATGTGGAGCGTCCAGTCGCTGTCGTGTCGGCAGAACAGGCGGAAGGCGTCTATCAGCAGGTCGAACCCCTTGTGCTTGGGCGAGAATCGTCCCACAGCCAGAAACTGCTTCGACTGTCCTTTGGAGACGGCTCCTGGTACGAGCGTCAGGGGGTTGTAGATGACGCGAGGTGTCAGTTGGCTGTCATGCCGGCGATAGACGTTGGCATCATACTGGCACAATACGATGGTCTCGTCCAGCTGCCGCAGCTGGTAGAGGTAGTGGCGAAGACGGTCAGGTCCCAGATAGAGTGAGCCGCTGCCGAAGAGCGCCTCGAACGAGTTGTGTATCCAGCCCAAGAACATCGTGTCTGGAAACTGCTTCCTGACCGTCGCCAGCCGTGCCGCCATCGGGGCGTGTACGCCGACGACCACATCGTAGCCGTCTTCCCTCAGCAGCTCCGTCAACGTCGCCCTTTGGTTGGCAGGAAACGAGCTGTGGGCGTATGCCTCCGATGCCCAGCGTTGCAGGAACCAGTCGTGCCCTCCGCCGATGCGGTAGAGGAGCGTACGATAGAGATAGCTGTAGCCTCGGCAGCAGAGGTTCTTCAGTCTCGGCGCTTTGTGGAAGTGGAAAAAGCGGTAGCTGATGTCGGCCTCATGCAGGTCATAGAGCGAGGTGTCCTTCTTCGCCGGCTCGTCCTGCGTGATGATGGTCACATGATGGTCTGCTGCAAGGGCTTTGGCAATGACAGCCGTCACCCTTTGCACACCTCCGATTGAGAAGATGGAGTCCGTTAGGAAACAGATTTTCTTCTTCATTGATGCAAAAATACACAAAATCTTTGATTGTTCCAAATATTTTGCCTACATTTGCAAAAATAATTGAAGACCTCCCCATGAAGATACTATTCCTGACCTATCACGGTTTTAATACCTCGAGTGGCATCACGAAGAAGATGTTTGCACAGGTGAAGGGACTCAGACAGAACGGTCATGAGGTGCATCTCTGTTGCTATCAGACAGACAAGGAAGGTTGCCATTGCCGCTTTGTCGATGACGAGGTGCTGGCCAACTACGGCCCGGGGTGGATGGGCTCCCTGCGTCAGCGTTTCGGCTGGGGAGCTGTCCGCGACTACTGTGTGCAGAACGGCATCGAGCTGGTCTATGTCCGCAGCTACATGAACGCCTCGCCCTGGCTGGTGCGCTTCTTCCGTCAGCTGCGCGAGGCCGGCATCCACAGCGTCATGGAGATACCCACCTATCCCTACGACCGTGAGTTCTCCGATATGCCCTTCATCCACCGTTTCCGCCTCCTTGTCGATAAGTGTTTCCGCCGCAGTCTGGCGGCCCAGAACACGGCCGTCGTGACCTTCTCCGACGAGACGCGCATCTTTGGCCAGCGCACCATCCGCATCAGCAACGGCGTCGATCTCGAGGCCATCCCCTTGCACCAAGTGGTTGACGCTTCGCACGAGGTACACCTCATTGGTGTGGCCGAGGTGCATCCCTGGCACGGGTTCGACCGCCTGCTCGAGGGCATGGGCCGCTATCTGCAGCAGGGCGGCATGGAGCGGCGTCCCGTCTATTTCCATATCGTGGGCAGCGTCTATGACTCTGAGATGTACGGCACCAGCATGGGTCCCGGCTTTGCTCCCATCATCGAGAAATACGGTCTTCACGACTATGTGCTCTTTCATGGCAAGCTCTTTGGCGACGACCTCGACCGCGTCTTCGAGCAATGTGCCTTTGCCGTGGGCAGTCTGGCCCGCCACCGCTGTGGCATCACGACAATCAAGACGCTGAAGAACCGCGAGTATGCCTCGCGCGGCATCCCCTTCGTCTATTCCGAGTGCGACAGCGACTTCGACCACCAGCCCTACGTGCTGAAGGTACCTGCCGACGAGCGTCCTGTTGGCATCGGCACGATTCTCGACTTCATGGACCAGCACCATTTCCGTCCCGAGTCCATCCGCCAGACCGTTGAGCACCTGTCGTGGAAGATTCAGATGGAAGAGGTCATCCGACAGTATCGTCAACTCATTAATCAGACAGGCGTATGAAGATAGTTTATGTGATTGACTCCCTGGCCAGCAAGGGTGGGGCAGAACGCATCATCATTAACAAGATGGAGTATCTGGCCACCCGTTTCGGCTACGACGTCTCCATCATTGCCTGTTATCAGGACGACGAGACTCCCAATGCGTACCCCGTTCCCGAGCAGGTCAGCCAATACAAGCTCGGGGTACCTTTCTATTCCCAGTATCAGTACCGCTACCCCTATCGTCTGCTGGTGAAACAACGCCTCAAGCGTCAGCTTCGTCGGGAGTTGACTAAGACGGTTCAGACGATAGATCCCGACATCCTGATTGGCGTCAGCTATTTCGAGGCCGACGTGGTCACAGCCGTTCCCTGCCGCGCCAAGAAGCTCATCGAGGTACACGAGCCGCGTCCCTTCACGCTGTCCGACTACGGGTTGAGTCGTGGCCGTCTGTCCAGTCTTTACATGAAGCATTACCGAAATTGGTATTTTAATAAGGTGGAGACGCAGGCCGACGTCGTGGTGACGCTCACGCCAGGCGACGCCAAGGAGTGGGGGAGAGCAAGAAGAGTGGAGATTATCCCGAACTTCACCGTGATGCCTGTCGAGCATGTCAGCGACGGCTGCGCCAAGCGTGTTATTGCCGTGGGACGTCTGGAGTGGGTGAAGGGCTACGACCGTCTGATTGATGCGTGGAAACAGGTTGTTGAAATGTATCCCGACTGGCACCTCGATATCTTTGGCGTCGGCACCTTGGAGCAGGAGCTGAAGCAGCAGCAGGCGCGTCTTGGACTGCAACAGAACATGACCATTCACCCCGCTACGCCAACCATCAATAAGGAGTATGAGAAGAGTACGCTTTTCGTGGCGACCTCCCACTTCGAAGGGTTTCCGCTGGTTCTTCTCGAGGCCATGCAGGTAGGTTTGCCTTGTGTGGCTTTCGACTGTCCCTTCGGACCTGCTGCCGTCATTGTTGACGGCGAGAACGGTTTCCTGGTTCCTGAAGGCGATGTCAGTCGGTTGGCGGAAAAACTGATGCTTCTGATAGAGGACGACGACCTGCGCCGGCGTATGTCTGCGGCAGCCCTTGAGCAGTCGAAGCACTTTACGGTCGATGTGGTGATGGCACGCTGGAAAGCCCTATTTGAAGAACTGGCGCAGCACTAACCAGCTCTTGTGTAGCAGACGGTAGGGCATATAGGTGTGATACTCCTTGGCGTCGGTTGCTACGATGCGCTGTCCGTCGAAGTCCACAACGTTGTATTGGTGTCCCCCGTGCTTGTAGAAGACGAGGTCGGTGGGTATCAGTCCCTCCTTCACCAGCTGTTCCTTGTACGTGTGGCGCGTCATCTCGTCTATTTGGAAGAGGTGCACGTTGTCGCCGTACCTGACCTCGCAGTCCTGTGCCACGCGGTACAGCAGTCCGTCGTGTTCTATCAGGCTACCGCCGTTGCGTCCGTACTTCTTGCTGACGCAGACAGGCGAGCACGGGTGCTCCGTGTAGGGGCCTTCCAGGTGGTCGGCCGTGAACAGGTGCAGGTGGTTCGTTCGTTGCCGCTCAACGGAGCTCATCAGGTAGTAGGTGCCGTCCTTCTGCCAGACGGACGAGTCGACATAGCCTATCTCCGTGTCGACGACGTCTTTGTGTACGAGCGTCCTGCAGAAGCTGAAGTGGCGCAGCGTGTCGTCGTCGGCCTTGTAGAGCCGGATGTCGCCCAGGTCGCTGGTCTCGGGAATCATGTAGACGGTGCCCTGGTCGTCAAAGACGAAAGGGTAGGACAGGTGGCACGCCTCCTGGAGCACGGTGACGGGCTTGGTCCACGTCTTCAGGTCCGTGGTGGCCGTCATTCTCAGCACGCCGTCCGAGTAGTTGCGCTTCTCCTCATAGAACAGGTGCAGGCGCCCCTGATGAACAAACAGGAAGGGGTCGGCAACGATGACCACGGGGTTGAGCGACAGCGGATGGCGCTCGCAGGACTTCTCCAGTAGCGTGCTGAGGGTCCTGACGTTCCAGGTGTCCTGCCTGTCGCCTGTCAGCAGTCGTATCTTGAAACATTCTATGGGACGCATGGCTTTACGATGAGATGAGTGAACGTAGTCTGATGTAGCTGAGGGGCATGTGGCGGTAGCACCAGGACACGAGCCGTTGCTTCCGTCCGTTGGTGAAGCGCAGGTCGGGCACCCGCTGTTTCAGGTCGGCCACAATCTCACGTCGCTCGGCCAGCAGCGTCTGGTGGTGGGTGATGTACCACAGCTCGATGGAGAAGGTGGTGAAGAGCGTTTCCATGAGCTTTGTCCGTTCGGCAGCCGTCAGCGGCAGGTCCTGCATCTCCCAGAGACGGGCCATGACGTGGTGGAAGTCCATCACCTTGCGCTTGTTGATGGCCGAGACGATGGAGCCGGGCCGTTGGCGGTAGATGTAGAAGATGCGGTCGGTGGTGATGCACTTCGCCGCCTTCAGATAGCACTCGGTAGTAAACGGCACGTCCTCAAAGTAGATGCCGGGGATGAAGGTGATGTGGTTGTCCGCGAGGAACTGTCGGCGGTAGAGGGTGCGCCAGACGTAGCATTGCTGCGGGTTCAGGTCATCCGTAAACGCCTGCGAACCGGTCTTGACGGCACGCTGGCTGGCTTCGTTCGCAACCGTCTTGCCACCGCTGATGTCCTCGTCGGTCATCTTCACAAATCCGGCTATCAGCAGGTCGGCCTGCTCGCCTGCGGCATCGTCCAGCAACGCGGCCAGACTGTCGTCCACCAGCAGGTCGTCGGAGTCCAGGAAGAGCACGTAGTCGCCTGTGGCTCTCGTCATGCCGGTGTTGCGGGCGGCCGACAGTCCCTGGTTCTCCTGCTCCGCCACGACGATGTTGCTGTGCTCCGCCACGATGTCGGCAATCACGCCAAAACTGTTGTCGCGCGTGCCGTCGTTGACGAGGATGACCTCAAACGTGCGGTCGTCCAGTCCCTGGCGATAGACGCTCTCCAGGCACGTACGGATGTACTGCTCGACGTTGTAGACGGGTATGATGAGGCTCAGTCGCTTCATTTCTTGAACTTCCAGGGCATGAGGACGCACTCGGCCTTGCGGACCAGCTGGTAGCCCAGCAGGCGGATGAGTAGTGTGCGGAAACGGTAGTAGGCCTTGGCCTTCGGCGAGAACCACGAGTTCTGGTAGTGGTGGATGGCGTAGGTGTAGGGCGTCAGCTCCACCTCGCGCGAGTCGAACACCTTGGGCGAGAAGTAGGCGTCGCTAAGCACCAGCACCTCGCTTGTGAGGTCCTGCTGCCTGACGTTCTGGCTCTCTTCGAGCGACAGCGTGCGGATGGGCTTCAGCTTGCGTATCTGCTCGTCCATGATCTCGGGCAGCTTGCGGATGTCGAGCGACCCGTCGGCCTTGATGAACGGGCGGCCGTCGTAGTAGTCCAGACATTGCTTCACCCAGTCGCACCCCTTCTCGGCGCCCATGATGGCGGCTTCGGGTGTGCCGGCCTTCTCGGCGCCTACGAAGTAGGGCAGGTCCAGGAAGTCGTCGAACGGCTTCAGCACCTCGACGTCGGAGTCCAGGTAGATGCCGCCCTCGTGGTAGAGTGCGTAGAAGCGGATGTAGTCGGCGGCGAAGGCATACTTCTTCTTCTCGAAGGCCTCGCGGACCCATTGCGACTGGCTGAGGTCGAAGCGGTGGGTGTCCCACAGCACAATCTCGTAGTCGGGCAGCACGCGCTTCCACGAGTCAATGCATCGGGCAATCTTGGCGGGATAGGCATCGCCGCTGAGCCAGCACAGGTGTAGTTTCTTGGGTATCATGGTTTTCTCTCTTTCAGTCCTTAAGTTTCCAAAGGCGTTCCTTGCGCCACACGAGCAGCCGCATGTAGAGTCCGGGCAGGTGGCGGTAGAGAAGGGTGGTGAGACGCTGTTTCCAGCCGTTGGTGAAGCGCATTTCGGGCGCCTCTGCCTTGAGCATCTTCAGCACGTGCACCTTGTTGTCCATGCCGTCGATGGTGAACAGCGTGCGCATCAGCAGGTTGTTGTAGTAGTCGAAGGCCAGGTCGTTGAGCTTCGTCCGCTGCTGGCTGTCCAGTCCCTCGTGTCTGGTCAGTCGCCACACGTTCAGGATGGCGATGCAGAAGGAGTGGGCTTTCGTCATGCTGAAGGCGCCCTTCGCTGAGAGCGAGCCCTCGCGTGTGCGGTAAATATAGAAGAGGTGTGACGTCTCCACGCACCGTCCGGCCTTGACGTAGCAGGTGTTCATGAAGGGGGCGTCCTCGAAGCAGATGCCCGGGATGAACAGGAGGTTGTTGCGCTTCAGGAAGTCGGTCTTGAAGATGACGCGGCACACCTGACACTTGTAGGGGCTCGAGGCGAGCAGCAGGCTGCGGCCGTCGGTCTCCTTGACGGTGAAGTCCGCCTCGGCCTGCTGACGGTTGGCGGCTATCTCCTTGTCGGTCATCCTGATGAGCTGGGCCACGGTGATGTCGGCCTGCGCCTTACGGGCCGTTTCCAGCAGCGGCGGCAGACTGTTGTCTATGAGCACGTCGTCGGAGTCCATGAAGAGCAGGAACTCGCCCGTGGCCTTGGCCATGCCGTTGTTGCGGGCCACGGAGATGCCCTGGTTCTCCTGGTCGATGACCGTGAGGTTTGGGTGCAGGCGCGTCAGCTCGCTCACCCTCTCCATGCTCTTGTCTGTCGAGCCGTCGTTGACGACAATCACTTCGAATGTATTCTCGTCCAGCCCTTGTCGGTAGAGGCTCTCCAGACAGGGACGGATGTACGGTTCGGTATTGTAGAGCGGAACGATGATGCTGAGTGATAACATGGCCTGGTGCTGTTATTAGGTAACTTTTCTGCAAAAATACGGAAAAATGTTGATAGTTCAAAATATTTTCCTTATTTTTGCAGAAAAATCTAGTGACTATGGATACGGAGTTGAGAGAATTGCAGCTGAAGTGCCTGGAAATCCTGGAGATTATCGACCGCATCTGCCGTGAGCACAACATCAGCTATTCGCTGTGCGGCGGTACCGTTGTCGGTGCCCATCTCTACAAGGGTTTTCTGCCGTGGGACGACGATGTCGATGTCATGATGACACGCGAGAACTACAACCGCTTCGTCCAGGTGGCGCCGCGCTGTCTGCCCGACGGATTCTCGTTTCAGGACTATCACACGGGCAACATGACCATGCACATGGGACTGAGCTTCGCCAAGGTCATCAACGAGCGTACCACCATCATCGAGAACACGGGCGACATCTCGGGCGTCTTCGTCGACATCACACCCTACGACCGCATTCCTGAGAACTCCTTCCTCCGCTGGATAGACTTCTTCCTCTACAAGCGCTCCATGACCGTCAACCAGGGCAAGCTGCCGGGCAAGAGCCTGAAGAACCGCATACGCAGCCTGCTCATCGACACCCTGTTTGCCAACAAGCGCGCCTACTTCCGCTTCTTCCAGTGGGTAGTCGAGCTGCTGGGGCGCACCCGCCACTACACCTACCGCGAGCTCTTCGGCGCCTACTACTTCTGCAACATGATTCCCTACCGCCCATCGGTCTTCGAGAACTATGCCGAGATTGAGTTCGAGGGACGTAACTACATGATTGTGCGCGACTACATCGAGTATCTCGAGACGCGCTACGACCGCAAGGACTTCCATGAGCCCAAGGAGAAGCAGGTGCCCCACCATTGCGAGTATCTGGACTTCAACCTGCCCTTCCGCGACTATATGCGACAGCACGGCATCCCCTGTCCCTACTAACTCCCGTCTCACATCTCACGTCTCACGCCTCACGAAAAAAATGAAAAACTGGTACGACAAATACATGACCGTCTACGGGAAGCCCTTCAGCGAGGTGCCTCCCGAGGTCATCGACACCACACGCCGACAGCTGGCAGCCCTGCAGAGCCCGGAGCCCCTGGCCAGCATCGTCGTCATCGCCTACAACGAGGAGACCCACCTCCAGGCCTGCCTCTGGGCCATCAGCGAAATCAGCTGCAAGTATCCCGTCGAGATTATCGGCGTCGACAACGACTCCTCCGACCGTACAGCCGAGATCTTCGAGCGTTCGGGCATACCTTACTATACCGAGTACCAGCACTCCTGCGGCTATGCACGCCGCTGCGGACTGCAGCACGCCAAGGGACGCTTCTACTTCGATGTCGATAGCGACACGCTCTATCCGCCCCAGTACTACGAGGTCATGCTCACACACCTGCTGAAGCCCGGCGTCGCCTGCGCATCGGCCACCTACGGCTTCTTCCCCGACGCCAACCACTCGCGGCTGTCGCTGCGCCTCTTCGAGCTGTCGCGCGACCTCTTCCTCTGGGTGCAGCACTTCAAGCGCCCCGAGCTCAGCGTGCGCGGACTCGTCTTTGCCTACAATGCCGACTACGGCCGCAAGGAACCCTATCGCGTCGACATCATCCGCGGCGAGGACGGCTCCATGGCCTTCAACCTCAAGAAGTACGGACGCATCGTCTTCGTGCGCGACCGCCGCTGCCGCGCCGTCACAGGCTACGGCACCATCGGCCAGCAGACCGTCTGGCAGAGCTTCTGCAACCATGTGCGCATACAGCTGAAGGGCATCTCCCGCATCTTCCACACCACCACCCACTACGAAGACACGGACGACAACCTCGTAAAACCTAAATAGCATGATACCAAAAATCATCCACTACTGCTGGCTCAGCGGCGACCCGTTCCCAGAAAACATCCAGCGTTGCATCGACACGTGGAAGGAGTACCTGCCCGACTATGAGTTCATGCTCTGGGACCGCCAGCGATTCCCCCAGGGACAGTCGCTCTGGGTCGACCAGGCCTTCCGCTCCAAGCGCTATGCCTTTGCCGCCGACTTCATACGCCTCTACGCCCTCTACAACTATGGCGGCATCTATCTCGACTGCGACGTCGAGGTACTCCGCACGTTCAACCCCTTCCTCCATCTGCGCAACATGATCTGCTGGCAGAAGGACTGCGAGGGACTCGAGGTCGCCACCTTCGGCGTTGAGCCCCATGCCGCCTGGGTCAAGCAATGCCTCGACTACTACGACGGCCGCCCCTTCGTCACCGAGAAAGGCTTTTATGACGACCTCACCATGCCCCTCATCACCGAGCGCCAGCTGCGCGCCGCCGACTACAGCCTGGTCAACGTTGCCACCATCGACGAGGCCCTGTCCGTCGAGGGCGACAAGACCATCGCCGTACTCCCATCCGACTTCTTCAGCCCCAAGTCCTACCGCACCAAGGAGACCCGCCTCACCGCCAATACCGTCTCCATCCATCAGTTCGAGGGCTCCTGGCTCTTCATACCCTTCTACACCAAGATCGACCTCTTCCTCGGTCGTCTCTTCCATTGCCGCTTCTTCTACATCACCACCGCCCTCCGCTACGTCCGCCTCCTCCTCTTCCGCCATCAGTAGCCGCGCAATATGACACCATATCCAGACTGACTATCATGTGATTCAATGCACGAGCTACAAGATAAAGTTGGATAAATAGTAACACTTAAACCGAACAAATATGCGACAAAGATTCTTTTATTTATTTCTATTAGCTACGGTACTTGTCTCTTGCTCTGGAGACAAAGTGAAGTATCGTATCGGAATATCACAATGTTCGGATGACATTTGGCGCGACAAGC
>CAZLPO010000060.1:0-13175 GCA_964561385.1 uncultured Prevotella sp.
CCTCTTCGGCAAGAAGAGTGACGAGCAGAAAGCACAAGAAAAAACTGCTAAAGCCCAGGAAAAAGCAGCAAAAGCCCTGCAAAAGGCAGAAGCCAAACAACGAAAAGCCGATGCTAAAGCCGCCAAGAAAGCCGCCAAAGCCCAACGCAAGGCGGCCAAGAAGGGACTAATCGACTAAACGCCGCGCTCTGCCCAGTCACCTCTATCAAGGTTCCTATACCCAATAGCTTCTGCAATATGCTGTGATTGCACGTTCTCAGAATTATCCAAATCCGCAATCGTCCTTGCAACTTTCAATATGCGGCTATAGGCACGTGCCGACAACTTCAATCTTTCCATTGCCATACGCAACATATCCATGGATGCTGCATCAGGCTCCGCAAACTGATGGAGCATACGTTCCGTCATTTGCGCATTGCAGTGAATGCCCTTGAAATCCTTGAAGCGAGCCTCCTGGACTTGCCTTGCCTTTATCACCCGCTCACGTATCTTCTCACTTGGCTCTCCTGGCTTCATTTCGCTTAGGGCAGCAAACGGCACCGCCTGAATCTCACAATGGATATCGATACGGTCGAGCAGAGGACCGCTGATTTTATTCATATAGCGCTGTATCTGACCTGGCGTGCAGACGCAGTGGTGCGTGGGATCGCCGTAATAGCCGCAGGGGCAGGGATTCATCGAGGCTACCAGCATGAATGAACAGGGGTACTCGACACTATACTTGGCGCGACTGATGGAGATACTACGGTCTTCCAGCGGCTGGCGCAACACCTCCAATACCGAGCGCGACAGTTCTGGCATCTCATCAAGGAAGAGCACGCCATTGTGTGCCAATGAAATCTCGCCAGGCTGTGGGTTGTTGCCTCCGCCAACCAGGGCCACTTGCGAGATGGTATGATGAGGCGAGCGGAAGGGACGCTGACTGATGAGACTGGTGTCACGGCTCAGTTTACCAGCGACGCTGTGTATCTGGGTCGTCTCTAAACTCTCTGCCAATGACAGCGGCGGCAGGATGCTGGGCAATCGCTTGGCAAGCATACTTTTACCCGAGCCTGGCGGACCAATCATTATCAGGTTATGGCCACCGGCAGCAGCCACCTCCAGGGCACGCTTGACACTCTCCTGCCCTTTGACATCGGAGAAGTCGCAGTCGAAATGCAGCTGCTGTTCGTAGAACTCACGGCGGGTGTCTATAATGGTCGGCTGACTTTTGTTGCCACCGTTCAGGAACTGGATGACTTCCATTAGAGACTCCATGCCATAGACCTCCAACTGATTGACGACAGCCGCCTCACGGATATTCTGCTGAGGAACAATAAGTCCTTTGAACTTCTCCTTCCGGGCCCGGATGGCGATAGGCAGGGCTCCGCGTACAGGCTGGAGCTGACCGTCAAGTCCAAGTTCACCAACCAGCATGTACTGCCCCAGGCGTTCGCTCTCCACCTTCCCGTTAGCGGCCAGAATGCCGATAGCTACGGGCAGGTCGTAGCCCGATCCTTCTTTCTTGATGTCCGCAGGCGCCATATTGACGGTGATGTCCATCATTGGCATCTTGTATCCGTTATTGACAAGGGCTGCCTTGATGCGGTCGTAACTCTCCTTGACAGCAGTGTCTGCGAGTCCTGTCAGGTGGAACTGCATGCCACGTGTCATACTGACCTCTACGGTTACGGTGGTCACCTCGAGTCCGTTGACGGCCGCGCTATATGTTTTTACCAGCATAGTATTTAAGTTTTTAGTAGTGCAAAGATACGAAATTATTTTTCTAAGAGCGCATATTTGCAGTTTTATTTGTACTTTTGTAGCATGAAACGACAAAAAGAGAGTGATAAACAATGAAAAAGACACTAAGCGCCATCCTATTTGTCCTGGGAACGATACTTCCCCTGACATCCGCAGCCGATACGCTGCCATTGATTCAGAACGTCAACGCCTATGAGCACACATCGCTCAACGGTGAGTGGAACTACATTGTCGATGTCCAGGAGGAAGGTTACTACGACTATCGCATGAATCCTACACGGTGGGGATTCTTTGTCAACGCCAAGCCGCAACGCCCCGAGGATCTTATTGAGTATGACTTCGACAAGTCACCCACCATGCACATTCCCTGCGACTGGAATACGCAGGACGAGCGTCTGTTCTTTTACGAAGGCACCGTATGGTTCAAGAAGAGTTTTCTGGCCGTGCCGATGCAGGACTATCGCACGCTACTCTATTTCGGGGCGGTGAACTACGACTGTCATGTGTGGGTGAACGGCAAGAAGGCCGGTCACCACGTGGGAGGTTTCACGCCGTTCAACTTCGACATCAGCGACCTGCTGCGTGAGGGCGAGAACACCATCATCGTGAAGGTAGACAACAAACGCCATGCCGAGGATGTGCCCACGCAGATTTTCGACTGGTGGAACTATGGTGGCATCACGCGCGATGTAAAACTGGTAAAGGTACCGCCTGTGTATATGGAGGACTATAGCCTGAAGCTGGAGAAGAGGAAAGACGGAAAGGTGAAAGAGCTATCCTTCTCTGTAAAGCTGAATAAGGCGGAAGCCGGCCACAAGATCGTAGTCAACATTCCAGAACTAAAGCTTGAGCAGCAGTTGACCACCGATGCCGAAGGTAAGGTTAGCAGCACGCTTAAGGCCAAAACCAAGAACCTTCAGCTGTGGAGTCCCGACAATCCCAAGCTTTATCGGGTGAACATCTCACTCGACACCTCTACTTTCAGCGACGAGATTGGTTTCCGCACCATTGAGACACGAGACAAGCAGATTCTGCTGAACGGTCAACCGATTTTCCTCAAGGGTATCTCCATTCACAACGAGAAACCCAACGGCGGTGGCCGTGCCAACTCTGCTGAGGATGCGCGTATACTGCTATCATGGGCTAAGGAGCTTGGCTGTAACTTCGTGCGACTGGCCCACTATCCACACCATGAAGAGATGGTACGCGAGGCTGAGAAGATGGGTATCTTGGTGTGGTCGGAGATTCCCGTCTACTGGACCATCGCCTGGACCAACCCTGATACCTACGAGAACGCTCGGAACCAACTCCACGACATGATCAGCCGCGACCACAATCGCGCCAACGTCATCATCTGGAGCATTGCTAACGAGACGCCCCACTCTACTGAACGCGACCTGTTCCTCGGTAATCTTGCGAAATATGCCCGGAGTCTGGACAACACGCGCCTCATCTCGATGGCGATGGAGGTGACTGGTGCCTCGAACTACGTGAACCGACTGAACGACAATATGAATGCGTATGTCGATGTCGTGTCGTTCAACCAGTATATCGGCTGGTATCGCGATGTGAATGATGCGCCGAAGATGACATGGGAGATTCCCTACAACAAACCGGTCATCGTCAGCGAGTTCGGCGGCGGCGCCAAATACGGCTATCACGGTGCGAAAAACCAACGCTGGACAGAGGAGTTTCAGGAGAACCTTTACATTGAGAACTGCGCCATGCTCGACAAGATTGAGGGACTGGCCGGCACAACACCTTGGATTCTGAAGGACTTCCGTTCGCCACGTCGTGTATTACCCGGCATACAGGACTATTACAACATGAAAGGACTGATGAGCGATAAGGGGGAGAAGAAGCGAGCTTTTTACATACTGAAGAAGTGGTACGAAGGGAAATAGGGAGGCTATTTCAGTGTTGACTTAATCTTCTCTTTCAGCTTTATCAAGTCCATATTACGCGCCAAGACACGGCCGGCACGGTCAGTCACGATATTGGCTGGAATGTCGGCCAGTCCAAGCTTCTGCATCACGGGCGACTCCCACATACGGCCGTCGCACACAACGCTCCAGGAGATAGAGTCACGATCCATGAATCCACGGCAGTCACGCTGACTGGCATCAAGACAGATGCTCACAAGCCCCAACCGCTGTCCGTAGGTCTTCTTCTGCTGGCGAAGCTGGCGCATAACGTTCTGAGAGTCATAGTTCCAGGTCGACCACACGTTAATGATGTTCAGTTCACCTGTGAGCAGGGCGTTGCTGACACGCTGTCCGCGCACGTCAACAGCAGCAAAGGCAGGCAGGCGGTCGTCAACAGCCCCTTCCTTCAGTGTCTGCAACCGCTTTGCCAGCACTGTGGCACGCTCGTCCTGCGGTCGTCCCTTGGCTATCAGCGATGCCAGCACAGCTGCCTTGCGGTAGTCGACGTCAGGAATCATCAGGAAATACTTGTTCAGAAGGTACACACTACTTTGCGCCTGTGGATGCTCCTTGATAAACTTCTCGGCCGTCTTGAGGGTTTCAGGAGGTGTCATCTGTGCCACCTTCAGTCGGAAGTCCGTCATCTGGTCATTCTCCTTGGTGCCCGTCACCTTCACCTCCTTCAGGTGTGAGGCGTCTCCCTGAACCTCTACCGTAGCGCCCGACTCGGCAAAGACAGGCAGCTCCGAGTAGTTGGGAAAGACAAGCGAATATATGGCTGGCTCCGTGACAGGCATCTCAAAAGCGAAACGTCCGTCAGCAACCCTAATGGTATCGAGACGTCCACGTCCACCATCCAAGCTATAAAGATAGAACTCACCCTGGTTGAAGTTCCGAAAGCGTCCCTCCAGTCGGAAATATCCGCTGGGGGCACCACAGGACACTACAGCCAGGGTGAGCAATAACCACGTGAGACGAGAGGCGTAAGACATGAGGCGTATACGACTACTTGGCTACCTTAGCCAGCTCAAGGTCCGTAGCGGCATACTTGCCATACGACGGATCCTTGGCGACAGCGGCACGGAGTGCCTCAGCGGCATCGGCAGTGTTGCCCATACGGGCATAGAGCACAGCCTTGAGGTAGTCAGTGGTGGCATCGGGTTCCTTGATGTACTTCAGCGTGACAGCAGCCGATGCGTAGTTCTTATTAAGAATCTGTGCAAGGGCGGCACTGTTTGAGTAGACACTTTCGAAATCCTGCTCAGCCTGACCGGAATTGCCCTGTGCAAGGTGCAGGTTGCCGAGAACCTCTGCCAGTCCGTTGGCTCCAGTAGCCTTGGCGATATAGTTCTCAGCCGCAGCGAGGTCACCGTTGCGCAGGGCTATCATACCAAGATTGGCATTAGCCTCGGCGAGGTCGGCATTAACCTTCTGTGCCTGCTCCACCCACTGCTTGGCCTGAGCCATGTCACCCTTGGCATAAGCCAACGTGGCAAGGTTGTTATAGGCACGGGCATCGTTGGGATAGACCTCTGCAGTGGTCGTATAGATACGCTCCTTCTGGTCAGCGTTCTGTGTCAGCGTGGCAGCATAGAGCAACTCCTCGACACTCAGCTTACCAGGATCCTGACGGAACTGTTCCTGAATCTGGCTGTCGTCACGACCTACGGTCTCATAGTTGATAATCATGCGCGAGCGGCGCAACTGCGGCAGAATACCATCAGCCAGTTCACGGAAAGCACTCGAGATGTTCTTAATCTGCTGTTCGCGCTCCTCGGGGTCCTTATACATAGACAGAACGCGCAGAATGACATCCTTGTCCTGAATATCGCTGGCCTTCACCAGTTCCTGGAATCCGTCCCAGTCCTGTGCCGTGTACTTGGCATCGACAGGTGCATTCACGTTCTTCGTCTCCTTCAGCTGCTGCTGCACATATTTCTCAGTTGCCTGCTGACGCTGTGCGGCCAGTTTGTCGTTCAGCTGCATACCGCCGTCTGGCGAGGCGTATGCCGACACCTCAACATTCTGCAGACGCAGACCCTCACGATCATTGTTGATCTGCTTCAGCAGACGGACAAACTCCTGCACGGAGTTGTTCTTCAGCTCACTCTTACGCAGTGTGGCCTGCTGGATAAGGAACTTGATATTGGCTTCCTGTTTCTGCTCATTGATACGCTTGAAGGCATCGGGAGCAATAGCTGCCTGAGCCGTTGCCAGCGTACGCTTGTAGAGCTCCGACGTAGCGATGACACCTTCAGCCACCTTCACCTCAGGAATCTGCACAGGTTTGCTGCCGATACGTGCCTGGAACTTGAGGTACATGTCTGCCTTGTTGCAGTCCAGATACTGGAAGTTGGTCTTCATGGTGTAGCGACCACCAACGAGATAGGAGATGGACTGGTTGTTGCCATAAACCTTCTCACCTTGGAACGAGGCACTCTGTCCCTGAGCCACCTGGCCGTCGGCATAGCGCAGTTCTGGAATGACCGTCACCACCGCACGTTTGTTCATATACTTCTCCGGGAACACACCGTTCACTGTAGCGGGCACGACACCTGCCTGTGTTTCGAGTGGATTGGGAACAACGTTGAAATTGTCTGCCGAGAGCGCCTTCAGCTTCGAGCAGGATGTTGTCAGCATCATGACGGCAACGGCCGACAGTAAGACAAGATTTTTCTTCTGCATGTTGACTAATACTTTTAGGATTTTGGGTGCCGCGAGCGGGACTCGAACCCGCACAACCATCACTGGTCAAGGGATTTTAAGTCCCTCGTGTCTACCATTCCACCATCGCGGCCGAAGTGTTTCAACATGCAAAGGTAATGCTAAAAGTCGTAACGGCCAAAGGTTTTTGCACTATTTAAGGTTTTAGGCCGTTTGTAACGGTCAGCCATGCGCCATCGAACCGGCATTCATAACGCATTAGCGACTCACCACGCTCCCCTTCGACGATACCACCCGTCTCCAGATCGTATGTGCGACCGCACTTGTCACAGCCCACCTGTTGACCGTTTCCTGTAAAGTTGAGTGCCTGCAGCGAGGTGCAGTTAGGGCAGCTACGGTCGTAGGCCATCGGTCCACTGAAGTTGGTGCACCCCACAACAAGTCCCACGCTGTTGCTTCGCCCGAGCTGGAAGGTGCGGTAGTTCTCTTCATCGGTACGGATGATATTGTCCTCCCTGGGTGTCTTCCCGTCGTTACTGGTTACATAGACGTGGCGGGCTGTGGTACGACCGTCGCCACTCACCGTCACACTGACATACATTCCGGGGCTCTGGACGGCAGCGAAGGCCAGACTGGTCGGGTGCGTCTGGTATTTCAATGCAAAGTAACAGGGATAGAGCTGGCTGAAGGGGTATTCAGCATCACACGAGGAAAGGAGAAGGATGAGGAATGAGACGAGGTACGAGGTACGAGGTACGAGGTACGAGACGTGAGACGTAAGTTTAGACATGGGTGTTGCCTATTAGTCTGTCCACGGCAGCCGTCACTCTGTCGAACCCGAAACCATTCATCGTCTGTGCCATCAGAGTCTCAATACGGTCGTTGCAAAGATTGCCGATAGAACCCTCGTGAGTGTGGTGGATATCCTTGTCAGCCTTGAACTGTCCAGCCTCGATGTCGAGTCCCACCTTCTTATAGGCATCGCGGAACGGCATGCCGGCAGCGGCGAGGCGGTTCACTTCCTCAACGGAGAACATCGGGTCATACATGGGGTTGTCAAGGATATGTTCGTTCACCTCAATCTTATTGATGATGTAGGCCGTCATCTGCAGACAGTCCTTCAGCTCGTCGAAGGCTGGAAGGAAGACCTCCTTGATAATCTGCAAGTCGCGGAAGTAGCCCACGGGCAGATTGTTCATGATGAGCGTCACCTGCTGTGGTAGTGCCTGCAACTTGTTCGACTTGGCTCGGATAAGCTCGAAGACGTCAGGGTTCTTCTTGTGAGGCATGATGCTCGAACCCGTCGTACACTCCTTCGGCAATTTCACAAACTGGAAGTTCTGTGAGTTGAACAGACAAGCATCGAAGGCAAGCTTAGCCAGTGTCCCAGCGATGGTAGCAATGGCAAAGCCCACGTTGCGTTCCGTCTTGCCACGTCCCATCTGAGCATAGACCACGTTATAGTCCATCGTGTCAAAGCCCAGCAGGTCGGTGGTCATCTGACGGTTCAGGGGGAACGACGAACCGTAGCCGGCTGCCGAGCCCAACGGATTGCGGTTGGTCATCTTGTAGGCCGCCTGCAGGAACAGCATATCGTCGCAGAGGCTCTCGGCATAGGCGCCAAACCACAGTCCGAAGCTTGAGGGCATGGCCACCTGCAGGTGCGTGTAGCCCGGCATCAGCACATCCTTGTATTGGTTACTCTTGGCAATCAGTTCGTCAAACAGTGTCTTCACCTCATTGGCTACAGCCATCAGCTCATGACGCGTAAAGAGTTTCAGGTCCACCAGCACCTGGTCGTTACGCGATCGGCCCGAGTGAATCTTCTTGCCCATGTCGCCGAGCTTTCTGGTGAGTAACAGTTCCACTTGCGAGTGGACGTCCTCGATATCATCCTCTATCGTGAACTCGCCACGCTCACACTGGGCGTAGATGTTCCGCAGTTCAGCAAGCAGCACAGGCAACTCGTCCTTGCCAATCAGACCTATTGACTCAAGCATGGTGATATGAGCCATCGAGCCCAGCACATCGTACTTGGCCAGATAGAGATCCATCTCACGGTCTCTGCCCACGGTGAACCTTTCTATCTCCTTGTTCACCTCAAAGTTCTTCTCCCACAGTTTCATCTTAATAGTGAAGAGTGAAGAGTGAAGAGTGAAGAATTTGCTTCCGCCGTTCATCAACTCTTCGTATTCACTCATTATTATAAATTATTGTTCTTTTTTATCGTTTTTATTGATGAGACTAACAAGGCTATAATCTCATTACAGTCAGATGCCATACTTTCATACCCCTTCTCATCTAAGATGTTAGTATCGTGAAGAAGGTTCAGCCAATTTATGGTTTCATTGGCCTCCTTAAGTGCAATGTGAAGTTTCGAAGAGAAATCTGCTGGACTTTGAGCGAACTCCGACTCATGTACATTTGCCGATATAGAAGTGCCAGAACGTAGAATCTGCTTATAGATGGTCTGTAGTTTCCAATCATTATCTGTAAAATGAAGGAACATATTCACTATCCTAATAGCAAAAGCATAACTTTTCTGGTGGAGAGGTCCTCCCTCTCTTCTATAACACATCATGGCGGCAGCAAATTCTTCACTCTTCACTCTTCATTCTTCACTTATACGCTATCTGTGCCAACGCATCGGCAATTTTCTCCACACCATCTTGCAGCGGACCGGCTACCACGCCCTTGATGAAGGGGTTCAACTCAGCCTTCACCGTCACCTTCATCTTGCTTGTCGTCTCGGTGACCGGCAACACCTGAATCCACACATGGAAAGGCACCGGCGACTGCGTTGTCTCAAACTTCACGCACTTCGGCTCATCGCGCTCACAGATGCGCAGTTTCAGCTCACCTACAGGCGGTACATTCAGACTCACCGAGTCTTCGTCGAAAGAAAAGTCCTTCACCTTGTCCTCCGGCACACGGTCGCGCACCTTCTCCAGATTGCGCAAGTCACTGATATTGTCGTAGACAGCCTGCTGCGGATAAGGAATCTGCTTCACGCTGCTCTCGAACTTCGTTGTACTGTCAAATAGTCCCATCGTTATTTTAAAGTCCCCTAAGTTAGGGGATTTAGGGGTCTGAACAAGCGATTATCACACCCTCTTTATGTTTATTTTTACTTAGGTCTGCGCCTGTTCAGACCCCCTACCCCCTAACTTAGGGGGGTTGGACACCACACAGAGGGGTCTTTGCGCCACTCTGCCAGCACGGCCTTATCTTCTTCCTTGATATAACCTGTCAGGGCAGCCTCCTCGACGACGGCATTGTAGTTCGACAGCGTAATGAGCTTGACGCCAGCTGCAGCAAAGGCCTCCTCGGCCACTGGGAAACCGTAGGTGAACGAGGCCACCATACCGATAACCTCCACACCATACTGACGCAGAGCCTCAACAGCCTTCAGCGATGAGCCGCCCGTGGAAATCAGGTCCTCGACGACCACCACCTTCGCACCTTTGGGCAGCTGGCCCTCCACTTGGTTGCCCATGCCGTGATCCTTCGGTTTCGGACGCACGTAGGCATACGGCAGTCCCAGCTCCTCGGCTACCAATGCACCCTGTGCAATAGCGCCCGTAGCCACGCCGGCCACGGCCTCAGCCTCAGGGAACTGCTCCAGGATGGTGTGGCACAGTGCCAGCTTCACAAACGAGCGGACACGCGGGTACGACAGAGTCTTGCGATTGTCCGTGTAGATGGGCGACTTCCAGCCCGAGGCCCATGTAAACGGGTCGTTAGGCTGCAGCTTGATGGCCTCGATGTCCATGAGCATCTTAGCGAATTGGTTCTTTATCTCTTTCATGTCCAAAATAAGAATTTGCGTGCAAAGGTAATAAAAAAAAGAGAAATTGAGAAATTGAGGGATTGAAAATTAAGAAAAAGACCTTCAGTCCTTAGTCAGGCCCAAGGAGAGAATGCTGACACGCACACCGTCAACCTGCTGCAGCACGCGGGCACAGGCCGTGATGGTGGCGCCCGTGGTGACAATATCGTCGATGAGCAGCACATGACGACCGCGCAGACCGTCGGCATCGCGCAGCTGGAACACGTTCTCCACATTCTCGCGACGCTCCCATCGGCTAAGCTGCGTCTGACTGCCCTTGAAGACGGTGCGGCAGACGACGTCGTCGAACAGCGGCAGCCGCGTCACCTCGCTGATGCCCAAGGCAAGCATACGGCTCTGATTATAGCCACGCTGTCGCCGCCGTTTAGGCGTCAGCGGCAGGGGCACCAGCATGTCGATGTCCTCGAAGAAGCCGTCATGCTGCATCTCGGTGGCCATCAGCCGCCCTAAGGCCTCGCCCACATCAGGGCGTCCACGATACTTCAGCTCATAGACAGCGCGTGCCAGTTCGCCGCCAGGGGCATAGTAGCACAAGGCTGCCGCCCGCTCCACGGGGATGATACCCCAGAAGAGTCGTGCCATCTCGTTGTCCTCCGGCGACCGCTGGAAACCCGTTCGCGGCAGGTGGAGCACACACGCAGGACAGAGCACCTCGTCAACGGGCGACAGTCGCTTGCCACAGACCACACAGGCACGGGGTGTGATGAAGTCAAGCAGACGGCGAATCATACTTGGTAATTTTGGTCATCTTCTTCCACTTATAGTAGCCGGCAATGGCAATGACTACATAGAGTCCGTAGAGGCCGGCCTTGAAGGGGATGCCCTTGTGGACATAAAGTCCACAACACACTATGTCGACGGTCATCCAGAACAGCCACTGTTCCAGATACTTGCGCGCCAGTGCCCACATACCGATAATGGAAAGGGCATTGGTAAACGAGTCGAGCACTGGGACGGTGGAGTTGGTCCACATGACCAGAACGTAATAAGTGGCGCCCCAGGCCAGTAAGAAACATACGGTGGTCGGCAGGTACTGCCGTCGCGGCATGTGGATGATGGGTAGTGCCTGCTTCAGTTTCCTGGTCTTCTTGAACTTCCATATATAGAATCCGTAGAGGGCTGCGAGGGTGTAGTAGCACGCCATGCCAGCATCGCCGTAGAGACCATGATTCCAATAGAGGCAGACGTCGAGAGCCGGCATAACGATGCCTATCACCCAAAGGGCGATATGAGCACGATACTCGAGCCAGATGTAAATCAGTCCGAGTACCGTGGTAAAAATGTCTAACCACTGACCGCTAAGAAACTCTATCATATTAATGGCGGCAGCAAATTATTCACTCTTCATTCTTCACTCTTCACTTAAAACCGTAGCGTCACATTGCCCATCATGGTGAAGCCCGCCATGGGGATAAAGCCAATCTGGTAGTAGCGGTTCTCGTTGGGGTGACCATAGTCCTCGAGGATTGACGAGTAGACCCATCCGCTGGTGGCATAGTGGGCGTCGAAGACGTTGTTGACGCTGACACCTACGACGGCCTCGCGCACACCCATCTTCTTCAGCGGCAGCGTATAGGCAGCGTGGAAGTTGGAGAAGGTGTAGGCAGGCAGCGAGCGGTCCTCGTTCTCGGTGTTGTCCAGATACTGGCGCGACACGTAGTTGGTGTGCCAGGTGGCCTTGAGGCCCTTCCAGTGGAAGTCCAGGAAGCCGTTGAGGATGGCCGACGGCGAGAAGGCCAGCGTGGCATCATCGTAGTGGATGGCACGGAACGAGCTCTCCCAGTCGACAGAGGCCATCTCGGTGAAGTCCTTCAGCTTGTTCTGCGACAGGGCGGCATTGGCCTCGACGGTCAGCAGCGGCAGCACGTCCCACGCTGCCGACAGCTCGACACCCATACGGTAGGAGTCCTTGATGTTGGTGGTCAGCTTCTCGCCAATCTCGCTGAGTTCGCCGGTCTGCACGAACTGGTCGGTATAGTCCATGTAGTAGACGTTCACGCCGGCGCGGACAGTACGGGTGGAGAAGGTGTAGCCTGCCTCGTAGTCGAGCAGCGACTCGGCCGTGGGCAGCGGGTACTTGTAGTTGTCGGTGAAATTGTTACGCTCGGGCTCACGATGGCTCATGGCCACCGAGGCATAAGCATGGTGCGGACCCTCACTCCAGCTGATGCCGGCCTTGGGGTTCACGAAGTCGTACTTCTGATCGATGTTCAGACGCTGGTTCTTGTAGAGGCCGTCCTCCTTGTAGAAACGGTCGTTGATGCCGTCGGTCTCATAGCCCACGTGGCGGTACTGGAGGTCGCCGAAGACCTGCCACTGGCTGTTCAGCCTGTAGGCCGCCTTGACATAGGCGCTGAGGTCAAGCTTCGCGGCGTCGGAGTCGTAGTATTTATAGCGTGTGCCAAGCCGCTGCTGCAGGGTCTGGTCGGCAGCATAGGTGAGGTAGCCGAAATGCTGGCCCCAGAAGTGCTGTGCTGACAGGCCGCCGATGACGTCCCAGCGGTCTTTGCGGTAGTTCACGCTGCCCACCAGTCCGGCGGCGTCCTGGCTGAGGCCCTTGCGGCGCACGAAGTCGGTCTTCTCAACCGTCGTGTAGTTGATGCCGAACTTCTTGGGCTTGTTCTGCGGACGGAACTCGTCGTAGTAGCCGTAGCCGTGGGTATAGTGCAGCGTGGCCGTAGCCGTCCAGTACTGGCCCAGCTCGCCGGTGACGTTCAGCAGGTTGTGGTTCTGCCAGAAGTTGTCCGTCGTGCGGTCCCAGTAGGTACCGTCGCTCATCGTGTAGCGCCCAGTGAGGTACTTGCCGTCGGCACCCTTGACGAAGAGGCCGTCGTCGCCGGTCGTTATCTGCTCATAGAGCGAATTGAACTTACCCAGGCCGGCGTCCCACATATCCTTATAGGTTTTGATGCCCGTCTTGGTCTGGTAGCCCCAGGAACCGTCGTCGTAGTTGCCGTCCATCAGCGAGTAGTCGTTCGAACCGGCCGTGACGC
>CAZLPO010000061.1:0-13168 GCA_964561385.1 uncultured Prevotella sp.
CCCATAAGTCCCATAAGTCCCAGAAGACCTATAAGACCCATAAGTCCCAGAAGACCTATAAGACTCATAAATAAAAAAAGAAAAACAATGAAGAAATTTATCATCTGCGCACTCTGCGCACTCTGCGGTTTCACCACCGCTAACGCACAGGCCAAGTTCGGCCACGTGAACACACAGGAGATCATTCAGGCTATGCCTGAGTACACCAAGGCCAAGGGTGAGATAGACGCCCTCCAGGCCCAGTACGAGGCTGACCTGAAGTCTATGCAGGACGAGCTCCAGAAGAAGGGCGAGGCCTTTGAGAAGGAGCAGGCCACACTGCCCGACAACATCAAGCAGCGCCGTCAGCAGGAACTGCAGGACATGTATACCAAGATTCAGCAGAGTTTCCAGGACAACCAGCAGGCTCTGCAGAAGGCCAGTCAGGAAAAGATGCAGGGTATCACCTCTAAGGTGCTCGAAGCCATCAAGGCTGTCGGTCAGGCAGGTGGCTATGTCTACATCATGGAGATGGGTGCCGGTATACCCTACATCTCCACGACCCTTTCTACTGATGTCACCGCCCAGGTGAAGGCCAAGCTCGGTATCAAGTAAACACTTGACAGTAGTAACTACACAAGCGTGTGGCTCACATTATCGTGAGTTGCACGCTTTTTTCTCTGCCAGATATGTAATAATCTGAATCGTTCGGCCTGTACTTTTTTGAGAGGTTAAAATTGGGTTTTAATATCATTTCCTCTGTTAATGGCTTACTTACAGTACGTTACACGAATGATATTGAATCGTTTAATATCATAAATTGGTGTATTTTTAGTGTTATCTTGTCAAACGCTTGTGAAAGGGATGGGGCGGCTTAAAGTAAAACAAGTTGTTTTACCTTCGTCGGAATACTCTTTTCGACCGTAAGAGATATCTTCTATGAAGGTAAAACAACTTGTTTTACTGTAAGAACAATTATTTCAGCGGGATTTCCGGGTGCTGTACTGCCAGTGGCATGTCTTTTTGCGAGAGGTAGAACATGTAGAGGATGACGTCCTTTGTACCGCGGTTCTCTCCGTGATGAATGGTGTTCACCATCTCTACGACGGCCTCGCCCTCATGTACGACCTTCTCTTTACCATCCTGCCCGATAATGGTCAGCTCACCCTGTACCAGTATGCCGTAGTTCATCACGGGATGGTGGTGCCAGCCCAGCTTTTTTCCTGCAGGGAACACGTACTTCACTGCCACCAGCTCGGGGCGTCCCTGTAGGTAATCGGGCAGCTCTACGCCGTCCCAGCTCTGGTTGGTACGAATCAGTTCCGTACTCTGCACCTGCTGTTCGGACTTGGATAATTGATGTTTACCATTGCCTTCTTGAATCTGAGTTGTTTTGCAGGACACCAGTCCGATAGTGCCGCAGACGAGGGTGACGGCCATCACCCAATGCAAAGTCTTTTTCATCATTATAATTGTTTTTAATTCATTTTCGTTATCAAAAATATTATTATGGAGGGTGTCATAAAGCGGCACAAAGATAGTTATTTTTCTCCAAATAGTAGTTATGTTTTTTCTTTATTTGGAATTTTATTCCTAATTTTGCGGCCGTAAAGCATGATAATAATGAGAAAAGTACTATTCCTGCTATTCGCTTGTCTGGCTTTGACGGTTCAGGCACAAGAACAACGTGACAGCATCACGACATTGAAGATAGGCTACCTAAGCTACGAGAAGGCGCTGAAGGCGCTGCCCGACTACGCGCTGCAGCAGAAAAAGTTGGCTGACCTCCGGGCGCAGTATGAGGCAGAACTGAAACGCATTGAGACGGAGTTCAACCAGAAGTACGAGGAATTCCTCGATGGACAGAAGGACTTCCCGAGGACCATCCTTCTGAAGCGCCAGACGGAGCTGAAGGAGATGATGGAGCGCAACGTAGCGTTTCGTAACGACAGCCGACGCGAACTGCAGCAGGCTGAGACAGAGGCGATGCAGCCCCTGCGCCGTCAGCTGAACGAGTTGCTGGCCAAGTTGGCTAAGGAGCAGGGTTTCAGTCTGATTCTCAATACTGATGGTGATGCCTGTCCCTATATTGACGGTACTGTCGGTGAAGACATCATGCCGATGGTGGTTGAGAGATTGAGAAATTGAGAGATATATGGAAAAAGGCCCTATTGGCATTTTCGATAGCGGTTATGGCGGGCTGACCATTCTGCATGGCATCCGTCAGTTGCTGCCTGAGTACGACTATCTGTACTTGGGAGACAATGCCCGTGCACCATATGGTCCCCGTTCGTTCGAGGTTGTCTATGAGTTTACGCGTCAGGCCGTGTCGCGCCTTTTCGAGATGGGGTGTCATCTGGTCATCCTCGGCTGTAACACGGCTTCTGCCAAGGCGCTGCGCAGCATTCAGCAGAACGACCTGCCGCAGTGGGATCCCGACCGTCGTGTCCTGGGTGTTATCCGTCCTACGGCAGAGGTCATTGGCCAGTTGACGGAGTCGCGGCATGTGGGCGTGCTCGCCACCGAGGGCACCATCAAGAGCGAGAGCTATACACTGGAAATCCAAAAGCTGTTTCCTGATATCACGGTCAGCGGCGTGGCTTGTCCCTTCTGGGTGCCGCTGGTCGAGTATAACGAAGCCGACTCGCCAGGTGCTGACTATTTTGTAAAAAAGCGCATCGACCAGATTATGCGTATAGACCCGCAGATTGACTGTCTGATTCTGGGTTGTACGCATTATCCGCTGCTCATGCCGAAGATTCTGAAGTACCTGCCTAAGGGGGTGCGCGTGGTGCCGCAGGGCGAGTATGTGGCCGAGAGTCTAAAACGTTACCTTGAGCGCCATCCTGAGATGGAGCAGCATTGCTCGCGTGGTGCGCGGGTACATTATCTGACAACAGAGAATCCGGAAAAGTTCAAGGAGTCTGCCCAACTGTTCCTTCACGATGATGTTGATGTAGAGAACATTACCTTGGGTTAACCCTCAATTTCTCAATCTAATAACCGCTTCGAGAAGTAGCGTACGGGATACCAGACGGCCAGCCAGCCTACGACAATCACCGTCACGAAGATGAGGACGATGTCCTCGGGATGGACGCTGACGGGATAGGCGTTCACCACGAAGGAGCCACTGCTGGAGCCCAGTGCCACCAGTTCGAAACGTTGCTGCAGCCAGCAGAGCAGCAGTCCGATGAGAATGCCGATGACGGCACCGATGGCTGAGATAAGGCGTCCTTCAAAGAGGAAGATGCGCGTGATCTGCTTGTCGGTAGCACCGAGGTTGCGCAGGGTTACCACATCGTCTTTCTTGTCAATGATGAGCATCGACAGGGATCCAATGATGTTAAAGCAGGCGACAACGAGGATGAATGTCAGGAAGATATAGGCAATGAGTTTCTCTATCTTCATGATCTTGAAGGTGTCATCCTGCTGCTCAAAGCGGTCGCGTACGTAGAATTGGTCGCCAGCCATTTTTTGGATGGCGGCTTTTACTCGGTCGAAATTGCTGCCGGGCTTCAGGCGCAGCTCCAGTGATGAGAGACGTCCGTCCTGTTCAAACAGGTTACGGGCAAACTCCAGGCTCGTAATGATATAGCTTTTGTCGTACTTGGCCTGGCGAACACAGAAAATGACGCCCGGTGAATACAGTTCGTCCTCCTTGAACCCCGATGTGGGGTCGGTCATGTCGAGCTGTCCCTGGCGACGCGGGGCATAGATGGTCATGGGGTACTCGTAGGTAAAGCCCGTGCCCAGCGCCTCCGCCAGTCGGATGCCCGGAATACCGTAGTGCATGTCGGCGGCATGCAGTTCGAACTCGCCATCGCCCATCAGGATTTCGTTGATGTGTGTCAGCTGGTCGAAGTTGTCCTCTACGCCTTTCACGGTAACCATCGCCTGCTTACCTCCGAAGACGGCCAGTGCCTGATCTTCTAAGCACTCCGTAGCCACGTCAATCTCCGGCAGCTGGCGAATTTGTGTTAGTACGGGGTCATCGGCTGCAATGGTCTTTCCCTTGACGGGGGTCACCTTCAGCTGCGGGTCAAAAGAGGTGAAGAACGATGCCACGAGGTCGTGGAAACCATTGAACACCGACAGCGTCACTACCAGTGCCATCGTGGCAACAGCAATGCCTACAACGGAGATGGCGCTGATGACGTTGATGGCGTTCGTCGATTTCTTCGAGAACAGGTACCTGCGTGCTATATAAAAAGGAAAGTTCACTTCTTTAATAGTTCGTCGATGCGGTCAATGTAGTCGAGTGAGTCGTCGATGAAGAACCGCAACTCAGGGATGATACGCAACTGGTTCTTCACGCGCGTACCTAATTCATAACGTATGGACTTCACGTTGGCATTGATGTTGCTGAGTATCTCCTCGCCCTTCTCACTGGGGAAGATGCTGAGGTAGGCCGTGCAGATGCTCAGGTCGGGCGAGATCTTCGTCCTTGTCACTGACACCATGACGCCGTGGGTGGCGCGTGTCTGCTGCTGGAAGATGACGCTCAGCTCCTTCTGCAGCAGTCTTGCAATCTTGTTCTGTCTGGTTTCTTGCATAGTTTTTTCTTATTTGTCTGCAAAATTAACGATTTTCGTTGATTGTGCCAAGGATTTCAAGAAAAAACACTATCTTTGTACCGTTTTAGCAATTAATCGGCCTCAACATGACCAGAAACCATTGGCTTCTCGTGCTTCTCTGTTGTCTCCTTGCGACGCTGTCGGCAGCGGCGAAGGACACTTGTCGCTTTGTCAGGATTGAGGCCGAGCGTCTGCCTGACCTCCATGTGCCACGTGTCGGCCACAGTATCTTTGTGGTGAACGGCGAGGTAACGGTTACCGGAGGCCATACATTGGGTTTCGTGCCAACACCGACGCTGGAGTACTATCAAGACGGTGAATGGCATCTGCTGAACACCGTCTATCCACATGACGACGGCATGTCCATCGTACTGCACTCCGGTGAGGTGCTGCTGATGGGCGGACACAGCGAGTCTCTTGGCATTGGCCAGACATTCACGGTGGAGCGTTATCTGCCAAAGACCCATGCCTTCGAGGGCTTTGGCTGTTTGGACAAGAAACGCGTCTTAGGGTCTGCCGTCGAACTGGATAGCGGTCGTGTGTACATCACCGGCAACTGGTATCATAAGGACGCTATAGAAGTGTTTGACGGGGAGAAGCAGTTTTCGCATGTGAAAGATGTGTCGGCGGGGCACTGCAGACCATTCATCTTCCGCACAGCTAATGATGATGCGCTGATTATCGGTGAGCATGATTGCTATGGCTCCAAAATCGACAGTAGCATGGTTGACCGTCTGAAAGGCGAGCCTTTCCGTATTCCTCTTTTATACAAGTGGCATCTTGTGTCGTTAGACGTACACAATTATCAGACGACTGACTGCTTCATCGGTGACGAGAAGAAAGGCGACTATCGTTACCTGCTGTGCTTGAGGGATTCGTCCGGACAGGTCGCTGCAGCCACGCTGCATCATGATAACATCACCCTGCTGCCGACAACATGTCCTATTCCAATGGTCTCTCAGTGGGGACGCATTAATTGGTCCTTACTATTTGTCGTTGACAAAAAAGTCGGGCGAGGCTATATGACCGGCTATAGCAGTGACCAGCGTATGTACGTGCTCAGCGTGGACTACACCAGACAGC
Source organism: uncultured Prevotella sp. (assembly GCA_964561385.1). Classification (GTDB taxonomy): domain Bacteria; phylum Bacteroidota; class Bacteroidia; order Bacteroidales; family Bacteroidaceae; genus Prevotella. The sequence goes on from CAZLPO010000061.1 coordinate 5,637, forward strand.
CGGCACCGCTGACCGTTTTCTATACCGACACCCTTTCTCGCTTCCCTTCCAGTCAGCCAGTGTTGACGGCAGATGGTAACCTGGTGGTGGCGGGTGGCAGCCACTTCTACGATGGCGATACCTTTAGTAGCGATAACTATCACCCCGTGAGTACAGCCTACCGACTGGTGCTCCGCCCGGAGGGAGCCTCTCAGAGTGGCCTGCCTCTCTGGACATGGCTATTTGGCGCCGCACTCCTGTTGGCCATAGCTTGTTGGGTGGCCTGGCTGTTTCTGCGCCGTCGTGCTGTCAGACAAGCTGGTGGTGCCGATGATGTCGAGCGTGATCCCGCACTTGACGAGGAACTGATGGGACGTATCTGTGAACTGTTGGAACGTGAAGAACTCTATCTGGACAGCAACCTGCGCATCACGGATGTGGCCAATATGCTCGGATCCAACCGCCACTACGTCTCCGTCTGTATCAATGCGCAGCGTAACTGTTCGTTTACGCAATTTATAAACAATTACCGCATCGACTATGCTCAACGGCTGTTGCGCGACAATCCGGAGAAGAAGGTTTCAACGGTTTTTGCTGAGGTAGGTTTCTCCAACGATACAACTTTCTTCCGTGCGTTCAAGGCCGTTACAGGCAAGACTCCGACCGAGTGGAGGGCAGAAATTTACTAACAATTGGTAAATTGTAAGTAGATTTTGTTATTTTGTAAGTACTTTTTGTTAACTTTCTGCTATCTTTGCCATCGAAATGGCATCAAAACATGTATCCCTGTGTTAAACTGTGGCTATTAACTGAAGACAACATTCACTTAAACAAATTAATATTACTATGAAGAAAATCTATTATGTATTAGCACTGGCCGGTATCATTATGGTCGGCTGTAACGGAAACGGTGGTGGCGGTGATGCCGCTCTGCAGCGCGAGGTGGACTCACTGCGCAGAATCAATGCGCAGAACGAGGCTGACTTGAATAACATGACGGCTTTTGTGACGACGCTGTCTGACGGTATGCGTGCCATTGCCGATCAGGAGAACACCCTGTTCTATGATGACAAGGGCCCCGAGGGAACGATGGTCAGCCGCGAACAGCTGCAGGCCAACCTGCAGGCATTTGCCAACACGCTGAGCGAGCAGCGTACGCGCATCAAGCAGTTGGCCGACTCGCTGCGTGCCAAGGGCATGAACATGGAGAAGCTCCAGAATATGATTGACTACCTGAACGGCCAGCTGGACCAGAAGGATCAGATGATCAGTCAGCTGAAGAGTGAGCTGCAGAACAAGAATGCCGACATCGCCCAGTTGCGCAGTAAGGTGAGTGCGCTGACCCAGCAGGTGAGAAGTCATGAGCAGGCCGCACAGCAGCAACAGGTTGCTCAAGCCAAGGCCAGCACATGCTATGTCGTCGTTGGTTCCGCTGGTGCCCTGAAGGAGGCTGGCATCGTGAGCGGCGGGGGCCTGTTGGCTAAAAAGAAGGTTAGTGCCGACCTGCCTCAAGAACTGTTCACCAAGCAGGATATGCGTAAGTTCCTCGACCTGCAGATTCCCAGTGCGAAGCCCAAGATCCTGTCGGCTATGCCTAAGGGCTCGTACACCATTACGAAGACTGGTAAGGATGAGTCGCTGCTGAAGATTACCGACCCAGACGCCTTCTGGAGCAATACCATCTACCTCATTATACAGACGAAATAACCATTTATTAACTAATTAAATAAAGAATCTAATTATGAAGACAATGAGATTTTTCGCCCTTGCAGCCCTCATGATGGCTGCTACGGCAGTGAGTGCACAGAACAAGGTGGTCACCCTTGATCAGCAGATGAAGAACAAGAAGACAACGACCACCACCAAGACAACGACTACCAAGAAGACTACGCCCGCCAAGACAACCACGACCAAGACAACGGCTCCCAAGGCAACGAGCGTTGGCAGCCTCGCCGGCTGGCAGTCCTTCTACGTGCAGTACAATCCGTTAGACATGCACTTCAGCAGTGATGGTTTCTCCGCCAACAGCGGCTTCAGTGCCATCACGGCCGGTTGGAACCAGGCTATGCCCATTGCCGGTGCAACACCCCTGTTCTTCCAGTATGGTGTAGGCATTCAGTACGGTTGGGACTCAAACGATGGTGAGAAGGCCACATTGCTGAGCGCCAAAATTCCTCTGAACCTCGTTTACTCGTTCCAGTTGCCGGGCACCAGCGTCAGCCTCGACCCCTATGCTGGCATCTATGGTCGTGCCTTTATTATCGGTAAGAGCTCGTACGAGGGAGAGAGCTGGAACTATTTCTCCGAGGACGATATGGGTGAAGGTAACACCTGGAACCGCTTCCAGCTGGGTGCCCAGTTTGGTATCAACGTCAACTTCAGCCAGTTCTATGCAGGCATTGGCTATGGCATGGATATCCTGGAGGTAACCGACGATACAACAATCCGCGGTCTTGACATCACGCTCGGCATGAAGTTCTAACAGGCTGTTGGCTATGAAGAGAATCTATCAACTGTTTGTGCTCGCCGTCGGGCTGCTGTGCCTGACGGCGTGCACCAGTGACGACGATGGTGGAGGCAAGTCGGGTAAGGGCAAGCTGAGCGAGGAGAAGGCGAGCGAATACTACAGTGAGCTCGTGGCGCGCAGCGTGGTGCTCGGCATCAATCCCGATGCCAAGTGTAACGACGTTGACCGTATGTGGGAGCTCATGAGGGCGCAGGCTGCTGAGTACGAGCGCTCTGGCACCCGTGGCGTCTGGGGACAGGCGAAGTCTCTGTATGACTTCACGCAGGCCATCAAGAGCGGCAATGCCACCCACCGCGCCACGCTGATTGGCGCGATGGCGAAGTGCGGAAAGATGGACAAGGAGTCGCGTCAGCAGATTTGGCACCAGATTATGAACGCCGAGGACAACTACGGCAATCCCGTGCTCCCAAGAGAGTATCGCGTAGATTCTGATACCTTCTGGGAGAAGTTCTCGAAGGGTGAGATGGATGACGTTGCCGTGGAGGTCTATCACGCTGTGTTTGCCGAGAATGTGGAGTCGAAGCAAACGGCCGCTCAGGAGGTGGCAGAGTACTTGTTAGACAATAACCTGCGCGAAGTTGACATGATGCTGAAGTGTGCCGGTCCGCTCATCGAGGCCGGTGCCAACGTGGTGTTCGCCTTTGGCGATGACCTTATCCAGAACGGCAAGCTGGCCTACGACTTTATCAATCTCAACGGCAAGGTGGTGCTCGAGGCCGTCAATGGCAACCTCACTTCAGAGACCTGCATCGATGCCTTGAACAACAACCTGAAACTCCTGACCAAGGGACTGGAAGAGATCGTACCCACGTCACAGGACCTGGCAGAACTGCTGGCTGACTTGTCTGCTGACCAAATCAAGGCACTGCAGAAGGAGATACAGCAGGCATTGAACGATGCCGGTAATTACCAGATTGACAAGTTCGCACTCGAGAACTTCGTTGACCATGCCCGCGGCATCCTCGGACTGGACCCCTTCGTGATAGACTTTGCCGACAAGGACTTTGTCAACGATAATGATCAGAGTGTCATCACTTTCGAATCCATTGACGGCAGTAAGAACTACAACCTTGTCTATAGTGACAAGAATGAGAACGTACTGCTTGAGGCCAAGTGCACCGTCAAGAAGAACGTTATCAACGTCTTAGTCGGCTACATCGACAGCCGTTGTGACCTCATGCCCAAGGGAACTAAAGAGGGTGACCTCGTCTTCATGACCTATAGCCAGAGCTTCTTCGATGTTGCTGGTAATACCATGCAGTTATGGATGTGGTATAAGAACGATCTCAACATGCGTTCTAAGTTCTTCGACCTGAAGGATGATGGACCGCGGGTTACGTGGGTAGATATTTCGCCCAAGATCAGGGTAACGTCTCTTGACAAGAACGGAGAGTTCACGTATTATGGGTACTTCCCCAGTGGTCGCGCTTCCCACCCTTATTCTGGATTTAAGGCTGAGGATATGACAATCACCAGAAGTGGTAATACCTACACGGTAGTTGGTAAGAAGGTCGACAGCGAGGATCCTACCACGGTAGAAGAGGTGACGTTCACCTTTACTATCAATGGTGACAAGACGCCAGCGATAGGGTCAGTGGACTACAGTTTCAAAAATGGTCGTTGGTTTGACTCTTCCAATGGTGATTATTGCACATCAGAGGGTCACATGGTGGTTAATAACATTCCATTCTATAGAGTTGTAACAAATAAGAATGTCAGTCAGTACACATGGTATGCTTCTAATGATGCCAAAACGCTCAGTGTGTCGGAAATGAGCTATTCACATAAGTTAGAGAACTTTAAGCCCTCTACTTTTGCTTACCAACCAAACTATAATGACACCCACTTCAAAGTGGTTGTCAATGTGGAGCAGTAAACGATGAGGTGAGCGCTATCGCTTCCTGATGATGGTAAGACCATCGCGCAGCGGCAGGATGACCTGCTCTACGCGGTGGTCTTCCTTTATGTATTCGTTGAAGCGGCGGATGCCTTGCGTCTGGTGGTCATGGTCGTAGGCAGGGTCGGTGACGTGCCCGTCCCACAGCGTGTTGTCGGCGAGGATGTAACCGCCGGGCCGCAGGATGGAGAGTACCATGTCGTAGCACTCGCAGTAGGTGCGCTTGTCACCGTCGATAAAGGCCATGTCGAACACGACGCCCAGCTTCGGGGCCTCTGTCAGGGCATCGCCAATGCGGAAGTCGATACGGTCGGCCACAGGTGACTGTTCTATCCATGGACGCGTAAAATCCTCCATTTCATCGTTGATTTCGAAGGTATAGACCTTTCCGTCGGACTCCAGTCCCTCGGCCATCGCTATGGCGGAGTAGCCGCTGAACGTCCCAACCTCGAGTATGTTCTTCGGGTGTATCATCTGCACGAACATCTTTAGCAGCCGTCCCTGCAGGTGTCCACTGGTCATACGGCCGTGGATGGTGTGCACATGAGTAGCTCGCCATAGCCGGTACAGGTAGTCCGGTTCTGGCGAGCTGTGCTGGAGGATGTATTCGTCGATGGTCATGCCAGAAGTGCCTCGATGGCCAGACGGTATGAGTCGAGTCCGAAGCCGCAGATGACGCCACGGCAGGCGCTGCTGATCATGGAGTGGTGACGGAACTCCTCGCGCTGGTGTACGTTGGAGATGTGCACCTCGATGACGGGACACTGCAGCGAGCGGATGCAGTCGTGCAGGGCCACGCTGGTGTGAGTGTAAGCCCCGGCATTGAGGACGATGCCGTCGTAGCTGCCGAAGCCTGCTTCCTGCATACGGTTGATGAGTTCGCCCTCGATGTTACTCTGATAGTAGTCTATCGTGACATCCGGATAGCGTTGTTGCAAGCGGGGCAGGAAGTCGCTAAACGACTCCTGCCCGTATATGCCTGGTTCACGGCGGCCCAAAAGATTGAGGTTCGGGCCGTTGATGATGAGTATTTTCATAACGTGAGACGTGGTTTACTTGATCTCAGGTACCTGTTCCAGCATCATGGTCAGCTTGGCATTGAATGTCTTCTTGCCTGAGATGTTGGCGTCGAGCGTCACGTTCATGTATGAGTTCTCCTTCTGGAACTCTACGGAGCCCGTGGCGTTGTCGATGACGAACTTGTTGCCCATGTGGCGGTCGAAGAGCTTGAGCATAAACTTGGTGTATTCGCGGTCGGCCCATGTCCATGAGCCAGCGTCGCATGTACCATCATCGTATTCGATGGTCATCATCTCGTCGGTGACGGTGACGTAGGTGACGGTGTGATCGAAGCCTTTTGACTCCTCGGCGGTGAACTCAGCACCTTGTGCGATGGCTTCTTCGCGGATGGGGCGCAGGTCACCGTTGCGGTATGTTTTGTAGACGTCAACGTCGCCACTGAGGTCGATGATGAGGCCGCGTACCTTCCATGTCGAGATGATGTCGCGGTCGCCGCCCTGCGACAGGTCGCCGAGCATGACGGTGAGCGCACCTTCGGCATTTGAGTCGTAGGTCAGCTTTTCGCCGCTTGGTGTGTTAATGGTGATGGTGACGGCCATTGACTTGGTAGCGGCGCGGGTGTCCGAGAGCTCCAACGTTCCGCTGACGTTACCTTTCATGTTGTAGGTACCGTTACTGTAGGAGTATGTGCCGTAGGCCATCTCCATCGTGCCGTTCTTGACCAGCTTCGTGTATACGCGTCCGCTCTCGGTGAGGCTGATGCCGGTGAGGGTGTAGCCGTTGCCCACGTTAGCCGGTTCGCTGAGGGTCAGGTTACAGGCTTCGGTCTGGTATTTCGGCGTCTGAAGGCTTGACTTCTTTGAAGAACCGCCGTTGTCGTCATCGTCGTCGCCACAAGCGACGGTGCAGAGAGCCGTCATGACGGCCAGTGCCAGATAAAAGAACTTTTTCATTGGTTTACCTTTTTATGTTTCTACTTTTTTGCCTTTTATTAGAACAGTTTTCCGCAGAGTCGGATGTTGAGTACTGGGAAGACGGAAATCTTCGAGAGGATGTCGAAGGCCTTGTCGGCATCGTCATCGTCAACGTCCTCCTTGGTGAGTTTGGTGTGAATGCGGTTGCCAAAGTTGTCGTTGGTCCATGCGTAAACACCAGGCTTGCCCCAGAACTTGACGCCGAGGTCGCATGAGACGCTGATGTTGTTCTTGGGTACGGCCCGTCCGAAGCCGATGCCGAGGTAGGGTTTGAATCCTGCCACTTCGATGGTAGCCTCAACGTTACCGTCGTCGTCAGAGGTAGCGCGGTATGGGCCGATCTTGACGCCAGACGTTCCCCAAGCACTCTCAACGAGGAACTGCTTCTTGTTCTTGGCGGTCACCACCTTCTTGGATCCGATATAGGCTCCGGCGGTGAGGTGGAAGCCGCTGTTCTGGATGGGGTAGAAGTCGAAGAGCAGCTTGAAGTCGGTCATGTTAAGTTTACCGGTAACGTCAATCTTTTTGTTGCTGTTGAGGATGAAGTCCGGATCGTTGGAGTCTGGGTCAACCTCAAAGTCGTACTTGATGCCTGGCATGAAAGACATGCCTGCTCGTACGGCAGCCCAGTCGGTAATGGGGGCTGCCAGGTCGAAGCCGATACCGTCGAGTCCGGCCGAGATGCCTATTCCGAGGTGGTCGAAAACGCCGTACTCCTCTTGTGCCTGTGTGGCCTGGAGTCCGAATAGTGATGCAACTGCGATGATAAGTAGTCGTTTCATATTACAGATGTGTTTAGAATTGATATTAGTGTATTTTTGCTGACAGGTTGTTGTTATAGGCTACAAATATACGAATAAATTCGGAAAAACAAACAATTCCCTTATGTTTTTTTGTATGTTTGTGTGTTTTTTCGCCCGAATTGGTGTATCTTTGCACCCCAAATACACATTATTAATAATATGGAACAGAAAAAGTATAAGAGAATCACGGTGACCTCTGCGCTGCCGTACGCCAATGGTGGCGTTCATATTGGTCACTTGGCAGGTGTCTATGTACCGGCCGACATCTATGTACGTTACCTGCGATTGAAGAAGCGCGATGTGATGTTCATCGGTGGAAGCGACGAGCATGG
>CAZLPO010000062.1:0-13165 GCA_964561385.1 uncultured Prevotella sp.
CTTCGTACGAGACAGGTGTCAAGGAGGTGAACGATGTGAAGCCGGCTAACGGCATCATCTACGACCTGACTGGACGCCGTATGAACAAGGCCGTGAAGGGTCTCTATATCATGGACGGAAAGAAATACTTTAAGAAATAACCAGCAAAGAAAAAAGAATAATCAATCGTAAACCTAAAGTGAAGCGCCGGAGTCGTGAGACTCTGGCGCTTCTTTGTGGTTTTCATTTCTCAGAGCAGTCAGGACACAGTCCCTTGATCATATAGTTGATGCTCCTCGACACATAGCCTGTGGGTAGCGGAACGCCCGGTATGGGAGTTTCATTCAGACAGAAGGTGCGGTGGCAACACTCGCAGTAGAAGTGCACATGCTGGTCGTCATCGTGTTCGTGGCCATCGTGGCTCAGACAGAGCTCGTATCGTACACCGTCGCTTCCATCTTCAATGACATGTACCAGATGGTGCTCGCGGAACAGTGTCAAGACACGGAAAACACCTGACTTGTCAATCGACAGAATCTCGTATTCCAATTCTGACAAGGACATTGGCCGCTCAGCGGCGGCCAATGTCCTTGCCACGACAATGCGGTTTGCCGTTGGCTTGATATGATGAGACGCGAGAAGCGTCTCACACTCTTCACTACTCATTTTCAATCTCTCAGAGTTTCCACATCGTCGCATCGTTGAAGTAGTCGATACGCATGGCGCGACGCACTTCGTCCATCGTCTGGGCACCCACCTCACGGGCCTGTTCGGTTCCTTTTCTCAGGATGTTGCAGATCTCGGGAATGTCCTTCTCCAGTTCTGCACGGCGCTCGCGCATTGGGGTCAGGAACTTGTTCAGCACCTCATTCAGGAACTTCTTGCACTTCATGTCGCCCAGACCACCACGCTGGTAGTGCTCCTTCAACTCGTCCAGATTCTGGTACTCAGGCCAGAAGTCAGCGAAGTCCTGCTCGGTAGAGAATGCGTCAAGATAGGTAAAGACGGCATTGCCCTCGACGTGTCCTGGGTCTGAGACGTTCAGATGTGTCGGGTCGGTGTACATCGAGCGTACCTTCTGCCACACCTCATCGGCCGAGTCCGACAGATAGATGCAGTTGCCCAGCGACTTCGACATTTTCTCCTTGCCGTCCGTTCCCGGCAGGCGGCGTGCCGTTGCGTTCTCGGGCAGCATGATGTTCGGTTCTACCAGTACAGGGGCATACGTGTTATTGAAGCGGTTCACCAGTTCGCGCGTCACTTCGAGCATGGGCTCCTGATCCTCGCCGGCAGGAACCGTTGTGGCCTTGAACAGGGTAATGTCGGCAGCCTGACTGACAGGATAGCAGAAGAATCCCAAGGGGATGCTCTCGCCCTCGAAGCCGCGCATCTTGATCTCTGTCTTTACGGTCGGGTTGCGCTGTACGCGGCTGACTGAGATGAGGTTCATCAGGTAGGTCGTCAGCTCAGCCAGTTCTGGTATGAGACTCTGTATGAAGATAACGCACTTCTCTGGGTCAAGGCCTGCCGAGAGATAGTCGAGCGCCACCTGAATAATGCTCTGGCGCAGTTTCTCGGGGTTGTCGGCGTTGTCGGTCAGTGCCTGTACGTCAGCCATGAAAACAAACATACGGTCGTAGTCGCCTGCATTCTGCAGCTCTACGCGGCGGCGCAGCGAACCTACATAGTGGCCCAGATGGAGCTTACCTGTAGGACGGTCGCCAGTCAGAATAACTTTTCCCATTTTCTCTTGTCTTGTTTATTTTTGCCTGCAAAGGTACAACATTTCTTGCAAAAACCGCACCTCACGCTCTTTTTTCTTTGTGCAAGCCAATACTATTTGATTTTTGATGTCATAGGCGAGCGGACACCCTTGTAGCTGCGCAAGAAGGCCTTGGCGGAGCCGAAACTGAGGAACATGTCGAGACGGACGGGGATATGGTTCTGATCGTCGGTGACGTAGAAGCGTATCAGCTCGTGGTTCTGTCCGTCCTCGCGCTCGATGAATGAGAAGACGAGACAGCGAAACTTCTCTTTCGTGCCATCCACCTTGAAGTTCTCCTTACCGCGATAGCTCAGCCATGAATGGCTCAGGTGGCGGGCATCGCTGATGGGCATCGCTATCTTGTCGCCCTTCTTCAGCGTCGCTGCGTCGAAGTTACGGGCGCGCAGGAAGATGGACATCATGTCGTAGATACAGTCCTTGTATTGTGCCTCCTTCCAGTGGTGCTCGCCGTGATGGTCCTGTCGGTGCATCTTCAACTTACAGGTGTTGCGCGGATAACTGTACCACAGCTCATCAACGTAGTAGCGTTTCCCCTCGCGTGCACCCTTGCGGAAGTAAAGTGGTGACAGGCCGGTGTTGCAGTAGCTGAGCAGCGTGTCGCGCATGGTGAAGAACTTGTCGAGTTTGTGGTTGCCGCCCGTGGTGAGGCTGGCCTTGTAGGCCTGCTGTCCCTGGTAGGTGGTGAGGTCGGTGTTCATGTGGGCCTGACCCACCTTCACCCATACGAACTTCCAGTTGAAGTAGAGGTCGTAGGTCAGTCGTTCACCGTCCTTGAAAGCACGGTTCTCGATGCCGCACTGCTGCGCCTCGGCGCTACCGAGCCCGAAAAATATGGATGCAAATAATACTAAAAACAATCTTCTCATAGCTTTATTCCTGTTTTATCCTGAATATATTCAATACCCAGCTGCTTGGCCCTTTGTGCATTACGGTTCTGTAGTTTCTTGGCTTTATCACCCTTCTGCTTGATGAGGGCGCCGGGTTTCTGTTTGTATGTAGGCGTGCTGTTAAGGTCCCAGCTGCGCGTCATGTCCCACTTGGCCTTGCATTCAGTGACTTCGGGATAGTAGTAGACGCGCTCGGCCTGGAGGTCGGCATCGTAGTCGCCCGTATCCCATTTGTTGTTGCCGTTAGCATCGGCAAAGGCACGCAGATAGTAGTTGCCGGGGTTGAGATAGCGGAAGGTGACGCTGCCGCGCTGTGCCTGCTTCTGACGGGTCACTTTTCCCTGTGAGTCAAGGAGTTGTACCACCAGGTTGCCTTCCTTGGCACCCGCAAGGTTGACAGTGAGCATACTACACTCGTCAGGTCCCTTGATTTTGATGCTCTGGTTGACGGCTGCCGATGTCAGTCCGTAGATGGTCTCCAGGGCGGCCGAGTCGATTTTCAGCGTATAGCTCTCTGCTTCCTTCCAGTCAGCATCGATGATATATTGTCTGATGTTCACGCTACTCGAGCTGAACGTAAAGGGCACGGGCGTTGTCACGCTGTCCTTGGTATGTAGCAGCTGGATGGCCGCCGTGTCAAGACGTGCCAGCGGCACTGGCACTTCCATCACCAGACGGTCTTCTGGCGACAGACCTGACGAAAGAATCTTCACCTCTAAGGGTTTCACGGGTAGCGTCACGGGTAGCGGGGGATTGTCGGCAGCCGTAGAATCCTGGGCAGCACCGTCGCGCTCATCCTTTGGCGCATCCTTAGGTGTATCCTTTGGCGCACCACGCTGTGCACCGCGTTTCTTGTTCTTCTTTGCTTGCTCTTTCTGCAGTTTCTCCAACTCTTTCTGCCGCTCCTTCATGCGTTTCTCGTAGCTCACCTTCGGCAGGAACTCGATGGTGTCGGTTTTGCTGATGAGCTGGCTTGTAGAGTCGCTCATCAGGTACTGCATCTCGATACGCAGAGTGTCCTGATTAACGAGTGCCGTGTCCTTCAGCCAGTAATAGAGGCTGTCCTGCCGCTCGTTCTTCTCGAGAACGAAAGCATCGCTGGAGTCGAAGTTCAGTCCGTGCATGACGGGCAGCTGTTCGTTGCCGTAGGTGAAATAGACATCCAAGCGTTCGGGCTCCTTACGCTCGGTCTTTATGAGCTGACGGTCGGTCTGCTCGGCGGTGAAGGCCAGCAGTGTGATGTCATCGGGCAGGAAGTGTGTATAGGGCCTTATCAAGATGTTGTCAATGTGCAGGGTGTCGCGCCAGATGGTGTCCTGACGGGTGTCGGGCTTCGATGAAGGCGAGAAGGTGTCGTGATTGAAGGCCACCATCTCACTCTTCTGACTGAACACGAAGTCGCCGTCGGCATCCTTCAGGGCATAGGCCCGATAGGTTCCTGGTGCCAGTCCTTTGACAGTAAAATGTCCGTTACCGTCGGTTCGCGAGATGCGAATCATGGGTTTTGTCTTCAGCACGGTGTCCGAGAGGTCGTCATAGACGCCCACCATGATGCCCTTCAAGGGCTCCAGGTCCTCGGCGTTGAGCACGTAGCCTGCCACCTCAAACGTGTCGATGCGCTCGCCTGTAGAGAAGCTGTAGGTGTAGTTGCCCATGGGATTGCCCTCGTTGTTGTCGCTGATGGCATCGCCGAAATCCACGGTGTAGGTGGTGTTCTCCTTCAGCGAGTCCTTCAGTTCGACGACGATGCGTGTGCCCGTCGCCTTGATCTCTGGCATCTCCAGCTGTGGCGGTGAGACGATGACCTTGTTCTGCGCATCCTCCAGTTTGATGTATTCGTTGAAGTAGATGGTGATTTTCTTCGCCTTCACGTCGGTAGCCTTGTCGCCTGGCGTAGCACCGATGACGCGCGGGGGTGTGTCGTCATACCACCCGCCGTCGGGCTGTCCCATGCGGGCACAACCGACTGCCAGCAGCAAGCAGCTAATGGCTAACAGCCAATGGAGTCTCTTCATGCGTTCATCTGTAATAGTTGGTCAATATGTTCACGCGAGTTGCTCAGACGGGGCACCTTGTGCTGACCGCCCAGCTTGCCGCGACTCTTCAGCCAGTCGTTGAACAGTCCCTGACGGGCGACAACGAGCTCCAGCGGCTGCAGCGTGATGTCCTTGTGGCGCTTGGCCTCGTAGTCGCTGTTGATCTGCTGCAGGTGCTGGTCAAGTAGGGTGGCAAACTGTGCCAAGTCGTTTGGTAACTTAGAGAATTCGATGAGCCACTGGTGGCGGCACTTCGCATTCTGGTCCATGAACACGGGGGCGGCCGTGTACTCCAGCACCTCGGCACCGGTCTGTTCGCAGGCGTAGGCCAACCCTTTCTCGGCGTTGTCCACAATCAGCTCCTCGCCGAATGCATTGATAAAGTGCTTCGTACGGCCGGAGATGATGAACTTGTAGGGGTTGGTTGAGGTGAACTGTATGGTGTCGCCAATCTCGTAGCGCCAGAGGCCGCACGAGGTGGTGATAATCATGGCGTAGTTCTTACCCTTCTCAACACCCCACAGTGGTACGATGTCTCCTCCGTCCATCGGCCTGAACTCGTAGAACACGTCGTAGTCGAGCATCAGCAGCATCGAGCGGTCCGCAGGGTCGTCCTGCAGGCCGAAGAAGCCCTCGCTGGCGTTGTAGGTCTCCATGTAGTGCATGCGTGGCGACGTGATGAGCTGTTCGTACTGCTTACGGTAGGGTGTGAAGGCCACGCCGCCGTGGAAGAAGACCTCAAGGTTGGGCCAAACCTCCTCTAAGTGCTGCTTGCCCGTCAGCTCCATCATGCAGGTCAGTACGGACAGCATCCACGAAGGGACACCCGAGATGTTCGTCACGTTCTTCGTCATCGCCTCACGGGCTATGCGTTCGCGCTTCACCTCGAAGTCGGCCAACAAGGCCGTCTGCTTTTTCGGCACGCGGACCAAATTGGCCAGCGGATTGATGTTCTCTATGAGGATAGCACTGAGGTCGCCCACCAGCGAGTCCTTCACGTTGTAGTTGGGCGCATGGCTGCCACCGAGTATCAGGCTGCGGCCGTCAAAGAGCCGCGACTGCGGATTGTTGCGCAGGTAGAGGGCCACGGCATCACGGCCGCCGGCATAATGAATCTTCTGCAGACCTCGGGGACTGACAGGGATGAACTTCGACTTGTCGTTCGTCGTGCCGCTCGACTTGGCATACCATTTGACGCGGCCTGGCCACAACACGTCGGCCTCGCCGTGGCGCATGCGGTCGATGGCGTCCTTCAGTTCCTCGTAGGTGTTGACGGGCACGCAGCGCGTAAAATCGTCGTAACCCTTCATCGTGGCGAAGGCGTGGTGACGACCGTACTCCGTGTCACGGCCTTGGGTGATGAGACGGCTCAGCACGGCCCTCTGCAGGGCCTCGCCGCCGTTCAGGTGTTTCTCCAGGTCCCGCATACGGGGCTCGAACACCTTTCTTATAATGGGAGTTATACTCATCTTCTTTTGCGTAATTTGCGTGCAAAATTACGCAAAACACCTGTAACTGCGTAATAATTTACGATTTTTTATATACTTTTGCTGTCACAAAACAAATGCTGTTGCGTATATAAGTCAGAAGTAACCACAAAAGCATGACCGCAGAGGAATACAAACAACAGGCAGAAGAGCTCAGAGAACAATTGCTTCATAGGCTCCACGGCTATCTTGGCGATAATGACGTGGCCGAGGACATCGTGCAGGACACGATGCTGAAGCTTTGGCTGATGCGTGACAAGCTGCATGGCCCGCTTAGGGGTATAGGCAGCGTCATTGCCCGCAACCTCTGTATCGACTACTTGCGGCGACAGAAGCCAACGGTCGACATCTCACGACTGGCGGAAGAGGAGGACCTCAGTGACGAGGGTGAGGACATTGAGCAGATGATGCAAATCATCGACACACTGCCTTCGACTCAGCGTACCATCCTCAGGATGCGCCATCTGCAAGGCATGGAGATGCGCGAAATAGCGATGGTGCTCGGCTCGACGGAGGTGGCCGTACGCAAGACGCTCAGCAGAGCTCGCAGGGTGGTGCGGCGTAAACTGATTGCCTGGCTGGCGGCAGCCTGTCTCGTTACAGGCATCTCGATGGTGGCCGTGCACTGGCTGGCAGTGGCACCTGAAGAGGAGTGCGTGGCCTTCGTCTATGGCACGGAGTGTACGGATGAGGCAACGGTTATGGCGGAGCTGAAGCGTACGATGGGCGAAATTACCGAGGACAATCCTCAGGACGAGATAGAGAACCAGTTAAACGAACTTTTTGGAAATTAGAGTATATGAGAAAAACAGTCATCATCATGATGTACCTCCTGGCGGCCGTTATGGCAAAAGCCCAGAGCGGTTTGAATATCACTCCGCTTTTCGAGGGGAAAATCATCCCGCAGGAACGGATGGTGGAGACCCGTGTCAAAGGCAAGATGCTGAGCAAATACCAGCTCAGCCTATTCCGAAGCATACGTTTCGAGGCAAAGGACAAGGAAGAGATCAGTCGTGTGCATGCTCTTGTAGGACTTGACCAGAAGACGCATCCCGGCCATGCCTATGCAGAGAACTACTCTAACCAGAAGAGCCACTCGAAGGAAACGCTGATGATTCAGCTGCCCAAGGTAGGCCGGCAGAACCGCTTCCTCTGCTACAAGCGTAAGGGCGACGAGATTACGGTGGTCTACATGGAGGGCACACTCAACTCGGTCTATGCACTCAAGGAAATCATCAAATAAAATAGAAAGCATATGAAACAGCTATTTATGACCATGCTACTTGTCCTGACAACGGTCACGGTTCAGGCAGCCGACAACGACACACTGACTATCAGCAAGCCTCAGCGCGTCAGGATTATCACAGGCGATTCCATCCAGAAAATCAAAGTCTATGGTCGCGAGGGCGACGAGAACTATCGTTATGCGAACACTATTCAGCTGGTTGACTCCAACTACATCAGCAGCGTCGACATCAACAGGGACCGTTGGGACCTGAGCATCGGTGTGGGAAATAACCAGGGTAAGAGCGACTATCACAATGAGGTCAGCATGCATGTCGGTCTCGGACTGTGCAACCCCATAGGTGCCAATTTCAATGGTACACGTTCCGTCGGCAGCTCTTGGGAAATATTCTGGACAATAGCCCAGTTAGACCACTACACGACATCATATAGGAACTGGTACTCTGTGGGCTTTGGCGTCGACTGGCGCAACTACCGCATGGATGGGCGGAACTATTTCTTGAAGCAGTCTGATGGCACGCTGACCGAAGAACACTATCCTGACGGCTACGATCCGCGTTTCTCGCGAATAAAGGTGTTTAGTTTGAACGTGCCGCTGCTCTGGGGCCATCAGTTCAACAAGCACTTCAGCCTGGCTCTTGGCCCTGTCATCAATTTCAATACGTATGCCAGCATCAAGAACCGCTACTTCGACGAGAAAGGGGAGGGCCACCGCGATGTCTACAAGCACATCCACCAAAAGCCGCTTACCATCGATGTGATGGCGGTCATGCGCGTGCTTTCCTTCAAGATCTATGGCAAGTATTCGCCCATGGAGATGCTTAGGTCTACCTATGGCGAAAACATCAACTTCCAATCAGTATCCTTCGGTATCTATATGTAAGAACCAGTTACATTCTTCGTTTTGAAAACAATGAGCGGAACTGCCAATCAGCAGCTCCGCTCACTGTTTCTACTCTGCAAAGGCGGCAGCCTCTGCCTCGGCAATGATTTCCTCGCGCGACTTCTCCTGTTCGTTGTGGGTGATGTCGCTCAGGTCGAACTCATCCTCTTCTTTTTCGGGGGCGCGGGAATTGTCAGGGATAGCGGTATTCTCGTTCCCCTGTACCTCCATACCCTCGTACCCCCGATTATCCTGCTGGATGATGAACTCCTGCTCTTTCTCCGTGTCGGGCACCAGCATCGTGGGCTCCTCCTCCATCTTCGTGCGCTCGGACTTGGCAGTGAAGACGGCATCGACGAACTGTGGCTCGCGCTTCAGGCGTTTCAACGTGGCCTCGGCGGCCTGCTGCTGGGCCTCCTTCTTCGAAAAGCCCTTGCCGCTTTCGCCGGCAACGTTCTCGAGCATCACCTGGAAGCTGAAGACGGGCGACCCCGTCTCCTTGTCCTTCGTCTGCTGCACCTGCTTGAAGTCCATCCTCACGCGGTTGCGCTGGCTCCACTCAATAAGCTTCGACTTGAAGTTCACCTCCTTGTAGGCCACCTTGTCGATGTTGATGAGCTTGGCCAGGATGCGCTTCTGCATGAACCGCATGACGGCGTCGTAGCCCTGGTCGAGATAGATGGCGCCGACCAAGGCTTCGAAGGCGTTACCTGCCATATAGCTGTTGTGCGAGTTGGAGTGGCCGCTCGACAGGATGAGTCGGGTCAGTCCCATCTCCTCGGCCAGCTTGCCCAGGGTGTCGCGGCTCACCAGCTTCGAGCGTGTGTTGGTGAGGAACCCCTCGCGCTTGCCCTCGAAGTGCTGATAGACGATGTGGCCCACAACGGCGTCGAGCAGGGCGTCGCCCAGGAACTCCAGGCGCTCGTTGTTCAGCGGTCTGCCCTTGTCGTTACGGCGACCCACGCTCTTGTGCATCAGCGCCTGCTTGTAGTAACTGATGTCATGAGGGTAGAACCCCATGATGTCGTAGAGAGAAGAAAAAAGCTCCTTCTCCTTGCGGAAAGGGAGCTTGATGCGGTCAATGATATCGTTAAGCCTCATACTTTTTGAACACGACACAAGCGTTGTGACCGCCGAAGCCGAACGTGTTCGACAGACCGGCGCGTACCGTGCGCTTCTGTGCCTTGTTAAAGGTGAAGTTCAAGTTATAGTCAATCTCGGGATCCTCATCGCCCTCCTCGTGGTTGATGGTGGGCGGCACGATGTCGTTCTGAACGGACAGCACAGTGACCATAGCCTCAACGGCACCGGCGGCACCCAGCAGGTGACCGGTCATCGACTTTGTAGATGAGATGTTGAGCTTGAAGGCAGCGTCGCCAAACACTTCCTTGATGGCCTTGGCCTCGGAGATGTCACCCACGTGGGTTGACGTACCGTGTACGTTGATGTAGTCAATCTCATCGGGCTGCATGCCGGCATCCTCCAGTGCGTTCTGCATGACGAGCTTGGCACCCAGTCCCTCGGGGTGAGAGGCGGTGATGTGGTGGGCATCGGCACTCATGCCGGCACCGACCATCTCGGCATAGATCTTGGCACCACGGGCCTTGGCATGCTCCAGCTCCTCAAGGATAAGACAGCCAGCACCCTCGGCCATGATGAATCCGTCGCGCGAGGCGCTGAACGGACGGCTGGCCTTCTCAGGCTCGTCGTTGCGTGTCGAGAGGGCGTGCATGGCGTTGAAACCGCCGACGCCGCAAGCGCAGATGGCAGCCTCGGCACCACCGGCCAGGATGGCGTTGGCCTTGCCCAGACGAATGAGGTTGAAGGCATCGGCCAAGGCGTTCGACGACGAAGCGCAGGCAGAAGCCGTGATGTAGTTAGGACCATGGAAACCGTACATGATAGAGATCTGTCCAGCGGCGATGTCGGCAATCATCTTCGGGATGAAGAAGGGGTTGAACTTGGGACCGTCAGCCTCATGTACACCGTAGTACTTCACCTCGTCCTCGAAGGTCTTGATGCCACCGATACCTACGCCATAGACCACACCGATGCGGTTCTTGTCCTCCTGCTCCAGATCCATCTGGCTGTCCTCGACAGCCTGTTTGGCGGCAATCATGGCCAGCTGCGTGTAGCGGTCCATCTTGCGGGCCTCCTTGCGGTCCAGGAAATCGTTGACGTTGAGGTTCTTGACCTCGCAGGCGAACTTGGTCTTGAAATTCGTTGTATCAAAACTTGTAATAGGTGCGGCTCCACTCACTCCCGCGAGCAGGTTCTTCCACATCTCTTCAGGTGTGTTGCCGACGGGCGTCACTGCGCCCAGACCTGTTACAACAACTCTTTTTAATTCCATAAACTTTGAGTGAAGAATGAAGAGTGAAGAGTGAAGAATTTGCTACCGCGCTCCACAATTGGTGAAGTCAGGGCGGCAGCAAAATCTTCACTCTTCGCTCTTCACTATTAGCTTTTATTTATTTTGCGTTCTCCTCGATATAAGCGATGGCATCGCCAACGGTACCGATCTTCTCAGCCTTATCGTCGGGGATAGAAATACCGAACTCCTTCTCGAACTCCATGATGAGCTCAACAGTGTCAAGAGAGTCAGCACCCAGATCGTTTGTGAAACTTGCTTCGGGCTTAACCTCTGCCTCATCAACACCCAGTTTGTCTACGATAATAGCCTTTACTTTGCTTTCAATTTCTGACATAATTTTCTTACTTTAAAATGTTAATAATGAATTTGCTATCTTGAAAAAAATGCGGTTTTTTCCGCTTTCGGGGTGCAAAGTAACACATTTTCTTTGAGTTACGCAAACTTTTCGGTAAAAAACTGACTTGAAACTGCACATTTTGGGGTCGATTGTGCATAATTTCGTGATTTTTATGTGTAAAACTTACATTCATTTTGCAAATTTACATGAAAATGTGTACTTTTAGTTGGAGAATTCAAAAACTTTCAGTAGCTTTGCAACGTGAATTAATTTTTATTTGACATGTCATTTACAGAACAAGCAAACAAAATCTTCAATCAGGCTATCAGCGACTATCATCTCACTGACAATGTTGACGCACCGATACGCAATCCTTACGACCGCGACTCCATTGATTATGCGCTCTACTTGAAGTGCTGGATTGACACCGTTCAGTGGCACTATGAGGACATCATCCGCGACCCGCACATCGACCCCGTAGAGGCTTTGGCACTGAAACGCCGCATCGACCACAGCAATCAGGACCGCACGGACCTGGTCGAGGACATCGACTCCTACTTCCGTCAGCTCTACCAGGACGTGAAGCCGCTCGACGACGCACGCCTGAACACCGAGAGCCCTGCATGGGCTGTCGACCGCCTGAGCATCCTCGCCCTGAAGATCTACCACATGGCCGAGCAGGTGCAGCGCGACGACGCTTCCGAGGAGCACCGCCAGCGCTGCCAGATGAAGCTCGACGTGCTGCTGGAGCAGCAGAAGGACCTCTCGCTGGCCATCGACCAGCTGCTCGAGGACATCGCCGAGGGACGTAAGTACATGAAGGTCTATCGCCAGATGAAGATGTACAACGACCCCGCTACGAACCCCGTTCTATATAAGAAATGAACGCGTGAAGAAAGAGCATATCCTCGTCATACGCTTCTCGGCCATGGGCGACATCGCCATGACGGTGCCCGTGGTCTATTCGCTGGCGACACAGTATCCCGACATACGTGTCACCGTCCTCAGCCGCGGCTATGCACGACCTTTCTTCGAAGACCTTGCGCCTAACGTCAACTTCATGGAGGCTGACGTGAAACACGAGTACCACGGCGTCAAGGGCCTCAACGCCCTCTACCGCCGACTGGTGGCTAAGCAGTTCACCAAGGTGGCCGACCTGCATAATGTCCTGCGCTCGGAGTACCTGCGTATGCGCTTCAACATGGGTCGCTTCCGCGTGGAGCACATCAACAAGCACAAGCGCGAGAAGCGGGCGCTGGTCAAGCGCAAGACCAAGAGCAAGCGCCTGCCGTCGTCGTTCCAGAACTACGCCGATGTATTCGCCAAGCTGGGCTACCCCGTCACCATGCGCTTCCATTCGCTGTTCCCACCCGAGGGCGGCAACCTCAACATGTTGCCCGCCATCGTCGGCCCCAAGAAGTCGTTCCAGACGTGGATAGGCATCGCGCCTACCGCCGCTCACGCCACCAAGGAGTACCCTGCCCCGCTCATGCGCCAGGTCATCCAGCAGCTGACGGAACGCCACCCCCAGGCGCGCCTCTTCCTCTTCGGACGCGGACACCGCGAAGACCAGCTGTTCAAGGAGTGGTGTCGCGACTTCCCCCAGTGCGTCAGCGTCAGCTGGCACCTTGAGAACATGTACCAGGAGCTCATACTTATGAGCCACCTCGACGTCATGCTATCCATGGACTCGGCCAACATGCACCTGGCGGCCCTCACCGCCACCCCCGTGGTCAGCATCTGGGGTGCCACGCATCCCAGCGCCGGCTTCCTGGGCTGGAACATACCCGACGAGAACACCATTCAGGCCGACCTCGACTGCCGCCCCTGCAGCATCTACGGCAACCGTCCCTGCCGTCGCGGCGACTTCGCCTGTATGAACCGCATCACCCCTGAGCAGGTGGTGCAGAAGATAGAGCATGTTTTATCAAAACAATAGTTATTAACCCTAAAAACTAACGCGTATGAAAAAGTATGTTTGCAACGTCTGCGGTTACGTCTATGACCCCGCAGCAGGCGATCCCGACAGCGGCATCGCCCCAGGTACCGCCTTCGAAGACATCCCCGACGACTGGGTATGCCCACTCTGTGGCGTAGGCAAGGACGACTTCGAGCCCGAAGCGTGAAGCCAGAAGACACAAAAAAATCCCC
>CAZLPO010000063.1:0-13065 GCA_964561385.1 uncultured Prevotella sp.
GCCGAAGGTCACGTCGGGATCGGGCTTGGTGTAGATGTAACGGTCGTAGTCGTCAATATTGCCATCGGCATTACGGTCAACGAAGACGCCGTCCAGCGGCTTGCCGTTCTGGTCGTAGACCTGCTGGTATACCCAGAAGGAGCTGATGGGATAGCCGACGCTATGCAGCTGCACCTTGTTGTCGACACCACCAGAGATGCCACCTGTGGGGACACCGACATACGTCGGATCGTCATAGGCGGTCAGCTTGGTAATCTCGTTCTTGTTGTAAGCGAAATTCAGTCCAACCTCCCAGCGCCAGTCCTTCGTCTGCACGGGAACGACGTTCAAGGCCACTTCGAAACCGGTGTTCTCCAGGTCACCGACGTTCATGAGCAGCATATCGGTCAAGTTCGTACCGGTTGTGACGGGAATCGTGTTCAGCAGGTCAGCGGTCTTACGCTTGTAAACGTCGATGCTACCGTTGATGCGGTTCTTCAGGAAACCGAAGTCCAAGCCAACGTTATAGGTCGTTGTCTCCTCCCATTTCAGCTGGGCAGCATAGCCCATTGGGGAGATAGGAGTTACGACATTGTTGCCAAACATATACAATGAACCAGCCTGATTGGTGTGATAGGTAGCGATAGAGGGATAGTCACCCTGTCCGATGTTCTGCTGACCGGTGACACCCCAGCCCAGACGGAGCTTCAGGTTCGACAGGACGTTGACATTCTTCAAGAAGGCCTCCTCGTTGATGCGCCATGCCAGTGCTACAGAGGGGAATGTGCCCCACTTGTTGTTCTGGAATCGTGAGGTTCCGTCGCGACGTATGGTAGCGGTGAGCAGGTAACGGTCCATGAGCGTGTAGTTCAAACGGCCGAAGAAGGACACCAGATAGCTCTCCGTCTTGAAGTAAGGAGTCGTTGCATATGCGGTATGTGCACCTTCAGGTTCATTTGATTCTTTGTAGTCGGTCGTGCTGTTGTAGAAGTGCTGCCAGGAGTAACCGCCCATGATGTCGATGCGGCTCTTGATGGCCTCGATGTCCTTGGCGTAGTCCAGATAGAACTCCAAGGTCTGGTCGCGGCGCAGCTGGGTATACTTCTCCCATAGGCCGGCACCGTTCTCGGTCTTGTCGTGGTAAGAGATCTCACTCTGGTACTTCTTCACGTTATAGCCGTTGGAGGTTGAGATGTCCAGACCAAGGTTCAGGTTGGCACGCAGGCCGGGCACATACTGGAACTTATAGTCGAACTGGGCGTTGCCAACGAAGCGGCGGACATAAGAGGTTTTGTCCTGCTCTTCCAATTGAGCAACGGGGTTCAGTATAGACATGGTGTTGACGGAGCCGTTGCCGTTCTCCCATCGTGTGAAGCTGCCGTCTGCTTTGTAGACAGACTTTGTGGGAATGTACTTCACGGCAGCGCCGATGGCACCTTCGTCAGCGAAATTGTTGCTGGTGAACACACCCTTACCATTCAGGTTAATGGTCAGACGGTCGTTGAGCAACGTCGGGGTCAGGTTGACACTCATCGTTCCACGGTTCATTGACGAGGTCTTCAAAATACCATTGTTGTCGAGCCAACCGGCAGAAACACGATAAGGCATCTTGAAGGTCTTTCCGCTGTTCTGATAGCCACCCGTTACGCTGGCATTGACTTCGTACGACATAGATGTGCGGTAAATCTCGTCCTGCCAGTCGGTTGCGGGGCTGGTGACTTTACCATTCTCGTCAACCGTTGCTCCGAGGGCTGCCATGGCGTCGGCATTGTCGCCATAGTTGGCTGAGAAGAAATCATACAGGCCTTGTGCACTCAGCACATCGACTTTCTTTGCAATCGTCTGTACGGTTGCATTCATGTCCAATGTTACCTTGGGCTTGCCAGAAGCGCCTTTCTTGGTGGTGATGACAATCACACCGTTTGATGCGCGGCTACCATAGATAGCGGTAGCGGAGGCATCCTTCAGGATAGAGAAACTCTCGATGTCGTTAGGGTTAATGGTCGAGAGCACGTCGGCAGAACCAGAGATACCGGTAGAGCTGATGGGCAGACCGTCAATCACAATCAGCGGGTCGTTGCTGGCTGACAGCGACGAACCGCCACGGATGCGAATCTTGGAACCGGCACCAGGGGCACCGCTGTTGCTGGTGATGGTCACACCGGCCGACTTACCTTGCAGAAGGTCGGCGGGCGATGTGGCAAAGCCCTTGCCCAGCTGGTCAGCCTCGATGGACTGTACCGAACCGGTGGCATCGCTCTTCTTAACGGTACCATAGCCGATGACCACCACGTCTTTCAGCAGCTGGGCGTCGTCTTGCATCGTAATGTTCAACGAGGGGGCTGCCTTGACTGAGACAGACTGGAAACCGACATACGAGATGTCGATTGTGGCACCCTGATTAGCCTTTAGGGTGAAATTACCATCGAAGTCAGTAACAGTAGCCGTCTGTGTGCCGGCAACTCTCACCGTTGCACCGATGATGGGTTCTCCCTGAGCATCTTTCACATGGCCTTTGACATTGATTTGTGCAAAGGCTCCGACTGATAGGAACAAGCCCAAAACAAGGGCCAACATCCTAAGAGGGATTTGAATGTTTACCTGCTTCATCATTAATTGAATTAGTGTTAGAATATAGTTTTAGCATAAAAATTTGGTGCAAAGATACTTTTGTTTCGCTTATGATGTACTTTTTTTTGATTATTTTCGTTATTATAAACGCGCAAACGTTTGCACATCTGTGCGCAAATAAATAATATGATGAAAAGACAGCAAAAGAAAATAATGCCTATCTTTGCAAATGTAAACTAAAAACCAGCCTATGAAGGAGACTCCGATGACGATGAAGGACATTGCGCGCGAACTGGGTATCAGTGTGGCTACCGTGTCGCGTGCACTGAAAGACTCGCCCCGCATCAGCGAGGAGCGTCGGCGCATGATTCAGCAGTATGCCCGCGAGCACAACTTCACACCAAATGTCATTGCCGAGTCGCTCCGCCATAGCCGGGTGCAGCCGTCACGGGTCATCGGGGTTATCGTACCTGAGTTTACGCACTACTACTTCTCGTCTATTTTGACTGGAATAGAGGAGGCTGCCATTGCGCGCGGGTATTATATTATGGTAGCGCTGAGCAACGAGCAGTACGAGCGTGAGGTCCGTATCTGTGAAACGTTCCACCGCCTGAAGGTGTGTGGTGTCATTGTCTCGCAGGCCAAGGACACCCGTCGTTACGATCACTTCCAGAAACTCATAGACTCGCGCATGCCCCTTGTCTTTTACGACCGTATCTGCACGGGCATCGACACCAACCGGGTGGTCGTCGATGACTATATGGGAGCTTTCAATGCCGTGAACTACCTTATCGGCACGGGCTGTCGGCGTATCGCTTTCTATGGTGGACCGCGACAGCTGGAGATATCGAAGAACCGCTATAACGGCTACCGCGACGCTTTGCTTAAGAACGGGCTTGCTCTGGACGAACATATGATACTGAGTTGTGACAACCGCCAGGATGCAGAGTTGATGACGCCCGACCTTTTCGACGGCGACTACTATCCGGATGCGTTTTTTGCCGTCAACGATGATACGGCCATTGGCATCCTCTACACCGTCAAGCGCATGGGATTGCGTGTGCCTGAGGACATCAGTATCTGCGGCTTCACTAATGGTCAGCGTGCCATTGCTTGCGATCCCATGTTGACGACTGTGGAACAACGGGGTAAGCGCGTGGGAGAGGAGGCAGCAGAGATTCTCATTGACAAAGTTGAGGGCCTGTCGCCCACTGATAAGGTTGAAAAGCGCGTTGTCCGTACACGCCTTATCATCCGTGGTACGACGAGGTGAGTAGCGAGCTACGCTCTAATGAATAATGGATAATGAATAGTGATATGAAACAAAAACCTGATCTTTCCTTTTGGAAACTATGGAATCTTAGTTTTGGATTCTTTGGCGTGCAGATAGCCTACGCCCTTCAGTCGGCTAACATCTCGCGCATCTTTGCGACGTTGGGAGCCGACCCTCATGACTTGAGTTACTTCTGGATTCTGCCACCACTCATGGGTATGGTGGTACAACCGCTAGTTGGCCTGTTCAGCGACAGGACATGGACACGTTTCGGTCGGCGCATACCTTACCTCTTTGTCGGTGCTGCCTTCGCTGTAGCCGTGATGTGCCTCCTGCCTAATGCCGGCAACTTGGAGATCACTATCATGAGTGCCATGACCTTCGGCCTCATCTCCCTGATGTTCCTCGACACCAGCATCAATATGGCTATGCAGCCGTTCAAGATGATGGTGGGTGACATGGTGAACGAGCAGCAGAAAGCCAAGGCTTACAGCATTCAGTCGTTCCTGTGCAACGCAGGTAGTCTCGTCGGCTATGTCTTCCCCTATCTGTTCACGGCTATCGGCATCGCCAGCGTGGCAGCCCCCGGCATCGTTCCTGATTCCGTGAAGTGGTCGTTCTATATCGGTGCCGCCATTCTGATTCTCTGTGTTATCTACACTACGGTGACAGTAAAGGAATATACACCGCAGGAGATGGCCGCATTCCAGCAGCAAGCACAGAACGAGCAGGCGCAGAGTGAGTCTGCCGGTGGTACACGTAACAAGGCGTTGTGGGTGTTCCTGCAGGTGGGACTGGTGCAGTTCTTCTGTTGGGCGGCTTTCCTCTATATGTGGACCTATACCAACGGCTCCATCGCCGAGACGGCCTTCGGTGTTGATATGTCGAATCCTGAATATGCGGCAACGAAGGCTTATCAGGAGGCTGGCGACTGGGTGGGTATCCTCTTCATGGTACAGGCCATCGGCTCCATGCTGTGGGCCGTCATGCTACCTCGCTTCCGTAATATCAAGTGGGCCTATGCCCTGTCGCTTGTCGTTGGTGGCGCAGGCTTTGCCATGGTTCCGCTACTGAGCAACCAATATGTGCTCTTTATCCCCTACTTCCTGATTGGCTTCGCTTGGGCAGCCATGCTGTCGATGCCCTTCACGCTGGTGACCAACGCCCTGGAGGGCAGTAAGTATATGGGCACGTTCCTGGGACTGTTCAACTGCACCATCTGCATTCCGCAGATTGTAGCGGCTGCACTGGGTGGGACGGTGTTGATGCTGGTGGGCAGTCATCAGTATTCCATGATGTACGTGGCAGCCATCCTGCTAGTGGTGGGTGCCCTCTGTGTATTTGGTATCACTCAGAAGAAACATAATAATTAAAGTTATGGAACAGAGTCTGTTTTTTGAAATCTGCGGCTGGGTGGCCAGCGTGACGATGATATTGGGTTATCTTCCCCAAGCCATTTATACCATCCGCACCCGCGATACCGATGGTATTGCATTACCTACCTTTCTGATGATGGGCATTGGTGGTGCCTGCTTCATGCTTCAAGGCATCTGCCATCAGCCGACTCCTCTCTGGGCCTTGTTCATCACCAACCTCATTACCACTACATGCTGCATTATCATCTTTGGTATCAAGGTCTACAACGACTATATCAAGAAAAAGCAGCCATGAGAAACTTCCTGCTGCTTTTCGTAGTATGCTGCAGTTCTCCATCCGTCGCCATGGCCCAGTCGCGTCATGGCGATGGTTTAGATGATGCCATGCAGTATACTTCCTATGCAGCAGTCTTTGCATTGAAAGCCATAGGTGCCGATAGCCGTCACGGATGGGCACAACTGAGCGCTGAGGCCGCAGTGTCATGGGTGGCTGCTGCTGGGACTGGCTATATTCTAAAACATAACATCCGTGAGTGGCGTCCCGACAGTACAGATATGCGTTCGTTCCCATCTGGCCACACGCTCTTTGCATTTGCTGGAGCCACTATTTTACGTCATGAGTTCGGGCATCTCTCCCCATGGATTTCTATAGGAGGCTATACAGTGGCCGCCCTGACGGCTATCGATCGTGTACGACGTGACCGTCATCACTGGCATGATGTAGTAGCCGGTGCTGCTGTCGGCATTTGTACAGCTGAACTCACTTGTTTCTTGAGTGACCGGCTCTTGAAGACCGACCGCGTACGCGTCGGTGTCAACCCCGCAGGAGTGGACGTTGCGGTCTGCTGGTGATGCAATCGTTTGCACTTTTTCTTCGGCAATAAAACTCGAACGAGAGGACAAACAGGAAGAAAAAGCACTACCTTTGCGGAAAACAACCATCAGACTATGAAATTACTATTCAACTTAGAGTATCAGACAACCTTCGGTGAGGTACTGGTGCTGAACATGCTTTCTGAAAACGGGGAGGTTGAACGCCATTCTATGGAGACGAGCAACGGTTACAATTGGCACTGTACCGTTAATGATAAGCAACTGCCAGCGACATCGAGCGAGAGGCCCTTCATAGATTATTATTACTCCGTCATGCGCGGCGATGAGGAAACCCGTCATGAGTGGCTGGTCATCCCTCATCGCTTACAGTTCATTCCCGGAACGAACAGTTTTAATGTCTTCGATGTGTTCGACCATTGGATAGACATTCCTGAAGACTCCTATCTCTATTCATCGGCGTTTACCGACTGTGTGGCAGTCCGTGAACATCGCCAAACCAAGCTGCCAGGCTATGCTAAGACCATTTGCCTGAAGGTGCGCGCACCGCAATTGCGCTGGAATGAGCGTCTGGCCATCATCGGTGGTGGTGAAGCCTTGGGAAACTGGGAAGCCAGACGTGCTCTGGAGATGGTGGAGCACGAGAGCAATGAGTGGATCATCACACTCGATGCCGACAAGCTGCCGCAAACCATAGAATTCAAGTTTGTGGCACTCGACGAAGAAGATGACGTGACACCACTATGGGAAAACGGCATGAACAGGACCGTCGTGCCCATGGCACTGGCCGACGGCGAGGCTGTTGTCTACGAATTGCCACAGGCTTATTTCCCCGTTTATCCATGGAAGGGTGCTGGCACGGTCATTCCCGTCTTCTCTCTGCGTTCAGAGGGCAGTTTCGGCGTTGGCGACTTTGGTGATCTGAAGCTGATGATTGACTGGTGTGATAAGACTAGGCAGCGTGTCCTTCAGATTCTGCCCATTAACGACACTAACATGACGGGCACATGGCAGGACAGCTATCCCTATAACAGCATCAGTATCTATGCACTGCATCCGCAGTACATGGATTTCCGCCAACTTCCTGAGATCAAGGACGAAAACCTGCGTGCAAAGTTCGAGCGGCTGCGCAAGGAACTGAATAACCTGCCACAGATTGACTACGAGCGGATGTTTGCTGCCAAGATGGAGTATCTGCACATCCTTTATAAGCAGGAGGGGACCAAGACCAAGCGTACAGCTGACTACAAGCGATTCGTCGTCGAGAATCGTGAGTGGCTGGAGCCCTATGCCCGCTTCTGTGTCAACCGCGACAAGTATGGCACAGCAGAGTTCACGAAATGGCCGACAGAAGCCTGCCAGGCTAAGGTTGATGAATTCTGGTATTTCGTTCAGTTCCATCTGGATCGACAGATGCATCTCGCGCATGAGTATGCACGTGCGCATCGCGTGATATTAAAAGGTGATATCCCTATTGGTATCAGCCGCGATGGGGTCGAAGCATGGGTTGAACCGAAATACTTTAATCTGAACGGACAGGCTGGTGCACCGCCCGATCCATTCTCTGCCGACGGACAGAACTGGGGATTCCCGACCTACAACTGGGACGAGATGCTGAAAGACGGTTGTCAATGGTGGGTACGCCGCTTCCGCAAGATGGCACAGTTCTTCGATGCCTACCGTATTGACCATGTCCTTGGCTTCTTCCGTATCTGGGAGATTCCCGTGCCAGAGAAGTCCGGCCTCGAGGGACAGTTTGCACCCGCACTCGGGTTGAGCCGCGAGGAGATAGAGTCGTATGGCATTTACGGACATGACGATTTGTTCTTGGTTGACCATAAGCGTTCAGACCGCTGGCATCCGCGTATTGCTGTTCAATATCAGGAACCTTATCAGCGACTGACAGAAGATGAGAAGGTGTCGTTCAATCAGTTGTACAACGATTATTTCTATCGCCGTAACAACCAGTTCTGGTATCAGGAGGCCATGAAGAAACTACCGCGACTGACGCAGGCCACCCGCATGCTGGTATGTGCCGAAGATCTCGGTATGGTACCCGAGTGCGTGCCTTGGGTCATGAACGAGTTGCGCATCCTCTCGTTGGAGATTCAGTCCATGCCGAAAGACTCGCGTGTGCGCTTCGGTCACCTTTCACAGAATCCCTATCGGTCCGTATGTACCATCTCCACACACGACATGCCGACCCTCCGGCAGTGGTGGGACGAGGACCCGGCTCAGACGCAGGAATACTACAACACAATGCTGCACCGTGGCGGTGAGGCACCCCATCCGCTTCCTGGATGGTTGGCCAAAGACATTGTCAGCCGTCATCTGACATCACCTTCCATGCTCTGCCTGTTGTCTTTACAGGACTGGCTCTCCATAGACGAGGGGTTGCGTCTGCCTGACCAGAATGCTGAGCGAATCAACATCCCGGCCAATCCGCGTCATTACTGGCGCTATCGCATGCACCTGAGCATCGAGCAGCTTCTTGCCGCCGATGACTTCAACAACGAAATCAACACATTAATTATACAAAGCGGACGAAAATGAGAAAATTATTCTGGACTATGCTGATGATGCCTGTGATGGCACTTGCAGGCAATGTTAAGTCGCCCAGCGGCAACATCGAACTGAAGTTCTCGGTAGATGATGCGGGACGCCCCACCTATGAGATGAGCTTTAAGGGCCGTGATGTGGTTAGACCATCACACCTCGGCTTGGAACTGGCCAAGGACAAACATGCCTCGAAAGGCTATAGGGAGACAGACCTCTTGAAAGGCTTTGTCCTGGAGGACGAGAAGGTCAGCACTTTCGATGAGACATGGAAGCCCGTATGGGGCGAGACAGCCACTATCCGAAACCACTACAATGAATTGGCTGTCACTCTGAAGCAAACGGTTGAGGTGGGGAAATACACGGGTGACGGTACGAACCTCGGTTTGGCCTTGGTGCCACAGGTACGCACTATCATCATCCGTTTCCGCGTTTATGACGATGGCATCGGTTTCCGCTATGAGTTTCCCCAACAGGAGGAACTGAACTATTTCCTCATTCAGGAAGAGCGCACGGAGTTTGCCATGGCGGGCGACCATACCGCCTGGTGGTTGCCGGGCGACTACGACACACAGGAGCAGGAGACACAGGAGTCAAAGCTTTCTGAGATCCGCGCGCGCATGGCTAAGGCCGTCAACTGGGACAATTCCAGTGTTGCTGTCTTCTCGCCAACCGGCGTTCAGACCTCATTGCAGATGAAGAGCAGTGATGGACTCTATATCAATATCCACGAGGCGGCCTGTGCCGACTATGCGACGATGCACCTCGAGCTTGTCGATGCACAGACCAAGGCGCTTACCACAAGGCTTAGCGGTGGCAGCAATGCTTATACACCCAATCCGAAGGAGGCGTCACCCGACTTTGAACTGCCCAAGCCGTTCACGTTTGTGAGCCACCTCACACCCGATGCAACAGGTTTGAAAGGTGCCATGCAGACTCCCTGCGAGACACCTTGGCG
Source organism: uncultured Prevotella sp. (assembly GCA_964561385.1). GTDB lineage: Bacteria > Bacteroidota > Bacteroidia > Bacteroidales > Bacteroidaceae > Prevotella. The sequence continues at coordinate 9,545 of CAZLPO010000063.1, forward strand.
CACGGTCATGGTCAGCGATGATGCCCGCGACATGCTCAGTTCGAATCTTATTCTTAACCTCAATGAGCCTTGTAAGCTCGAGGATACCAGTTGGATTCATCCCACGAAGTACTGCGGCGTTTGGTGGGAGATGATTGTCGGTAAGTCATCGTGGCATTATACCGATGATGTCCCCTCCGTTAAACTCTCTACTTTCAACTATCAACGTTCAACGCCCCACGGCCGTCATGCTGCCAACAATGAGAAAGTGAAGCGCTATATTGATTTCGCTGCCAAGAACGGTCTTGACGAGGTGCTTGTCGAGGGTTGGAATATAGGCTGGGAAGATTGGGCGAACATGTGGAAGCGCGATGTCTTCGACTTCGTCACGCCTTATCCTGACTTCGATATCAAGATGCTCAACGACTATGCGCACTCCAAAGGTGTGAAGCTGCTGATGCACCATGAGACTTCCAGTTCTTCGCAGAACTATGAGCGTCACATCAAGGAGGCATACGAATTGATGAACCGCTACGGCTACGATGCCGTGAAGACGGGTTATGTGGGTGACATCATTCCTCGTGGCGATCACCACTACTCACAATCGATGAACAACCACTACCTCTATGTTGTAAAGGAGGCTGCCAAGCATCACATCATGGTGAATGCCCATGAGGCGACGCGTCCGACGGGTCTCTGTCGTACGTATCCCAACCTCGTAGGCAACGAGTCAGCCCGTGGCACGGAATACGAAGCATTTGGCGGCTCACGCCCCGACCATACCTGCATCCTGCCGTTCACCCGTCTGCAGGGCGGTCCGATGGACTACACCCCAGGCATCTTCGTCACGAAACTGAGCGAGTGGAGTGACAACACATCGTGGGCACGAATCACGATTGCCGGTTCGCTGGCACTCTACCTGACGATGTACTCGCCGCTACAGATGGCAGCAGACCTGCCTGAACATTACGAGAAGTTCGATGATGCCTTCCAGTTTATCCGTGATGTGGCCTGCGACTGGGATGACAGCCGTTACCTTGAGGCTGAGCCAGCCGACTATATCACCGTGGCACGCAAGGCCAAGGGTACCGACAACTGGTTCATCGGCGGTAAGTGCGACGAGAACGGCCACACCGCTGTCGTGAAGCTCGACTTCCTGGACAAGGGACGCAAATATGACTGCACCATCTACGCTGATGCGAAGGATGCGCACTATGAGACCAATCCTCAGGCATACATAATTACCAAGAAAGTGGTCAAGGCTGGTCAGACACTGAACATCAAGGAGGCCCCGGGTGGTGGTTTTGCCGTTTCACTCATAGCAAAATAAACAATGAACAAATTGATCTTTGCAGGACTACTATCAGTGTTGTTGCCCGCAAAAGTGACAGCACAGGCCTTTCAGGAAGTTAATTACTCACCCGAGAAGACCCAGTTCACGCTCTTTGCCCCCAACGAAGCCAAGAACGTCAAGGTACGCATCTACAAAGAGGGTATCGATGGTAAGGCGATAAAGACCGTAAAGATGCTGCGCACAGCCAACGAGCAGTGGACAGCCACCGTCAAGGGTGACCTGATGGGCCGCTTCTACACCTTCGACATGGGAAAGGGCGAGTGCCCGGGCGTCTTTGCCAAAGCCGTTGGGGTTAATGGTAAGCGAGGTGCAATCATTGATATGAAGGCCACAGACCCACAGGGCTGGGACGGCGATCACCGACCCGTCACGAAGTCACCTGCTGACCTCATCGTCTATGAACTGCACCACCGCGACTTCTCTGTGGCGCGTCCCGAAGCTCAGTATCCGGGGAAGTTCCTGGCACTGACGGAACCGTGGGCCATTAACCACCTGAAGAGTCTAGGAATCAATGCAGTTCATATCCTACCCTCTTATGATTACGGCTCCGTTGACGAGACGAGGCTCGATACGCCTCAGTACAACTGGGGCTACGATCCGGTGAACTATAATGTTCCAGAAGGCGGTTACTCTACTGATCCCTATCGTCCGGAGGTGCGTATCCGTGAGTTCAAGCAGATGGTGCAGGCCCTTCATAAGGCGGGCATCCGTGTTATTCTCGATGTAGTCTATAACCACACCTACGACATTGAGCACTCCAACTTCCAGCGCACCTATCCTAACTATTATTACAGGAAGACGGCTGATGGAGCCTATTCAAACGGCAGTGGCTGTGGCAACGAGACAGCTTCGGAGCAGCCTATGATGCGACAGTTCATGATGGAGAGCGTAAAGTACTGGATTAATGAGTACCATATAGATGGGTTCCGTTTCGACCTGATGGGCTGTCACGACATTGAGACGATGAACGCCATCCGGAAGGTCGTGGACAACATAGACCCCACCATATTCATATATGGCGAGGGATGGAGTGCCGGCGCCTGTGCATTGCCGACTGAGCAGTTGGCCATGAAAGCAAATATACAGCAGATGCCGGGCATCGCCGCCTTCAGCGATGAACTACGTGATGCGCTACGCGGACCGTTCAGCGATGATACCAAGACAGGGTGGCTTGGCGGTGCGCCCGATTGTGTGGAAAGCCTCAAGTTTGGTATCGTCGGTGCCATCGCCCATCCGCAGGTAGACCTGTCGAAGGTCAACTATTCGAAAGATCCGTGGGCTGCCGAGCCGACACAGATGATGAGCTATGTCAGCTGCCATGACGATATGTGTCTGGTGGATCGCCTGCGGGCAAGCATTCCCGGTATCGGTCATGATGAGTTGCTGCGTCTGGATCTGCTGGCACAGACGGCCGTCTTCACCTCACAGGGTGTGCCCTTCATGCTGAGCGGCGAAGAATTGCTCCGCACGAAGAAAGGTGTTCATAATTCGTTTGAGTCACCCGACAGTATCAACCAGCTTGACTGGCAGAACGAGGCTCGCTATCAGAAGGCACTCAACTACTATCGGAAACTCATCCAGTTACGCAAAGATCATCCCGCCTTCCGACTGGGCAATGCTGACCTCGTGCGCAAGCATTTGGAGTTCCTCGATGCTCCTGCCGACGTGGTGGCCTTCCGACTGAAGAACTATGCCGGGAGAGATGAGTGGCGGAACATCATTGTTGTTCTCAATAATGGGCGTCAGCCACAAAATATCTGTGTTCCCGAAGGCTGCTACACAGTTGTCTGTGACAACGGCAATATTGAGCTGAAGGAGCAAGGATTAGGTACGATAACAGGGAAAAACGTAGTCGTTTCGCCTCAGTCCGCCCTTATCATCCACGATTGAGACAAAACGGAAAGTATCTGCGACAAGCAGTAATAGGGGACAAAGATAATTGATGTAACAACATTGACTCAGACAACGGTATCAATATCATGATTGATGACGAGAAGACCGACGGCACAACCGCTTGCTTCTGCGCCGCCAACTTCAGTAAGTGCGTCGAGCCGGGCAGCACCATCGGCACAAAACTCTGCTTCACTGGTGAGACCTGGTACTACCTCTACAATATTACCCTGTATGACAAGGCTTCGTACGAGACAGGTGTCAAGGAGGTGAACGATGTGAAGCCGGCTAACGGCAT
>CAZLPO010000064.1:0-12961 GCA_964561385.1 uncultured Prevotella sp.
AAGAGAAGGCGGTCACCTCGGTGGCCGCCCTCTTTGTGATACTGTTGAGTTTATTGCTCGGTGGTGATATCTTCTATCTGGTCAATAATCTCCTGATACTGTCGCTGGGTCTTGAAGTGTATCATGAATCCGCAGATGGCTCCGATAATGCCGCCGACGACACCGCCCCAGAAGAATCCGTCGTTTAGTTCACCATTGTTTCTCTGATAGACGTCGTACATAAACCAGCCAATAAAGACGAGAATACCTGGGACACCGAAGTATAGCCAGTTGGCATCAAACTTCTTGGCGCGAGCCATGCGGCGACGGACATCCACAAGATTGTTGGTCATCATGTTGGCATCGCTCAGGTTCCTGCTGTTGTAATAGGTTGCTCCTACGCAAACCAGCATGAAGATGCAGGTGAAAATCCAGAAGGCGATAGAGAAACCGGCTAATTTGATGAAGGCCCAGTAGGTGTAAGGTATCATCAGGAGTCCCACTACCATTGTTATCGCGTATCTGCGATTGATGTTGCTGGCAGTATGCTTCATCGAATGACGGATCATGCGGTCATTGACAATCTCCTGCTGCTCCAGCTTCTTCTTCAGCATGTTCATCTGCTGGCGCATATTTTCTAATTCAAAATTCTCGTTTTGCATAATGGGTAAGTGTTAATCGTTTGACATGTTTTTTAATTGTTCTCTGATTCTGTACAGACGGACGCTGACGTTCTTAGTACTGATACCGACGATCTGTCCGATCTCCTCATAAGAGAGGTTCTCGAGCCAGAGCAGGACAATCGCACGGTCGAAGGGCTGGAGTTTGGAGATGCGTTTGTGGAGCATGTCCACCTGACGCGTGTCCTCGTCGCGGTCTTCAAAGAGGTTGATGTCCATGGTCAGCCGGACGGTGGCTGCGCGTCGCTTCTTTCTGTCGAGAGAGATACAGGTGTTGAGGGCGACGCGGTAGATCCACGTCCGGATGTCTGAACGATGGCCGAAACTCTCGAAACCTTTCCACAGGTTGACTAGTACTTCCTGGAAGAGGTCGTTCACCTCGTCGGCATCTTGCGAGAACATGTAGCACACGGTATAGATGGTGCTCTTGTGCTCGGCTACGGTTTGCGCAAACTGTTGTTCTAATGCATTCATTGTCTTGTCTGTTTTTTGAATCTTTGCCCATTAGACGCTACAAAGATACGAAAAACTACGCGAAATCAAGAAAAAGTTGCAAACCAACGAAATATTGTGTATCTTTGCACGGGAAAGTTAAAAGCCAATAACCTATGAGAAAACGACTAATGACCGCTATGGTGGCGCTGGTGCTCACGGCACAGATGATCACCGCACAGACATTCCAGTTAGGAACGGACTATTTCAATGCAGGAGGTACCGACGTGATGGCCTTCAGCGACTTCTATCCCGAGGGCCATCAGGGTGGTGTGTGTGTCCTGATGAACGGCCGTCGCATAGCCACCAACGGCGACATACGCATGGAGGCGACGCCAGGCCAGTGGCAGCCCGTACCGAAACAGCTGAGCCGCAAGGTGGAGCATGGGCGCATCACCACCACACTCTGCTATCCCGACTCCTCGCGTCACCTGACGGGGTTCAACCCGATGGTCTATCCCGACTACCATGTCAACTATACGGTGACCGTAGAGGCGCAGGGCAGTGGGATCCTCGTTACCGTCGACCTTGACACGCCGGTGCCCGACTTCCTGCTCGGCAAGGTGGGCTTCAACCTCGAGTTCTTCCCCGGCGAGCTGTTCGGCAAGCCGTGGGTGATGGATGACCAGACGGGCATCTATCCCCGTCAGCCCAATGGCCCGCTGTTACAACTGCCGACCAACCGCGGACATGATGGCGATTACTTCACGTCTCACGCCCCGAGTCTCACGCCTTACCCCACGGCACCGAAGCAGAAGGCCGACCTGGCACAGCTTGATGGCGAGGGCTACAGTCCCCTCCGCGCTGATGACATCATCGCCGAACCCTATGCCGTGGGCCGCAGGTTCACCTCACGTCCTGACGACCAGAGCCAGCGGCTGACGGTGGAGTCGCTGACGGGCGACCTGAAACTCTATGACGGTCGTATGAACCACAATAACGGGTGGTTCGTGCTGCGCAGCGAGATTGCAAAGGGCGCGACAAAGGGTGCCGTTCGCTGGCTCATCACGCCTGCTGTGGACCATGCGTGGCGCTATCCTGCCGTCATCCAGACATCGCAGGTGGGCTATCTGCTGCAGCAGTCGAAGCGTGTGGTCATCGAGACCGACAAGCGCGATGCCAGTATGGAAAAGGTACAGCTGGTGCGTATAGGTGCTGATGGTGAGACAACCGTTCGCACCACAGCACCCACCGTCTGGGGAGACTTCCTGCGCTACCGCTATCTCACGGCCGACTTCAGCGATGTCACTGAGCCCGGCTTGTATCAGGTGCGCTATGGTCATTCCGTCTCCAGTGTCTTCCGTATCGCTGCCGATGTTTACGACCGCGGCGTGTGGCAGCCTGTCATCGAGTACTTCCTGCCTGTGCAGATGTGTCACATGCGTGTCTCGGAGAAATACCGTATCTGGCACGATGCCTGCCACATGGACGATGCCTTGATGGCGCGTGTCGGCAATCATATCGACGGCTACGACCAGCGTCCGGGACTCTCGAAGTTCACGGATGGCGAGCGCGTGCCGGGCGTGAACATCGGCGGTTGGCACGATGCAGGCGACTTCGACCTGCGTGTGGAGTCGCAGGCCGGTGAGGCTTATATCCTTGCCTTGGCCTATGAGCAGTTCCATCCCGATATCGATGTGACGGCCATCGACCAGCAGCGTCACCGCGTGGAGATACACGAGCCCGACGGTCGTAACGATATTCTCCAGCAGGTAGAGAACGGTGCCCTGACCGTCGTCCGCAGCTATCAGGCGCTGGGACGTCTGTATCGCGGTATCATCTGCAGCACACTGCGTCAGTATGCCATGCTGGGCGATGCGGCTGCCATGACCGACGGACAGCCCAACGCGGACGACCGCTGGATATTTACGGAGGACAACCCCATGCGTGCCCTCTCCACTGCAGCACAGCTGGCAGGTGTCGCCCGTGTGCTTCGTGGCTTCAACGATGAGCTGAGTAAGGAGTGTCTTGACATCGCTACCGATATCTATCATCAGACGCAGGTCAGTGGCTACCTGACGGGTTTGAAGCTGCAGGCGGCTGTTGAGCTCTATCTCACCACTGGCGAGGCCGAATACCTCGACTTTGTTATTGGTCAGCAGGAGCTGGTTACCAAGAACATCAGCCGTACAGGATGGTTCACGGCCCGCCTTGCCAAACTTCTTGAGACGGCTCCTAAAGCTCAAACCTCAAGCCTCAAATCCCAAACCAAAAAGCAGTTCGTGGCAGCCTTCCGTGCTGCTCTTGCCAGTTATAAGGGCGATATAGAAAAACAGGCGGCAGAGACGCCATACGGCGTGCCCTACCGTCCGAGTATCTGGGGTGCCGGCTGGGACATCCAGCGCTTTGGCTTCGAGTATTATTTCTTGACGGCTGCCTATCCTGACATCTTCCCGAAGGCGACGGTCTATGATGCCCTGAACTTCGTTCTCGGCTGTCATCCTGGCAGCAACAGTGCGTCGTTCGCTTCCGGTGTCGGTGCCGAGTCGGCCACGGTGGCTTATGGTCTGAACCGTGCCGACTGGTCGTATATCCCCGGCGGCGTGGTCAGTGGTACGGCCCTCATCCGTCCCGACTTCCCAGAGTTGTTGGAGTTCCCGTTCCTCTGGCAGCAGACGGAGTATGTGCTGGGTGGCGGCTCGTCACACTATATGTTCCTGGTGCTGGCAGCTACTTCACCTTCCAGACATTGAGAACGATGCCCTTGAAATCCTGGTCCCACGTCGGAGCACAGACGAAGAGGGCATCGTTGAGCCAGGCATACTTGCTGTCGACGGGAGCCTCGAACTGCGGTGCGGCCTTGAAGTAGAAGGTGGGCTTGCCATCAGCGTCGGTGCCGCCTTTGATGATGCCGCGGTTGCGTACGTGGATATAGACACCGTCGTCGGTCTTGATGCTGTAGATGGCCTCCAGCGATGTCCGTCCCTGGGCGTTGGCCAGTTGGTAGTCGGCTCCGCCATTAAGAATGGTACCGCGCAGCAGCGGTCCCTCGAAGGTGCCGCCGGTGATGGGGATGACGGTGCGTCGTCCGTTCTGTGTCTCCCCGACGGTGTAAGCCTCGCCGAGCGTGACCTTCAGCTGTAGGGCGAACTCCAGTTCGGGGGTGTTTGTCTGTGCACTGGCTGCGAGAGCCATCGTAGCCATAACGATTGAAAGCAGGATTTTCCTCATGGTTTTTACTGATTGGTAGTGTGAGTATTTCTTTGCAAAGATAACGAAATTTATTGAGAGGAGAGAGGAGAGGGGAGAGCGGAAAGAGACGTGAGACGTTGGGATAAAGGATTTGAAACATACGAAAAAGGTGGGGTTGTGGGAAGTTCGTAACTTTGTGGCCAGTTTAAGAAACGATATCGTAAAAATGAAGAACAGACTTTACTTAGCGCTGATGGGTGTGTGCCTGACGGTTGCGCAGGCCAATGCCCAGTTGTCGTCTAATCCTGACAAGTTCCTGGGTAATATCACGACCAGCTATCAGGTGGACTACGGCAAGGAGGCTTTCCATACACTATGGAACCAGATTACGCCGGAGAACGAGACGAAGTGGAGCTCTATCGAGGGCTCTACCCGTGGTAACTTTAGCTTTGGCGGTGCCGACAACTCGGCGAACTATGCCAAGAAATGGAAATTCCCGTTTAAGTTCCACACGCTCATCTGGGGTTCGCAGTATCCTGGCTGGATGGACAATCTGTCCACGGCTGAGCAGTACAAGGCCATTGTCGAGTGGTATGATGCTGTGAAGAAGCACTATCCCAATCTCGAGATCATCGATGTGGTCAACGAGGCCATTGTGGGGCATAACCCCGCACCTTACAAGGCTGCCCTGGGTGGCGACGGCCGCACCGGTTACGACTGGATTATCAAGGCTTTCCAGCTGGCGCACGAGCGCTGGCCGAACGCCATTCTCGTGTATAACGACTTCAATACGTTCCGCTGGCAGAAGACCGAGTTCATCAATCTGGTGCGTGCCCTGCGCGATGCCGGTGCCCCGGTTGATGCCTACGGCTGTCAGTCGCACGATGTGACGGACATGGAGTTCTCGGAGTTCAAGTCGGCCATGACGGAGATACAGAATGCACTGAAGATACCCATGTACAGCACCGAGTATGACGTCGGCACGTACGACGATGCCCTGCAGGAGAAGCGCTACAAGGAGCAGATTCCTTATATGTGGGAGGCCGACTACTGTGCTGGTGTCACGTTCTGGGGCTATATCTATGGCCATACCTGGACGGAGAACGGTAACTCGGGTATCATCAAGGACGGCAAGGACCGCCCGGCGATGACATGGCTGCGCGACTACATGAAGAGCGACAAGGCTAAGAATGCCAAGAGTCCGTTCCCGGGCTTCAAGAAGGAGGCCTCCATCTATGTGAAGCCTGCCTCGCTGAAGGTGGCCAAGGGCGACAAGCTGCCCGTATGGGTGTCGGCCACGATGGCCACGAAGACCATTGAGAAGGTCGAGCTGTATGAGGGTAGCAAGCTGATTGCGACGATGACCGAGGCTCCCTATATTGCTGAGTACACGGCTCCGACGAGTTCGACAGGTTTGAAGACGCTGAAGGCTGTCGTCACCACGACCGATGGTGCCACGTTCGAGCGTCTGTCGCGTGTCACGGTGCTCAGTTCTGCGACTGCCCGCAAACCCTATAAAGACGTGGCTGCCGAACTGCCGGGTGTGGTTGAGGCTAAGAACTACGACGAGGGTGCCTCCGGTGTCTCCTTTGGCAACGCTACACGTACGGGCGTGACGAAGACTGGCGGCTGGATGGAGTACACGGTCGATGTCAAGGAGTCGGGACTCTATTCTATGGATATCGAGGTGGCTGCCGCCAATGCCAATGGTCTGTTCCACCTGGTAGAGAACGAATTCGGCAACCTGAAGTTCCTGACCGACTTCATCACCGTACCCAATACGGGTAGCACCAGTGAGTACCAGACTGTGCACCTGCGCTTCACCACGCCGTTGGAGGCTGGTCGCCGTGTGCTCTGCCTGTGTGTTGACGAGGGCGGTTTCAATGTTGGCAAGATGACCTTCACCCCGCTGAAGACCGATGATTCGATGACGGTCACCGTGAAGTCGTCGCCGACCAGCATTGAGGTTGACGAGACAACAACCATCACGGCTACGGCCGCATCGACCTCAAGCACCATCGCCAGTGTCAGTATCTATGCTAACGATGTCCTGGTGAAGACGCTGACGGCTGCGCCATACACGTTCGTCTATCAGCCGACGGTGAAGGGTACCTATACCATCACGGCCATTGCTACCGATGCCGAGGGTCGTGAGTCGAAGATTGCGAAGAGCACGCTCAAGGTCAAGGGCAAGCGCCAGAGCTTCAAGGGTGCCATCGAGCTGCCCGGTGTCGTTCAGGCCGAGGACTTCGACATGGGTGGCGAGGGAATCAGCTTCCACGACTCCGACACCAAGGACGAGGGCGATGCCAAATACCGTACGGACAACGAGGGTGTCGACATCGTCAAGGGCAACGGCGGTTCGGCCATCGGCTACACCGCTCAGGGCGAGTGGCTCGAGTACACGGTTGACGTGAAGGAGGCGGGTGAGTACACCTGCGAGGCTGTCGTGTCGTCGGGCACCACGGGTTCGAAGTTCACCGTTGCCCGCGTCAAGGGCTCCCAGCGCTCGACATTGTGTACCATCAACGTGCCGCAGACGGGCAACAACACTTGGGGCACCTACAAGTCGGTCACCGAGAAGCTGAAGCTGAAGCTCAGTGAGGGCGAGCAGGCCATCCGTATCACCATCACCGGTGCCCAGTGTAACATTGACAAGCTCATCTTCACCTGTACTTCTGGCACGGGAATCGATGAGGTTCAGGATTCAGGGTTCATGGCTCAGGATTCTGAGTACAACGTGGCAGGCCAGAAGGTGGGCGCTGACTATCGTGGCATTGTCATCAAGAATGGTCGTAAGATATTAAAGAAATAATCAACCCTAAAAAGAAAAGAAGAAATGAAGAAAATGAATCTTAAGGTGGTAGCCTGTCTGCTGATGGGCACCCTGCTCTACAGCTCATGTATCGGCTCTTTCAGCCTGTTCAACTCCTATGCCAAGTGGCAGTGCCACATGACGGGTAACAAGTTCGTCAATGCCATCGTCGGCTTCATCCTGATGCCCATCGTGGGTAGCGTCTGTCTGTTTGTCGACTCTGTGGTGCTCAACACCATCGAGTTCTGGACGGGCGAGAACCCCATGCACGCCAATATCGGCAAGACGCAGCAGGTGCTGGGCAGCGACGGCCGCTACTATGCTGTCACCACGCTGAAGGACGGCTACGAGGTGAAGGCTCCCACTGGTGAGGTGAGTAACTTTACCTACGACAAGAAGCAGAACGTATGGTCGCTGACCCAGAACGGTGTGACCACCGAGCTCTTCCGTTTCAATGCCGACGGCACCATCACCACGCTGGCCGATAAGAACATGCAGCTGACGGTGACTCCCGATGAGGCTGGTCTCTATCAGGTACGTACCGCTATCGGTGGTGGCTATTTCTTCGCTATGCGTTAAGTGAACGAGGCAACACTGAACTTTATCCGTGCCCATGCCGACGACGATGTGCGTCGGCTGGCGCTTTTGGGGGCGAAAGACACCGCGATTGACGTGCCATTCGCCCTCAATCAGATAGCGGGTCGGCAGACGGCACGTCGCAAACTGCCCTCCTGGGCGGCTCATGACGGCATCATCTATCCTCCTCACCTCTCCATGGAGCAGTGCTCCAGCGAGCAGACAGCAAGGTATAAAGTGGGCATAATCGGAGGTACAGGGGTACGGGGGTACGAAGGTGCGGGAATGGTGGATCTGACGGGAGGCTTCGGGGTGGACTTCTCCTTCCTGGCCCCACACTTCCAGAAGGCTGTCTATGTGGAGCGGCAGGAGTCGCTCTGTGAACTGGCACGCCATAACTTCGCCGTGCTTGGCATCAACGCCGAGGTGGTCTGTGCCGATGCGGTGGACTACCTGCGCCAGATGCCGCATGCCGATGTGATATATATTGATCCCGCACGGCGTGACGACCACGGCCAGCGCACCTATGGCATCAGCGACTGCACACCCGATGTCGTGGCCCTGCGCGACCTGCTGATGGAGAAGGCCGACCGCGTCATCATCAAGCTGTCACCCATGCTCGACTGGCGCAAGGCCGTCAACGACCTTGGCGAACAGTATGTCCGTGCGGTTCATATTGTGTCCGTACAGAACGAGTGCAAGGAGCTGTTGCTTGTTTTAGAGGAAAGAGGAGAGAGGAGAGAGGAGAGAGATTTCTCTGTTCATTGTGTGAATGATGATAGTGTGTTTGTAACGCACCCCTTATACCCCCAAGCATCTCTCTCTCCTCTCTCCTCTCTCCTCTCTCCCCTAAACTATCTCTACGAGCCCAATGCCTCCATCATGAAGGCAGGCTGTTTTGCTGAGGTGGCTGAGGCTTTTGACGTCAGCCAGCTGGCACCCAACAGCCACCTCTTTGTATCTCCTCCCCGCCCTATAGGGAGGGTCTCCTGGGGAAGGGTCTTCCAGATCGATGCCGTCACGACGTTGAACAAGCGTGAGCTGCGTACGACCCTTGCCGGCATCAGCCAGGCCAATATCACCGTCCGTAACTTCCCGTTGTCCGTGGCCGATCTGCGGCGCCGCCTGAAACTGAGCGAGGGTGGCAGCACGTATATCTTTGCTACCACCCTCGCCGATAAGCGTCATGTATTGCTTGTCTGTCGGAAGATCGGCTGATTAGTCGTAAACATCTTCAATCACCTCGCGGGTCACCGTCTTCTGTTCCTTCTTCGTGGTCACCTCCTGCTTCTCGTACTCCTCGTAGGTGGTCACCTTGAACGTGCCCTCACCGGTGATGATGACGCAACGGTTCTTGTCGTTCTCCTCGAACGGCTGAACGGTGTCACCCTTCGAGTCGGTCTTCACGCGGCTGGCATCCAGGCCGTGCTGGTTCACCAGCTTGTTGGTGACGTCGGTAGCACGCTTCTCGGCGTACATCTTGTTCAGCGTGGGGTTACCCGTGCCCTTGTCGGCATAGCCGGTCACGGTGAAGACGGCATCCTCAGAAGTCTTCATCAGGTCGGCCACGTCCTTGATGGCCTTTTCGGTACCCTCGGCAGCGTTGGCATCGCTCTCACGAATCTGGAAGAAGATGGCTTCCTCAATCTTCTTCTGCTCCTCCTTCACGATGGGGCGCTTCTCCTTGACCATGATGGTGTCGGGCACCTCCACCCATACCAGCTCCTCAACCTGGCGTGTCACCTTGCGCGGCTTCTGGCACTTGTAGCCAAAGCGGTAGCTGATACCGATGAGACCGTTGATCATCCAGTCGTCGGCATCGTTGGTCTTGCCGTTGAAGCGGTCGTCCATGCTGTTGGCACCCACCTCCAGTGAGAGACCCAGGGGCTTGGTCACGTTGGTCTCCAGGCGCAGTCCAGCGCGCAGGTTGTGACTATAGTGGTGATGGTTGTCCCATGCCAGCGGTGCCAGCGTGGGGTTGGCAGCGACGATGTCGTTCAGCTCGTCGTTCTTCCAGGCTGTTGCCAGTCCCAGTCCGCCGACGAAGATGAGGTTCAGCGGGCGGTTGATGTTCTTGCTGAACAGATTGCTGATGTTGATCAGCAGGTCGGCATCGGTCGTCACGTAGTTCCATTTGTAATTCAGGTCCATGGTCTCAAAGCGTCCTTTGCCCTGCAGGCCCGACACGTGCAGACGGGCACCGACCACTGGTGTGAAGTAATGGCCGATGGAGAGTGCGCCTTGCGGCATCAGCAGCTTGGTGATGTTTGCATCGGTAACGGTCCAGTCCAGACCACCCTGTGCTTCCACGAAACTCCAGGATTGCAGTCTCTTTTTCTTGCAGGCGTGATTGCCGTCGCATTTGTTTTCGCAGTTGTCTTGTGCCATCACAGCACTTGTCATAAACAGCCCTATGGCTGCCAGAATAAGGGTCTTTTTCATAAACGTGTAATCTTAATAAATTGCTATTTGGTCACAAAAGTAGTCTAACTAATTGAAAAATCCAAATATTTCTTCCTTTTTTTGGAAAAATCAGTGTATCTTTGCGTCATAAATAACAGAATAATCAAAAAAACAAGCAGAAAGAATGTCATCAGTGGTTATTAAGAAGGTGGAAACGAGAAAAGAACTTGATGCCTTCATACAGTTACATTATGACCTCTATCGAGGTAATCCCTATGATGCCCCCAACCTCTACAGCGACGAGCTGAACACGTTCCGTAAGGACAAGAACTCGGCCTTCGACTTCTGCGAAGGCGACTATTTCCTGGCCTATAAGGACGGGAAGGTGGTGGGGCGCGTGGCAGCCATCATCAACCACCGTTATAACAAGCAGTGGGACCGTCCCGCCGTGCGCTTCGGATGGCTCGACCTCATCGACGATATAGACGTGCTGCGGGCCTTGCTGACAACGGTCGAGGACTATGGCCGCGAGCGTGGCATGAAGGAGATTATCGGTCCCCTTGGCTTCACCGACATGGACCCCGAGGGCATGCTCACCAAGGGCTTTGAGGAACTGGGCACCATGGCGACGGGCTATAACTACGCCTACTACCCTGAGCTGATGAAGCAGATGGAGGGGTATGAGAAGGACAACGACTACGTGGAGTACAAGCTCTTCGTCCCGAAGGAGGGAATGCCCGAGAAGTTCAAGAAGATCTCGGAGATGATCATGCAGCGCTACAATCTCCACACGGTGAAGATCAAGCGCTCACAGATACCTGGCCCCGACGGCTATGGCAAGAAGGTGTTCGACGTGGTCAACAAGACCTTCGGTCACCTGTATGGCTATTCAGAGATGTCAGACAAGCAGATTGACGACTATATCAGGATGTATGAACCCTTGCTCGACCTGGAGCTGCTCTGCATCATTGAGGACTGGAACACGCCCGACCATAAGGTGGTGGGCATCGGCATCACCATCCCCTCGCTGACACGCGCTTTGCAAAAATGTCGTAACGGTCGCCTGTGGCCCTTCGGTTGGTGGCATGTCCTGCGTGCTTTCAAGTTCCATAAGACCGATATCGTTGACCTGCTGCTCATTGGCGTCCTGCCCGAGTACCGTCAGAAGGGTGCCAATGCACTCCTGTTCTACGACCTCATTCCCTATTACCAGAAGTATGGCTTCAAGTGGGGCGAGACGCATGTCGAGATGGAGACCAACGGTAAGGTGCAGAGTCAGTGGCAGTACCTTGAGCACGAACAGCACAAACGTCGCCGCTGCTATAAAAAACAACTATAATGACAGAAGAAAACAACCTCACAATGGTGATCGACGGTTCTCCCGTCGACTACAGTGACGACAACATCCGTACCCTGACCGGAACGGAACACATCCGCCTGCGCCCGGGTATGTACATCGGTCGCCTCGGCGACGGCTCGCTGCCCGAGGACGGCATCTACGTGCTGCTCAAGGAGGTCATCGACAACTCCATCGATGAGTTCAAGATGAAGGCGGGCGACCGCATCGAGGTCAACGTCGAGGACAACCTGCGTGTCTCCGTGCGCGACTACGGTCGCGGCATCCCCCAGGGAAAGATGATCGAGGCAGTGTCGGTGCTGAACACCGGCGGTAAGTACGACTCGAAGGCCTTTAAGAAGTCCATCGGACTGAATGGTGTCGGTGTGAAGGCCGTCAACGCGCTCAGCACACACTTCGAGGTTCACTCCTTCCGTGACGGTAAGGTCCGTAAGGCGGTCTTCGAGCGTGGCAAACTGGTCAGCGACGTCACCGAGGACACGCAGGACGAGAACGGCACCTACATCTTTTTCGAGCCCGACAACGATGCGAAGCTCTTCAAGGACTACCAGTTCCACGACGACATCGTGGAGAACATGCTGCGCAACTACACCTATCTCAATACGGGCCTGGCCATCATGTACAATGGTCGCCGCATCCTCTCCCGACACGGTCTGGAGGACCTGCTCAAGGACCGTATGACCAACGACTCGCTCTATCCCATCATACACCTGCAGGGCGACGACATCGAGATTGCCTTCACCCATGCCAACCAGTATGGCGAGGAGTACTACTCCTTCGTCAACGGCCAGCACACCACGCAGGGCGGCACCCACCAGAGTGCGTTCAAGGAGCATATCGCCCGCACCATCAAGGAGTTCTTCGGCAAGTACGAGTATGCCGACATCCGCGCCGGTATCGTGGCTGCCATTGCCATCAACGTCGAGGAACCGGTCTTCGAGAGTCAGACGAAGATCAAGCTCGGCTCCACGCTGATGGCACCCGATGGCGACACCATCAACAAGTACGTGGGCGACTTCATCAAGCAGCAGGTGGACAACTACCTGCATATCCATAGCGACGTTGCCGAGGTCATCGAGAACAAGGTCAAGGAGAGCGAGCGCGAGCGCAAGGCCATGGCTGGCGTCACCAAACTGGCACGCGAGCGTGCCAAGAAGGCCAACCTCCATAACCGTAAGCTGCGTGACTGCCGCATCCACTTCTCCGACGTCAAGAACGAGCGCAAGGAGGAGTCCTCCATCTTCATCACCGAGGGCGACTCCGCCAGCGGCTCCATCACCAAGAGCCGCGATGTCAACACGCAGGCAGTCTTCTCTTTAAGGGGTAAACCCTTAAACACGTTCGGGCTCACCAAGAAGGTGGTCTATGAAAACGAGGAGTTCAACCTGTTGCAGGCAGCCCTCGACATCGAGGACGGTCTCGACACCCTGCGCTACAACAAGGTCATCGTGGCTACCGATGCCGATGTCGATGGCATGCACATCCGCCTGCTCATCATCACCTTCTTCCTCCAGTTCTTCCCCGAAC
>CAZLPO010000065.1:0-9159 GCA_964561385.1 uncultured Prevotella sp.
TTGTCAATAAAAGTGATGGAAAAAAGGGGGGAGTGAAAGTGAGAATCTAGAGAAGGGTAGGGGAGAGAGAAGCGGAAATGGAAGGAGAATGGAGGTCGTTTGAGGTTTGGACGGAGCAAAGTGGGAGTCCGCACGGAGGGGACTGGCAGTCCGCTCGGAGCGGAGTAAGGCTCGGCTACGTGCTGAACGGCCGATGAAAACGGCTAAAAAAGGAAGAAAACGGACTATTTTTGGACGTTTTCTGGCGATTTTTCAAGGGTAAAGTGCAACGTAGTTTCTGTAAACTTCAGAGTATCAACAGGTTAAGAAATTCGTCATTTCTCGCGTATTTGCGGGCTGCTGACGAGTTGGTGAACGGCGCGCGAGTTTTGCGCGCCGTTTTGTAAAGAAATATCTACTTTTTCAAGGCTTTCCTGACTTGCTGCAACAGACTCTCGGAGGGCTCGGCTGTGCCATCGCAAGGCAACAGATACCAGCGAACGGTCCACGATAGTTGTTCCTTAGGCTGCAAGGTGGTATAGGCCCCCTGACTCTCAAGCTCGATGTAGGTCTTTCCACGATTCAGATAGACTTGAATCTCGGCCTCGTCGGGTGCCGGCTGCGAAGGCGTGAGGTCGTCGAACTGCTTGATAAGCAACAGTCCGTTGTTACAATAAGCCAGCCAGCCCTTGCCGTCGGCATTAACCTTGCGGTTTTCAGCAGCCTCGTCGGGCTGGAACCAAGCGGCGCCAGCAGTCTCGCGGAAGTTCATGAGTCCGGCAGGCTTGATGCTGTCAACAAGAGCCTCGAAGAAGATGAGTCCGCCGTCGTTCACCACACGCGTAATCTCCCAAGGCGCCACCTGACGGGTCTCATCGCTCTCGTTGATGATCGAGTAGGTGATGACGATGGCCTGATGCTGCTCGTCAACGGCAAACTGCTTGCGCAGTCTGTACTTCAGCTTCTCAGACACCTCGCTGGTCATTGTCAGCACGCCGTCTTTCTCCACTACCTCGTAAGGTTTCTTGTCGTACTCAGGCACAGGCGGCCAGTACCACTCCTTCTGCGGACTGGTCCAAAAGGTGCTGCCGAAGGACTCAGGCCAACGGAGTTGCGAGATGACCTCCTGCTCGTCGTACTTCAGCGAGAGAATCTTGGCACCCTTGGCGGCATCGACGACCATCGTCACCTTGCCGTTCTTCAGGGTGTATTGGTTACTGTTGTCTGTTTGCTGTGTGATGGCAGCCGATGCGCCCAATGTGGCGAGCATCGTGATGAGTGAAATGAATAACCGTTTCATGTTGAGTAATATTTAGTTTCTGGCGGCAAAGATACGCAGAAAATTACAAACTCTGTCTTTTTTCTGGCGAATAATTGCTTTTCTGATTTATTTTCCGTATCTTTGCAGCCCAATATTAATGTACGGAAACAATTAAAAACGAAAATACGCAATGGATTACAATTTCAGAGACATTGAGAAGAAATGGCAGAAGCGGTGGGTAGAACAGAAAACCTACCGCGTAGTGGAGGACCCGAAGAAGAAGAAGTTCTACGTGCTGAACATGTTCCCTTACCCCAGCGGAGCCGGCCTGCACGTGGGTCATCCGCTTGGCTACATCGCCAGCGACATCTACGCCCGCTACAAGCGTCAGCAGGGCTATAACGTGTTGAACCCCATGGGCTACGACGCCTACGGACTGCCTGCCGAGCAGTATGCCATCCAGACAGGCCAGCACCCTGAGAAAACCACGTTCGAGAACATCAACCGCTATCGTTCGCAGCTGGACAAGATTGGTTTCTCGTTTGACTGGGAGCGCGAGGTGCGCACCTGCGACCCCATTTACTACAAATGGACGCAATGGGCCTTCCAGCGTATGTTCAAGAGCTACTTTTCACTTTCCTCGATGAAGGCGCAGCCCACCATCAAGCTCATTGAGCACTTCGAACTGATGGGTACTGAGAACTGTAACGCCCTCGGCACCGAGGAGCTGCACTTTACCGCCAGCGACTGGGCCGGCTTCTCGGAGAAGAAGAAGCAGGAGGTGCTGATGAACTACCGCATAGCCTATCTGGCCGACACGATGGTGAACTGGTGTCCGAAACTGGGTACCGTTCTGGCTAACGACGAGGTGGTCGACGGCGTCAGCGTTCGCGGCGGCTATCCTGTGGTTCAGAAGAAGATGCGCCAGTGGTGTCTGCGCGTCTCTGCCTACGCCCAGCGTCTGCTCGACGGACTGGAGGACATCGACTGGACAGACTCGCTGAAGGAGACCCAGCGCAACTGGATCGGCCGCTCAGAGGGTACTGAGGTGGAGTTCCAGGTGGCTGACTCAGACAAGCACTTCACCATCTTCACCACCCGTGCTGATACGATGTTTGGTGTGACCTTCATGGTGCTGGCACCTGAGAGCGACCTCGTAGCCCAACTGACCACACCTGAGCAGAAGGCTGAGGTAGAAAAGTATCTCGACTATGTGAAGAAACGTACGGAGCGCGACCGCCAGATGGACCACAAGGTGACGGGCGTTTTCTCAGGTAGTTACGCCATCAATCCGTTTACTGACGAGAAGATACCTATCTGGATTGCCGAATACGTGCTCGCTGGCTATGGTACTGGTGCTATTATGGCTGTACCTGCCCACGACTCGCGCGACTATGCCTTCGCCAAGCACTTCAACCTGCCTATCATCCCGCTGATTGAAGGTGCCGACGTCTCTGAGGAGAGCTATGATGCCAAAGAGGGTATCGTCTGCAACTCATCGTCAGCCAAGTTCTCGCTGAACGGTCTGACCGTCAAGGAGGCCATCGCCGCTACCAAGAAATATGTGACTGAGCAGGGTCTCGGACGTGTAAAAGTGAACTACCGTCTGCGCGATGCTATCTTCTCGCGCCAGCGCTACTGGGGCGAGCCGTTCCCTGTCTATTACAAGGACGATATGCCCTACATGATTCCCAAGGAGTGTCTGCCGCTGGAGCTGCCTGAGATCGATGAGTACAAGCCGACAGAGACGGGCGAGCCGCCCCTTGGCCGCGCCAAGATGTGGGCTTGGGACACCAAAACCGATACTGTGGTCGATCGTTCCGCGATCGACAATAAGACCGTCTTCCCCCTGGAGCTGAACACGATGCCTGGCTTCGCTGGCTCGTCAGCCTACTATCTGCGCTATATGGACCCCAAGAACGAGAAGGCTCTGGTCAGTCGCGATGCTGACGAATACTGGCGCAACGTCGACCTCTATGTCGGCGGTACTGAGCACGCTACGGGTCACCTTATCTACTCACGCTTCTGGAACAAGTTCCTCTATGACTCAGGCTACAGCTGCGAGGACGAGCCCTTCAAGAAGCTGGTTAACCAGGGAATGATTCAGGGCCGTTCGAACTTCGTCTATCGCATCGAGGACGAGGGTACCGACAAGGGTAAGTTCGTCAGCTTCGGACTGAAGGACAAGTACACCACGACGCCCATTCATGTGGACGTTAATATCGTCTCGGCTGATGTGCTCGACATCGAGGCCTTCAAGGCTTGGCGTCCTGAGTACAACAACGCTGAGTTCATACTTGAAAACGGACAGTACAAGTGCGGATGGGCCATCGAAAAGATGTCGAAGTCGATGTTCAACGTCGTCAATCCTGACATGATTGTCGAGAAGTATGGTGCTGATACCCTCCGTCTCTACGAGATGTTCCTGGGTCCTGTGGAGCAGTCTAAACCTTGGGACACCAACGGCATCGATGGCTGTCATCGCTTCCTCCGCAAGTTCTGGAATCTCTATCAGAACGGTTTCGAGGGTGAGGCAACTCCTGAGAACCTGAAGTCAGTACACAAGCTCATCAAGAAGGTGTCGCAGGACATCGAGACCTTCTCGTACAACACCTCTATCTCGGCATTCATGATCTGCGTCAACGAGCTCTCGCAGCAGAAGTGCAAGAACCATGAGATGCTGAAGACGCTCGTCGTACTCATCGCACCCTTCGCACCACACATTGCTGAGGAGCTGTGGGAGATGATGGGCGGCGAAGGCAGCGTCTGCGATGCCCAGTGGCCCAAGTGGGACGAGCAGTACCTCGTGGAGAGTCAGATGAAGCTGGGCATTGCCTTCAACGGTAAGGCCCGCTTCGAGATGCAGTTTGCTGCCGATGCTGACAACAAGACCATCGAGGACGCCGTGCTCAGCGACGAACGTGCCAAGAAGTACACGGAAGGCTTCCAGATAGCAAAGGTTATCATCGTCCCTAAGCGTATGGTGAACATTGTCTTAAAGAAGTAAATGACTTTCAATCACACAATAATATGGAACGAGGTCAAGGACTATTTGTTTATAGCCCTTGGCTTGTTCCTTTATACCATCGCCTTTACAGTCTTCCTGATGCCCTATCAGATTGTGGCTGGTGGAGTCACGGGTCTCTCCGCTATCATCTACTACGCCACAGGGTTCCACTTGGAGAACACCTATATCATCATCAACGGCATCCTGCTGATTGTGGCCTTGAAGATTCTGGGATGGAAGTTCCTGATGAAGACAATCTTTGCCATCTTCACCCTTTACTTTATGCTGATGTTTGCGCAGGAGATTATCCCCAAGCAGGAGAACGGCTTGCCGTTCAAACTGATGGGCGAGGGACAGGACTTCATGTCGATGATTATTGGCTGTATGATAACGGGTATCGCGCTGGCCACCGTCTTCATGCACAACGGATCTACAGGCGGTACTGACATCATTGCCGCTTCCGTCAATAAGTATCATCCCAACCTCACGCTGGGTAACATACTCATTGCTGCCGACTTCTGTATCATCGGCTCCTGTATGTTCTTCCCGCAGTTTGGTACTTATCTGGAACGTGCCCACAAGGTGATGTTCGGCTTCTGCGTGATGGCAATGGAGAACTATGTACTCGACTATGTCATGAATGCCCGCCGACAGTCCGTACAGTTCATGATCTTCAGTCAGAAGTGGCAGGAGATAGCCAATGCAATCGGCATGCAGATGAACCACGGCGTCACCATTCTCGACGGTCATGGCTGGTATACGGGCAAGAAGATGAAAGTGCTCTGTATCCTGGCCAAGAAGAATGAGAGTGTCAACATTTTCCGACTCATCAAGATGATTGATCCCTATGCCTTCGTGTCGCAGAGCTCCGTAATCGGCGTCTATGGCGAAGGATTCGACGAAATGAAGGTGAAAGTGAAGACGAAAGTGAAAAGTGAAGAATGAACAATTTGCTACCGCCATTATGAAAATCGTTTTTGCAACCAACAATCAGCATAAATTGAGTGAGATTCGTCAGATTCTTGGTGATAGGGTAGAGGTGTTGTCACTACAGGACATTGGCTGTGATGTTGATATTCCTGAAACAGGCAAAACACTCGAAGAGAACGCCCTACAGAAGGCACAGTACGTCTTCGACCACTACCACACGGATGTCTTCGCCGACGATACAGGTCTCGAAGTCGAGGCCCTGAACGGCGCTCCTGGCGTCTATAGCGCCCGCTATGCTGGTGAAGGCCATGATTCGGAAGCTAATATGTCGAAGCTTCTGAAAAAACTGAGTAACAATGACAATCGGAAGGCGCGTTTCCGTACCGTCATCGCTCTCATACAACAGGGCGACGTCCATAAGTTCGAAGGTATCGTCAACGGACAGATTATCCGTGAGCGAAGGGGAGGCGAGGGATTTGGCTATGATCCCATCTTCCAGCCCGACGGCTACGACAAGACCTTTGCTGAACTGGGACTTGACATCAAGAACACCATCAGCCATCGCGCACGCGCTGTAGCGAAACTCTGCGCCTTTCTTGCAGACACTTCGTGTCCTAATGAATAATTAATAATGAAGAGTGAAGAATGAATAGAGTAAAGCAGATAACAAACATAAACAATTGGATGGTACTTGTAGTACTATTCACTATTCATTATTTACTATTCACTAGCCCTGCAAGGGCGCAAATCGGCTCTTGGCAGGCTTATATGGCTTATCACGAGATACAGCAGATTCAGTCGGCTGGCGATGACCTCTTTGTACTCGCCAGCAACGATCTCTACCAGTATCACCTGACGGACCAGAGCATCATCACCTACGACAAGGTCAGCGGACTCAGCGATACTGACATCAAGCACATTGCCTGGAACAAACAAGCCAAGCGCCTCATTGCCGTCTATCAGAACTCAAACATCGACTTGGTCGACTGCAGCGGCAACGTCACCAACATCTCTGCACTTTACGCCAAGGCAACAACTGCCGACAAGACCGTCGATAGCGTTACCGTCGATGGTATCTATGCCTATCTCTATGCGCGTCTCGGTATCGTCAAGGTAAATATGGAGCGTGCGGAGATTACAAATACCTATACGGAGAATAATCCTGATTATCCCACATCGTTGCCGGCCAGCAACAAGGCCGACTACAAGAAATACTATTCGCTTGTTGCTACACTCAGTCCTGGCGGTCCCAAGTACAACTTCTTCCACGATGGTTTGTTCGCTAACGGAAAGCTCTATACCGTCGGCGGCTACTTCCTCTCTGGTGTGGCCGATTTGAACCGTCCTGGTACCGTTCAGGTATGGGACGGCAACGACTGGAACATCTATCAGGACCAACTTCGATCAATCACAGGCTATCAGTATGTTGACAACAACTGCATCGACATCGATCCTGTTGACAGCGGTCATGTGGCTGTTGGTGGACGTTGTGGACTTTATGAGTTCCAGAATGGCCGCTTGCTGAAGAACCACCATCAGCAGAACAGTCCGTTGCATGGTGCAATAGATAGTGATAATGAATTAGGTAACAACTACACACTGGTCAACGGACTGAAGTTCGACAGCCAGGGCAACCTCTGGGTGCTGAACAGTCAGGCAAAAGGGGTCAATCTGTTGGAGCTCACGCACGATGGACAATGGGTCAATCATTATCAGAAGGAACTGGCCGACAGAGACAGCGTAGGATTGATGGGTCTCTGCCAGATGATGATCGACAGTCGCGGATGGTTATGGTTTGTCAACAGCAACTGGAATATGCCAGCAGTCTTCTGTTACGACACAGATAATAATATTTTGCTAAAGTATGCAGATTTCACCAATCAGGATGGCACAAAGTATAACATCTCTTATGTCAACGATGTCAGCGAAGACCTGGAACACAACATCTGGGTGGCTACCAATCTAGGACCGTTCGTCATCATGAGCAATGAGGTAGGGCAGCAGACGGTTACCTTCGAACAGATAAAGGTACCACGTAACGATGGTTCAAACTATGCCGACTACCTGCTCAATGGCGTCAACATCAACACCATCAGTATTGATGGTGCAGGACGAAAGTGGTTCTGTACAAATGGCGCTGGCGTCTTCCTTATTAGTGCCGACAACCTCACACAACTTCAAAACTTCACCATAGACAACTCACAATTGCTCTCTGATAATGTTTCATCAGCTATTATAGATAACAAGACAGGACAAGTATATTTCTTGACTGAGAGCGGACTGTGTTCGTATCATAGCGATGCTACAGAAGCCTCTACAGAGATGTCAAAGGATAACGTCTATGCCTATCCCAACCCTGTGACACCCGACTATACGGGTGTCATCACCGTTGTTGGACTCTCACTCAATGCCGACGTGAAAATTCTTAGCACCAGCGGAAAAATGATAGCTGAGGGTCGAAGCAACGGCGGTTCCTTCGTTTGGGACCGATGTGACCGTCACGGCAAGCGTGTAGCGAGCGGCGTCTATATGGTTGTAACGGCTACCAACGACGGCAAGAAGGGAACGGTCTGCAAGATAGCCATTATCAATTAGCTTTAAGGCATTATATAATGCCAAGAAACTATCAGCTCAGTTCCAACATTTTGTTGATGGGTTTAACAGCCTCCTTGGCCGTCTCAGCATCAACTTCTACTGTCGGCCATTCGTACTTCAACGTATTATAAACCTTCAGTAACGTGTTCATCTTCATATACTGACACTCGTTACAGCTGCATTCCAAGCCGCTCTCGCTGATTTCAGGCGGCACAGGGATAAATTCCTTGTCAGGACACGAACGACGCATCTCGTGCAAAATACCAGCCTCTGTGGCCACAATAAACTGTGTTGCACGGTTTCCCCGTGCATATCTCAACATATCCGCAGTCGATCCCTTCACATCAACTACCGCCAGAACAGGACCCTTACACTCCAGATGAGCCATCACTACAGCCTCAGGATACTGTTTCTTCAGTTCCATGATTCTTGTTACTGAGAATCGCTCATGCACATGACATCCACCGTTCCACAGCAACATATCACGGCCTGTCACCTCATTAATATAGTTTCCTAAATTATAGTCAGGACCAAAAATAAGCTTAGCATCCTGCGGCAGCTGGTCAACCACCCTCTTGGCGTTACCACTCGTCACGACCACATCTGTCAGAGCCTTCACGGCAGCCGTTGTGTTCACATAACTGATGACTTGATAGCCAGGATGCTCGTCCTTGAACTTCTTCAAGTCTTCAGCTTTACATGAGTCGGCTAATGAACAACCGGCATTCAAGTCAGGACATAAAACAGTCTTTTCTGGCGACAATAGCTTGCACGTCTCAGCCATGAAATGAACACCGCACATCACCATCATTCGTGCGTCTGTCTCCGCCGCCTTTCTTGCCAATGCCAGCGAGTCGCCAACAAAGTCAGCCACATCCTGAATATCACCTATCGTATAATAGTGTGCCAGGATAATAGCATCTTTCTCCTTACACATCCTACGTATTTCTGACTTCAAGTCCATTCCCTCTGCAACAGGCTCATCAATGAATCCCTGCTCCTTCCACTCCTTTTTCAACATCATATTATTATTTTTTCTTTTATTCTTTTTTTAGAAAATATAAATAAGTAAGATGATAGCGCGTTTATAAGTTCAAAACTCATAGCATTATTTCTTGTCAGATAAGTTATGCTCTTGTGATTTCCTTCTATTCACACATGCTGTTTATATTAACCCCCTGACTATTTGTACCATCCATCATTTATCCACATTTTCCTATTTCGGTGCAAATATAGTAAGTTTATATCTTTTTCAATCAAAAATACGTGGAAAACTGCAAAAAAAATAAAGAATATCTATGTTCATATCCCTATCCACCTATCAGCCCCTTTTATATCCACATACTTATTCCATAGTTATCCACACACTTATCCACAATCAAATTAT
>CAZLPO010000065.1:9259-12951 GCA_964561385.1 uncultured Prevotella sp.
ATATCTAAAAATGCACACACCCACCAAGCCGCAACTCAAAGGTATTGGCCTTTACGTCGTCCTGATAGTGATAGTGCGTGCGACGAGCATAGTATGTGCCTGAGAGCACGATACTCAGGTTCTTCACAATGTCAAACTCAGTAACAGGGTTGATGACAAGCAGGGCGGCGTTGCCCTTGTCACCCTGGGCGTTTAGGTGCAAAAAGTCGATGCCGGTGACTTCCTCGAACTTCTCATGGTCATCAGAAATAGAACGGAGGTATTCAGCAGTAAACTCACCATTATTAATACGTGCTTTTATTTCCTCGACCTTATCCTGATAGCCTTTCCAGGTGAAAATGCGATAGTAGTGAGCGTTCAACGTGAAGCGGCCAAAGTGGCGCAGTTCCATGTGGGTCTTCGTCTTCACGCTGAAGCCGCTGCCCATGTTGTAGTCGCGGTCGATGATGTTGTAGTAGTCGCTCTTTGTGCCACCGAGCAGGATGCCGTTCACGAAGATGCGCTGTTCCAGCAGGTCGAGCATACCCACCTGCGGCAACTGAATGATGGCACCAGGGCCGAAGGCTGCTGCCTCGCTGATACGATAAGGTGTCAGGTCGCTACCGTCCTTCACAGGCTTCGAGTCAAAATAGTCGAAATGCTGATACAAGCCGAACTCAACACGGATGTTTTGCGCTCTGGTCATCGGCATACTCCACAAACGGCCCATCAGGTGCACCTGGTTCAGAATGGGCTGATTGCCACTAAGACCGGCCGTAAACTCCGACTCGAAATAGTCGTAGGGCGCATTGTGTTCGTCCTCGTTCACGGGATCACCATACTGCATATAGAGGTTCACATACGGATTATGCTCACCCTTGAACAAACTGCCGTCGTCAGCCAGGTAACGATCGCCCACTGAAATGGATATCTCAACCGGGTTACGGTTGTAGTCGTGGTAACGATAGTGGTCACGACGCACATTCCAAGCATCACCAGTAGCTATACGCTTCAGCGTACCCATCGGATTGAAGACCGCGGCACCTAACTCGCGCCAGAAGCGTGGCCAGCCTTGTTTTCTATCGTCTAAGAATATGCGGCTGATACGATTCGTAATCTCACCGATAATCATGCCACCACACGTAGTAGCTATCAGGTCGTTGATAGCAGGCGGTTCACGCTCACCGAAGAATTCCCACTCCAGCGATCCCAGCGCAGCAAATGGCGCAGATTCCCAGAACGTCAGACCCTGCGAACGGGCAGAATTGAAGTACAGGTTGCCGTGATAGGGGTGCATGAAGAGGTTCGTTGAGAACACATCGTTGTCCCAAACAAAACCGCCAGTCAGATTGTCACTCCAGGTGTTTAGTGTCGTCTGCGCAAAGTCTGCATTCAAGGCAAAGCGGTCGAAGCAATGCACGAAGACGTTCACGCCCGTTACCTGAGCCAGTGCCCACCAGGGATGTTTCTTTCCCAGTCCAGGAGCCATCAGCGAGTCCGCTGGTGCTTTCTCTTCACTCCTCTTCACCACAGCCGTCTGACGGTTCATATTGTGAGGATAACGGAATGTCAGACCAGCCTCACCTAGCATACGGTGGCGGTAGCTCTGCTCATGATGATAATAACGCGTATCACCGTAACCAACACTTGCAAACACACCGATTGTGTGTGACAACTGGTAATCGGCATTTAAGCGGGCCTGAACAGAGAAAAGGCGCGATGGACCTTCATCACTCTTCTTTTTGAAGGTCTCAATATGGTAATAGCCTATATCACCACTCAGCGACAGCTTTGGCGTCAGCTGCACAAACTGTCCTAAGCGGTAGAAGAGCGCACCTGAGAAGTTCTCGTCAAAGCCCATGTAATGAGTTCCTACACCAACAACATTGTATGTACTGCGGTTACGAAACCTAACAGCAGCGTTCACCTTTGAGCTCGTGCCGCCATACAGCATGAAGTCAATCGTTGTTTCAGGACTCACGTTCACAAGGCCTACCTTACGGCCGCGACCGTCTTTCGTGTAGTTCACAAGACCAAACTGCCAGCCCTTGGGGTGCGACGTCGCCACGTTGAAGACACCCAACTGCAAACCCTTCAGTTCGTCAGCATAGTTGTAGCTACCCAACTGCAGGCCGCGCATGGCACCGGCCGAGATGTTCAGCAGACCCGCTGCCTGAACCCCCTTCTCCACACCCATTGAGATATTCGTGATGCCGCTCAGCTGCAAACCCTTCATCTCCGACGATGAGATATTCGAGAAGCCCGACAGCTGCATACCACTCGCCCGACGGGCATAGTTCGACAACATGTTTACCTGCAAACCCTTCAGCGCGTCTGTATGACTGGTCACACCGATACTGAAGCCCGTCACACGCGTAGAATCCTCTTCATGACCCTTGCCCAGGTCAATGGCAAGACCATGACCACCCTGTGCCATTACGGGGCTAAATGATAATTGGCAAATGATAAATGATAAAACCAGTACGTAACGTTTCATAACTCTTAATTCTTAACTCTTAATTGCCGAAAGCAAGAACTCTTAACTCTTAACTCTTTGATCTTGTTTAGGGTGATCTTGTCCTGAGACCATACAATCAGACTGGGGATGGCAGAGATGTGCCACAACCAATGGGGACCCGCCACATAGTTGTAGGCATAACCGCCACCAATACCTAGATGGCCGGCACCTATGTAGGCATCCGAGAGATCGCTGTCGGACACCTCTCTTTTCACCAGGAAATCCTTACTGGTATGCAGACTACCACCCCCTTTCCATCGTCACCATACGGCCGTCACGATGGATGTCGCCCGCCAATGTCTTGGCTATCTGGTAGCTCACCTCGAGGCTGAAGCGGGTGCTATAGAGATTCAGATTGAACTCGTAGTCCTTGTTACGGCCACTGAGGCTCGAGGGGTTCAGCGCTACTTCCAGGGCAAGGTCGTAGTAGTCGAGCTCACAGCTCACCGTGGCTTTATTGTCGGTCTTTAAGTCAGCCTTCACCCCGTTGCCTCGTCCATAAAACTTCAGTCCAGAGAGGTTCACCCATCCCTTCAAGCCAATAATGCCCCCTCCGTGCAATCCGTGGCCGTTCTCGGCCACGAAAGCACCGCCGCCGCGAACAAGATTCCCAGAACGTCAGACCCTGCGAACCGGCAGAATTAAAGTACCCGTTGCCTGCGTAGGCTCTTCATTCGTACTTCGCACCTCGTTAAATACTCAGTTCGTCAAGAACTGTAATCAGGCGCTTGTCAAAACGCTTGTCAGTACGTATACACTCAGAAAAGGGTACGTAGACGACGTCGTTGTTGCGTACGCCGATCATGACATTGCGTTGTCCCTGCTTAATGGCCTGGATGGCGCCAACGCCGGTGATGGATGCCAGAATGCGGTCGCGGGCCGACGGAGAGCCACCACGCTGCAGGTGACCGAGGATACTGACGCGCACGTCAAAGCCGGGGAACTCCTTCTTCACGCGCTCGGCATAGTACATGGCACCGCACTTAGGACTCTCCGAGACGATGACGATGCACGACTTCTTCGACTTACGGATACCGCGTCCCATGAAGGCGGCCAGTTGGTCGACATCAGTCGTCTCCTCAGGCACAATAGCGGCCTCGGCGCCACAGGCGATAGCACTGTTCTGCGCCAAGAAACCAGCGTCGCGACCCATCACCTCAACGAAGAAGATGCGCTCGTGAGAGTTCGCCGTGTC
>CAZLPO010000066.1:0-12869 GCA_964561385.1 uncultured Prevotella sp.
TTCATTGTTTACATTATTCCTTGACGCCTCACCTGACAACGATGCGCCGGCCGTCCCTGACATAGACGCCCTTAGGCAGCCGTTTCTTCTCCAGCCGCCACAGGGGCCACCGGCGTCCCTGCAGGTCGTAGACGAACGCTGCATCACGCCCGCGCTGGCCGTCGCTGACGGTATCGATGTCCGTCAGCGTGTCTTCTATCCTGACTTCCGTCGGTGAGTTCAGGCTACAGAGGATATACTCGCTGAAGGATGTGGAGCCCTCAGTAGTTACGAATCCGTTCTGCTCGTTGTTATACACGTGATACTCAACCGTTTCGGCTGGTGAGCCGTAAACCGTCAGGAAGTACTTGCCGCCAACCAGTGCCGATACACCGCGGCACTCGTCGTTGACAAACGCTCCAACCGTATAGCGGTCTCCGTTCCTGAGCACCTCGTTCTCCGTGACGTCGGCAACGACGCACATGTTGTCGGCATAGGTACGGCGTGGCACCGCCATGGCAGCGAGGCTGCCCTGCGGAGCACGGCGCACGCCGAGGGTTGCATCGTCTTCGCCGAAGTCGGCCACGTTGGTAACGTCCTCCTCAACGGGCGAGGTGGGATAGCTGAAGGTAGCGACTGTCTGGGAATACACCTGATAGCCCTTGCCGGGTTGCATGGTGGTAAGGGAGCCTTCCCACCGCGTCCCGTCGAAGACGGCAAAGCCGTCCTGTCCCTTCACCATGTCGTTCTCCCATGCCTGCCAGTTGGTGAGCGCCGTTGCAAGCGGCAGTTCCTCGACAGCATCGAACGACAGGTAGTTCCAGCCGCGCTTCAGCGAGATGGCGTCGGCAGCAGGCATGCGGGAGTCAATATTGATGACAGCCGCCTCACTGACATGCACCTGATAGAACTCGCCCGGATTGAGCAGCGTGAGGTTGCCCGTCCACGAATGATTCTCATAGACAAGGCTCTTCCCGCCCCCGCGAATCTCAAGCACCTTGTCGCCAAGGGGTGCAAGCAGCACCTTCGGGTCGAGCAGCGAAGCATCGGTGGGGTTCAGCGATATCCAGTTCCACCCCTCTGCCAGTGAGTAGCTGGTGGTGATGCGCGGCGGGGTATAGGTGAAGACGGCCTCCACCTGTTTCTCGCCGTCAATGGTGAGGTCGAGCTGTTCGGCAGTGCCTACCGTCTCACCGTTCACCTTCCAGCAATCGAACGTGTAGAAGCGTGACGGCGTAACGGTCAGGTGAACCGTCGTGCCATACTCATAGCGTCCGGAACCCAGTCCGCGTACCACGCCCGCTATCTCGTCGTAGGAGAGGCTGACATTATAATAAAGAGGTGTAAAGACAGCGGTAATCGTTGAGAGCGACGTAAGGGCAGTGATGTGGTAGCTCATCTCAGCCTCCTCGGAAATCGTCTCGTCACCCTCTGTCCAGTGGCTAAAGGCATAGCCCTCGGCAGGCGTGGCCGTCAGCATGACATCGGTGTCGTATGTCTGGGAGCTGCTGCCTGGCGTGACAGTGCCGCCATAGACCGGACTGGCCGACATATTGAGCATGCACTTTCCGTCGATGAACTGTATCCACGTGGTTCTGAAGTCCGTATCGCCCGTATAGCCCTCACTGTCCGTCATCTTCGACGTATATACCGTCAGCACCAGATAGCCGGTAGCACCTTCCAAAGCACTGTAGGTCAGCTGGTAGGTCAGGTCGTCAACCTTCTGGATGACAGGTTCCTGCTCAACGGTTGTTCCCTGGCACTGCAGCCGTACGTGGTCGGCAGTGAAGGCGCTGACAGGCTTGTTCAGCTTCACCGTCATCGTGGTAATAGCCGTCATGGTCAGCTCGTTGTTCTTCGGCAGCCCTGTCACCTCATTGACGCGCAGTACCACGTCGGGACGCGGCTCGAAGGTCAGGGTATAGGTGTGCGGCTGTCCGTCGGCGGCAAACTTGTCGGCAAAGTGGATGCGGTACTCCATAACGGGATCCATGCCGTCGCGCAACGTACGGTCAGTCTGCCACACATTACGCAGGTCTATGGCCACGCCGTCGTCGCGCATCACGCCAAGAAGATTCTGCTTGCCCATCGTCGGGTCGTTCACGTTACCGTAATTCCACTCCTTCTCACCTGGTTCAACCGTGATGGTGTAGTGTGTCTGGTCATTGCGTACGATGGCAGCCGACTTCACCACACTCACCTGCTCCACCTCGCCGTTGCTCAGGTAGAGCATGTCGGGCAGGTCTTCCCTGTCGGTGATGTCGTTGACGAGCCATGCCTTCAGCGGGTTACCGGCCACATCCTTCGTATTGATGCTGCGGATGAGTTCGTGGATGGTCACCTCGTTCAACAGTGACAGGTCGGGATTGTCGTAGCTGGTGAGGTGCGTCGCCTCTACGTTGTAGTCAAGGAAGTGTCCGAGCAGCGTGGAGGTAAACCACCACTGCGCATAACTTGTCGAGTGGGCGGGAATGGTACCGAAGTCGGCAGGCACGCTGCTACCCAATGCCATCGTCCTGTCGCCCCCGTTCACCTGGCTGGAGAGCAGCTCGAAATCGATGAGCAGTCCTTTCTCGTTCTCCACAATCTTCGGCTGTTCAGTGGTCATGCGCACGTTGGTGGCATTGCCATAGCCCACGTTATTGATGAGCAAGGCAAACTCCGCCGGCACCATCGGCTCCACGACATTCTTCGTCAGCGGGTCGTCACCATAGATGTCACGCTGCATGAAGTATGTCAGGTCAAGGTTGGGCGACGGCTTCACCGTCAGCGTCACGGGGTCAAGGTCGCGCGTGACTGTGAGCCCGCTGTTCGGGTCAAGGTACGACAGAGAGCCGCCGAAGGAATAGAGGCGGTTGCTTTCCGGTGCTGCATACTTCGTCGGAATGAAGAGGATGGTAGCCGTACCTTGTTCTCCTGCTGCCAACTGCCATTCGCCGTCAAGGTCGCCGGTGAATCCGTCCAGGCTCTCATTGTTAATCTGGAACTCATGGGCAGTAGCCACATTGCCCTCTTCGTCTTTCACGGTGAGCATGAGCTTCACATTGGTCATCGCATTCTCCTCGTTGCCGTTCTTTACTGTCAGCGTTCCGCGGAAGGCCTGACGGGTGAGCACGAGCTGCTGCTTGAACTGCAGCTTGATGGTGACACAGACAGACTGCGTCTTCGAGGCATCGTTGAAGTCGTCCTTTATCTGGTTGCAGGCTGCGACAAACAGCTCACCAGCCGGATAATAATCGTCACCGTAATAGGGCTGCTCGACGGTGTCAGTACTGGGCGCCTTCCTGGACAAACCAGTTTTTTTCTGTCCTGGGTGCCATGTCGGGAACTCATTAAGGTTGATGTATTTGGCCATCGCAATATTGTCGAGCATATACTGGAGGTCCATTTTGTTCTCACTGTCACGCTTGAAGATGGTGTTCTGGAGTCGCTCGACGAACGCCCTCGCCTGTTCTTCCGTCACTGAGGCGGGCTTGTAGGCCTGAAGGTTGTCGTAGGTAATGTCTTCCGGATTGTCAAAGGAACAGATTTTCTGGAAGAACTGCGGACGTGTCTCGTCGTCTACGCTGAACCATACCTCGTCGCCATAGTAGCTGAGGAAGACTTCACGATAGCACAACAACTGGCGATAATACCATCGGCACAGTTCCGCATATTCTGCTAACCAGGAATACTTCTTCATCAGCTTCTCCTGCGTCGACTCCTTCTTCATGCCTGAAAGGAGTCGTGCATTCGAACTGCCGTATAAGTTAGCAAACGTTCCCAAGAAGCCTAAGAACGGCTGGGCGATAGGATGCGAGAAGGTGGTGGCTGTCGTCGCACCGAAGTTGCAGACGTTGCCAGCTGTAGCGGCATCGTCGCCGGCAGCCATCGATTGTGCCAGGCTCTCTGCGTTCAAGCCGTAAGCCAGACAGCCGCCCATTCCGGGAGCCATACTGGTAAGACCGTCCATTATCGTCTTCTTCGTATTGGCCAGGTCGGGGTCACAGGGATCGTCGCTGGTGATATTACCATAGGTACCGGTATTCGTGGGGTAGTAACCGATACTGCCCTTACCGGGTGAGCCGGGACCAGCGCCGTTGCCACCACCGAGGAAGACGTTCCCGGCCACACCAGCCACACAGGCACGTACTGCGAGGGCCAGCATGGCAGAGTTGCTCTTCAGGTCCTTTCCACAGAGTATCTCGTAGAGCACGCCGAGGTTCTTCATACAGTGGGTGAAGGCGTTCTCATTGGAAGCCTCAGCACGGCGCGGAGCATTCTGCATGCCCCTTGCTCCTGCTGCATTAGCCTTCTTCGTCACCTTTACGGGGATGATGAGAGCCTGGTTGGCAGCCAGGTCGAACGGTCCGGTGTTGGCCAATGTCTCAAACAGGAGTTCACTGTCGCTTTCCGGTCCGGTGAAGGTGCAGTTCTTTGCCGCGATGAGACCTTCGTTGGTCACGGTATAGTAGAGCAACTGCGACTCACCCGCCAGCATCGCATCTGCGTCAATCTTTTCAGGGCCGCGGATAATGACCACCGGTGCCGGCACGTGGGTCTCGAAAGTGGTGGTGGTGACAACTTCATATTTGTCTTCCACCTCTGTCTCCTTCACTTCCCAGTTGATGGTGACGGCCTGATAGCTCAGGTTCACCACTTTCGTGGTCTGGCGACCCGGGTCAACGAGCACGTTGCCGCGATAGCTGTCGTGCTTGTCGGCACTCACACTGAGCGTGTACCACCCCTCTGGCAGATTGGCCATGAAGAGACCGTCGTCGCCGGTCGTACCTTCGGCCACCAACTGGCCCGTTGTCGGGTGGGTCACCTTCACGGAAGCACCCTTCAGATGAGGTGCCTCATCGGTATAGTAGGTGTATTCATCGCATACATCAACCACGAACACGCCCATATTGTCGCTTACCGGTTCCACACTGAATGGCAGGCTCAGTCCCTGTCCGTTCTCACAGTTGATACCGATGCTGCCGCGTACGGGCACATTGAGCTGCATGTCGTTGGTGGGCGTGAAGCGCAGAACGATGGTGGCGGTGTCGGCAGATGCCAATGCTACCATCTCCTTACCCGTAACAGCTGTTATCCAAGAACCTTCGGGCAACGACAGACTAATCTTTCCGGTTGTGCCGTAACCCGTATTGGTGATGTCAAACGAGTAGTCGCGCTGCTCACCCTTCACCATCGTGGTATTGATGCTGCTTACGCTGGCACGCAGTTTTCCGGTAGCCATACGGTTGTAGTAATAGATGGTTCCATTGAAGGCGGCTCCCTCCTCAGAGGTAAAGCGAACCTTCAGCAGTTGCCAGTTGTCGCCGGCCGATGCCGTCGTTCCCGTCAGTGTGACAGCCAGGTTGGCACTCCTGCCACCGTCAAGGACAGTGATGGGCTGTGTGGCCACGTCGATGTTGCCATCCGACGAGACAACTTCCATATTGACATTGTGAAGTGCCAGACTTCCGGAGTTGGTGATGCTGATATTCATGGAATAGGGAACCCCCACCTGTGGTTCTGCCTTCAGGTAGCCGCTGTCACTGCGTCGCATGCCGTAGATGTCAAACGCTGCCTGCTCCGTCTTCAGGTTTTCTCCCACATAGCAGGCTCCCACGCCGTAGTGCC
This sequence comes from uncultured Prevotella sp., assembly GCA_964561385.1. Lineage (GTDB taxonomy): Bacteria > Bacteroidota > Bacteroidia > Bacteroidales > Bacteroidaceae > Prevotella. The sequence goes on from CAZLPO010000066.1 coordinate 5,590, forward strand.
CTGCTACGCCCTTCGGGTTGAAGGTGACCGAGAATTTACCTGTTGCATCAGTCGTCGCCATCAAAGTGTCACGCACATTATTATGAATAAGATACACCTCCACGGTCTTGTTGGACACGCTACTTCCCGTAGCTACACCCTTGATGATAATGTCCTCGTCGTTTTGGTAGATGTTGTTGTCTAACGTGACGGTAGCGGTAAACGGAGCGGTGAGCGTCAGCGGCGTCGTGGACGATGTGTTGTTGATATACACCAGTTCCTTTACACTCTTGTCTTCATTCACCACGGCCTTCAACTGGTAGTTGCCGGCCAGATTGGGCATCGTCAGTTGACGGACAACGGCGGTACTGCCGCCAGCCGGCACGGCCTCTTGGGTATAGAATGTTGTGAGCAGGTCACTGCCCATATAGAGACCGACCTTTGTCTGAGCGGGAAGATCGACGTTACCAATGTTGCTCACCGTCACGGTGACGTCGGCCGTACCGGCTGCCGGTACTTCGGCTGCAGCCAGCACAGGAGCATCAACAATAGCGTCAGGCATAGTCTGGTCGGTGATGAGTGCCCAGCAGGTTCCCTGCGTGTAACTGTCGGCACTGACGGTGAACACCACCGTGCGCTCGTCGTTGGCCACATCGTTCTTCTTGACACTCACCGGTACCGTCACCGACGACTGTCCGTCGGCAATAGTCGCCGTATGGTTATAGGTCAAGTCATCGTCGTGGTCACTGTTGACGGTGACAACTGTCGTGCCACTGGTACCAGTGTTACGGGTAACGGTCAGCATTGTGGCGTTCTCCTTGCCCTCGAGCAATGAGGATGAGGAACTCTTAAGGGTCAGTGTCGGACCGTCGTCATCAAGAATGGTCAGCGGTGTCGTCGAGGCTCCAAGTGTTGTGCCAGTAGCAGCACAGTTGCAGGAACTGACCCACACACCGGCGGTGATGTTCACCGTGCGGTCGCCTTCCTTCTCGGCGTTGTCAACAACACCGATGGCAAACTCCGCCGTCGTCACACCCGCCTTCATGGTGAAGCGCTTCTGGGAATAGTACACGTCGCCGTCAGAATCGTCGCTCAAGACAATGGTAACATCTGCATCGGTATTAGTCTTACGAAACAGTCTGGCCATCACACTGGTGAGTCCGGCGCCCTCGCTGACCCGCTCCGGCGAGAGCACCAGTTCCAAATCCGGCATATCATTGTCATTGAGTATTACAAGGGTCTGTGCCTTGTTATACTTGTCTGCAGAGGCATAGAAGGCTGTTCCGAGTTGCAGCTCAGGCACGGTATTCTGAACAACCTCGACAGTCACTGACGCCGAGTTGCTGCCCTTGGCAATGACTACCGACGACGGCAGGTTGAACCGCTTCGGAGTCTCCGCGGTGAACTTCACCTCGGTATCGGTCTTGGCAGCCTTCGGCAGGGTGACAGTCAGCGTGAAGGTGTCGCCCTCCTCCAGTTCTGTTTTCGAGGCGGTCAACTGAAGATCAGGATATTCATTATCCTCAATGACGAACTGTCCCGTGGCTGCCGTGTAGCCATCGGCAGTCACAGTGACTGTAACAACGGAGTCGTCATTATTATACATATCGTTGTCAACGACATTTACATAAAATGCTGTTGACGACTGGTAGCGGCCGATGGTCACTGTCTCCGGCACGGAAAGGCGTTCCGGCTTATCGCATGTAAGGCGGAAGGTCTCTTCTATGGTACGGCTACCGCTACGATTGAGTTGCAGACGCACATTACGGCCCCTGTTCTCGACAATAGCGGCTGTAGGCATGATGAGCTGCATGGTTTTCGTCATGCTGACCCCTGTCGTGGTCGCGGCAGTGTTGTTCCACTCTGCTTCCGTGCGTTCGCCGGAGTCCGAGTTCCCCTTGATAGCCACTTTCAGGTTGACCATGCCTTCCACACTCAACACATCGGGCAGTGTCACGGTTGTGCTACGGTTTACGGCATCGCCGGGAGCCAGCCCACTGTTCCCGAAACTGTAGGAGCCAATGAACATCTCGGTATTGTTGTCGCCTACAAGATAGTAGTTCTCCTTCCAGCCACCCGTAGCAGCGGTCTCGCCGATATTCTTCACTGTCCATCCAAACGATACTTCACCGCCAGGCGAAATGTCGGCATTGGTGACGGTAAGCTCACTCACCTCAAAGTCAGGATAGGAAGTCAGTGTCAGCATGGCATCGGTGGAGCCGGTAGACACGTTGTTGCCCTCTCTGTCGGACATGACGACATTCTGCAGCCGGATGTCATAGGACTGTTCGTCTTCCAGTCCTGTCCATATCTTGAATACGATGTCGCAGAGTTTGCCACTATTCCCCTTCAGCAGCTGATTGCTGGGAGAATAGAGCATGAAGCGGTGCGTATTGCTGCCTCTGTTCATACCGCTGATGACGTGGTCCTCTCTGCGGTTGGCAGCCACCTTGGTAGAGTCGTACTGCACCTGAGAACTTGCTGGCAGGACAACGTCAAACTGCAAAGCGGCTATCTCCGACGTGTTGTCCAAATAGACGGGTACGGAAATGGTCTTGCCACGCATACCGTTTACGTCCTTTACACTGAGCACATTGACTTGCTGTGCCTGTAACGTGACAGGGAAAAAGCCCAGCAGACAAAGGGGTATCAGATAGTATAATAGTCGTGTCTTCATATCGCGATGGAGTTTAATGGTGGTTACTTGATGGCTACTTTCTTACCGTTGATGATATAGACGCCCTTGGGCAACGGTCCGTCAGACCACCTGCGACCCTGCAGGTCGTAGACGGCATCTCTGCCATTGAGAGTTGTAACACCCTGAACAGCTGTGACAACGGCAGACGCGTCGTTCAGTCTGACACTCAGTTGTCGGGCTTCGCCATCAACGAGGGCAGCATTGCTGACACTTGAGTCACAGATACCGCTGGCAATGGTTGTTACACCTGCCGGTATCGTCTTGCCTGAGAGGCTATAAATAACGAGGTGCAGCTGTCCGTCTGCCATTATCTTCCTACTGGATGTCATGCCAGATGGAAGCTGGGCACTGAGAGCAGAGAATTGAGAGTCGTCAGAGGCCTCCAACATAATGTCAAGGGCGGCAACAGGACGGCTGGCGTTCAGCACAAGACATCCCTTCTGCAGATATAGCGACGCTTCGGGAAGCGACTGGACCGGCTGGCGTGTCAGGGCGGGCCGGCTGCCGGCAGGAGCCAGTTCCTGGCTCAACAACAAATCCACATGCTTCACAATATCAAGCACATTGATGCTATTGTCGGCAACCAAGTCGCCCGCAGCGAAGTTGTAGCGGCTGTTGGGATAGTAGCTCTCGCGGAACAGGTAGTTGATGCTCTGTTGCAGGTCGCTCACGTTGACAGCATTGTTGAAGTCGACGTCACCCTGCGAGAACAGGAAGTCGGCACGGAACGTGGTGGTCTTGTTGCTGCTATCGGTATAGCGTGCCTGCACCCTGGTGCCGCTGAGTGACTTCCACGTGCCGCTGCCCGAGACTGTGTAGTCTTCGGAACCTTCGTAGTTGATGTTCAGATTGTAGCCGTTCTTCGGGTCAACGAGTGTGATGCTGATGTCATCGGCATAGGTACGTGTCGCAGGGTCGTAGAAGACGATGCTGGGCAGCGTAGAGAAGAAGCCTGCTTCGGTCATATTACCCAAATTAACCGTCGATACCAGATTGTCGGGAATGGTCTGACTGCTGATATTCACGTTCTCCAGAGTTTCTGAGAGTGCCGGATAGACGGCGGAGAAGTAATTATCGTGTACGTCGAGGGTCTTCAGTGCCGGCAGTGCGTTGGCGAGGGTGGCGATGTTGCCTTCCAGCTTGTTGCGCTGCAGGTCGAGATATTCGAGTGTAGGACTGAGAGTCTTGCCGCTGGCCAGCCACTCTTCCACCTTGTCGCTGATGTTGCCGTAGAATTCTGCGTTGGCAAACTCTATCTTCTTCACCTTCGGCAAGGCGAAGAGGCTCACGGGTGTCTCGTTGGCATTCAGGTTGTAGATACTCGTACCCGTACCCATGTTGATTTCCTCCACATGGCCGCCGTTCCACTTCACGGCGAAGATGCCTACGGCCGACTCCTTGTGTCCCTTGACGAGTTTCCAGTTGGCAGGGGCACCACCGCCACCACTACCAGTCCAGGTACTCTTAGCACCCGTCGGGTCATAGGTCTTGCTGTAGAAGTCCCAGAGCAGGGCGAAGTCCTCGTCGGCAATCTCCTGGACGTTGAAGGTTGCTATATCATTAAAGGTGGCTGGCTTGTAGTAAGGACCTTCCTCGAACTCCAAGGAGATGGTGTAGCTGCCGCCTTTCGTTGGCATCGTGGTCGTCTTGTTGCCTTTTGCATCGGTGTAATAGACGCGGTAGTTGCCCATACCTTCAAACCAATCCACATAGACGGCCTCCGGTCCACCGTTCAGGTAGGTCTCTTTGTCTAAGCAGGAGAGGTGGATGAGGTCCTGCGTCAGTGTCTGCTTCTCTGCCGAGTAGCCCTTGATGGTGCGGTTGTCGGTACCATGCGGTGTCCACGAGGCGCTGTTTTGGTAACTGTCCTCCTCTCCTTCGGGAACCAGCAGCGTGACTGCCGGCTGTAAATAATAGAACACATGCTCACCGGTTGAAGGCATCGTGGTTGCCATGATGCCCAGCGACTTGAAGTTCATATTCGACACTGTTCCTGTGGTGTGCAGGGCATAGTTGCCGATGCTGGTCACAGTGGAAGGAATGTTGAGGTATTGCAGGTTCTCGTTCCAGGCAAAACAGCCGATGCCGATGGTCTGCAGACCTTCCGGCAGTCGCGCGTACTTCAGCTTTGTGCAATAGTCGAAGGCTTCGTCACCGATAGCTGTCACACCATCGGGGATATAGATGGTCTGCAGGGAGTCGCAACCATAGAACACCTGTGCGCCGATGCTGGTAAGCGTTGCCGGCAGCTCGATGTTGCGCAGACGATCGCACTCTCCGAACATAGCTTGCGGAATAGTGGTCATACCTGTCTTTGGTAACGTCACGCTCCGCAACTGCTTGTTGGTGGCAAAGTGATGATCACCGCTGAAGGTGAGATTGGTCACATCGTCGGGGAATACAACGGCGAACAGATTATCACAGTCGTCGAAAGCATAGCCCTCAAGTTTGGTCAGCGAAGCGGGCAGGGTGACATCCAACAGACTTTCACAGCTTTGGAAACTGCTGTTGCCAATGGTTTGAATGCCTTCCGGAAAGGCTATGTGCTGCATCTCCATGCGGTAGAACGCATGGTCTTTAACAGTCTTCAATGTAGCGGGCAACGTCAGCGTTCCTTTCACACCACAATACTGGAAGGCATAGCCTTCAATGGTCTCCACATCCTCGGGGAAGACGATGGATTGCAACTGTCGGCAGTAGCCGCAGAGGTTTCTGGGAATGGTCTTCAGATGCTTCGGGAAGACGATGGTCTGCAAGGAGTCGCAGCCGTAGAGAGCTTCATACTCCAATGTCGTCAGTTCTTCGGAGAAGGTAATCGACTTCATGCGGTCGCAGTCTTGGAAGGCATTATTCTTAATCACTTTCACCGACTGAGGCAGGACGACATCGCCCTGCAAGGCAGTGCTTTTATAGAAAGCACTGCTGCCGATGGTCGTCAGCTGTGCCGGGAAGTTGAACGAGCTGAGACTCGTACATCCGTAAAAAATATCTCTAGGTAACTGTGTGATATAATCGGACAACGTTGCCTTCTCCAATGAGGTACAGTTCTTGAACACACCATCACCGATGCTCGTCACACCCGAAGGGATGACGACTTCTTTCAGCGCCGTACATTCTTCAAAGGCATAGCTCTCTATCTTTGTCACGCTTGCTGGAATTTCAATGGCAGCAAGCGACGTGCAACCGTTGAACATGGCATAGGAGATGGTGCTGAGGTTGTTGGGCAGCGTGATGCCCGTCAGTGCCCTACATCTTTGGAACAGGTAATTTCCTATGCTGGTTACGCTGTTAGGTAACGTTACCTCCGTCAGTCCGATGCAGTCTTCAAACACGCTCTGTCCGAGGGTCGTAACGCCGGAAGGAATGATGAGCGAAGTCAGCAACTTACAGTTGTGGAAGGCACTGTTGCCAATTTCCGTGATGCCATCGGGTAGCGTCAGTGATGTCAGCGACAGACAGTCGTATAACAGGTAGTCTGATATCTTCGTAAGGCCGGTAGGCAGATGGATACTTTCCATCTGCTTGCAGCCGCGGAAAGCATACCGTCCTATTGTCGTCACGCTGTTGGGGATATCCATAGTGGTCAGATTGCTGCAATCATAGAAAGCATAGTCGCCGATGCTGGCTACCTGAGAGGGGATGTTGATCGTCGTGATGGGCGTACCATAAAAGGCATAGTCGCCTATCTCCGTCACACCGGCAGGCAGGGTGATGCTGCCCAGTGCCGTACACTGATAGAACACACCGCGTTTGACGCTGGTGATTGTCTGCGGAATCGTTACCGATGCCAGCTTCGTACACTCCGAGAACAGGTCGCGTGGAAGGGTTGTTATACCTTCCTGGAGGGTTGCGGAGGTCAGATTCTTACAATGACTGAACACGTATTCGCCAAGGGATGTCACAGAAGCGGGAATCTCAATGGCGGTGAGTCCGTTGCAGCCATAGAACGCATAGTTGCCTATCGTGGCCACTTTCGTTGGAATGGTAATGTCTGTCATGCTACTGCATTCAGCGAAGGCATAGTTTCCTATCGTAGTTACGCTTGCAGGAATGGTGATACCGTCCAGTTTGCTACAGTAGTAGAACGCAAACTCCCCGATGCTGGTCAGCGACGCGGGCAGGTCTATCGTTGTCAGCGAACTGCAATAGATGAACGCACTGGTACCGATTTCTGTTACTGTGGAAGGCAGGTTGATACTCGTCAGCTTATTACAGTTGTAGAAGGCTGCCTCATCGACCTTCGTCATCTGCGAGCCAGCGGCAATGGTCACCGTTTGAAGGCTGGTACACTGCGAGAAGTTCGATGAGCTCAGTTCCTTCAGCGAGGCCGGAATGTTCACCGCCGTCAGTCCCGAACAATAGCGGAACGAGCAGTAGTCCATATACTCCAGCGTCTCCGGGAACGTTACTGAGGTGATGAAACGTCTGCCGTCAAAGGCATTCTGTCCGATTTTCGTCACCGTGTAGTCCTGTGTGCCGTCGCTAACGGTCGATGGAATAACAATCTCTGGAGTCTTCGTGTAGAGACATGTCGTCAACGTTGCCGTACCGTCGCTGTTCAGCGTGTAGCGCAACGAATCCACATCAATGGTTTCGCCATGTA
>CAZLPO010000067.1:0-12802 GCA_964561385.1 uncultured Prevotella sp.
CTTGCAGAATACCAGCAGGGAAGCAAATTTCGTTCGTGGTAGGGTTATAGTATGCGTTCACCGTCTGCGGTGTCATGTACCAGTCCTCGATATCAACGGGTTTTCCTGCCGTGTGGTCAATGTAGTACTCGTTCCAGAACCTAGCACACTCCTGCATATTCTCATAGTAAGATTTTTCAGAGTCTATTGTCAGCTTCGACATATCGATCCACTTGTCAGGATAGCCCACTTTGACGTAGAACGTGCTGAGCTTCAGCAGGGCATTCACCTTCGTGGAGTCGTCCATCCAGTCCTGTGCGGCGATGCGTTCGCCGAGGGCTATCTGCAGGTTTTTCACCAGCTTCTGCATGCGCTCCTTGGCAGCAGCGGGGAAGTACTTTTCGACGTATATCTTGCCGAGGGCCTGTCCCATGACGCCCTGCACCTGACTGGTAGCGCGGCGCCACAGCGGATGCTCCTCCTTGCGTCCCGAGAGTGTCTTGCCAAAGAAATCGAAGTTCTCCAGGCGCACCTTGTCAGTCAGCAAGCCAGCGGCACCGGTGATGACCCCCCATTCCATGTAGTCGCGGTAGACGGCAGGCTTCATCTTGGCAAACAGCGCCTCGGCGCCAGCCATGAATGCCGGCTGTCCCACCACCAGTTCCTGCATGAATTCCGACTTCAATCCCTGTGCGTTCATCACCTCCTCGAGGCGCAGGTGCGGGTACTGCTTCTTGAAGTCGGCCAGTGTCGTCTTGTTGTAGTTGGCCTGCGGGTCGCGCAGTTCCGTACGGCTCTTCGACACCTTTGCCAGCGCCAGCTCCACGCTCCACACGTTCTGCATCTTCTTCGTGGCAGCACTCTTGGAGAATCCGAACAGCTGGAACATGCGCACGATGTGCTTCTTGTAGGCCTCGCGGATTTTCACCGTTGCCTCGTCGTTCTCCAGATAGTAGTCCTTCTGTCCGAGTGTCAGTCCGCCTTGGCTGACGCTGAGGATGTTTTGCGAAGCGTTCTTCTCGTCAGCGCCCATGCCTGCGCGATAGAACTGCGTGTCGCCATAAGGTGCCATTGTCAGCTGCACGGCATTCAGCTGTGCAATCGTCTTGGCAGCCTCCAGCTGTTTCAGCAGCGGCATGACCGGTGCCACACCCTCGCGCTCGCGGCGTGCGGAATCCATCGCCAGCTTGTAGAGGTCGCTCAGCTTACGCTCGGTGGTACCCTCCTTGTAGGTGTTCTCCTGCAGTTCCTTCAGGATACCGTTGATGCGCTTGTTGTTGTCCTCTGCCAGTCGGTCAAAGGAGCCATAGCGCGAGTAGGCAGCGGGCAGCGGGTTGACTTTCATCCATCCGCCGCAGGCATACTGGTAAAAATCGTCTCCAGCCTTCACGCTGGTGTCCATGTCGGCCAGGTTAATGCCCGACTTCAGGGGTTCCTGCCCCATCGATGTCATCGACATCACTGTCATAGCCATCGTCATTGCAATGTTCTTAATTTCCATATTATGCGTTTAATAGTTTATGTATTCTGTAGTTGTTCCAGTTTCTCCGAGAGTTCCTCCCAGCGTTCCACCTCGGCATCGAGCTGCCGTTTGATGTCGGTGTACTCGGTGACCAGCGTCATGTCTGAGGCATTGGCAGGGTCACAGAGCAGCGTATCGAGCTCCTTCATGCGCTGTTCCATCTGCTCTATCTTGCGCTCGCTGTCCTTGACGGCCTTCTCGGCTCTGTTCAGCTGCTTGCGCTGTTCCTTCTGCTCGGCGTAGCTCTGTTTGTTCGAGGTTCGAGGTTCGAGGTTCGAGGTTCGAGAATTGTTTGCTGTCACAATAAGGTTTGAGGTATTCTCGTACCTCGCACCTCGTATCTCGTATCTCGACGTCTCCTGGTTTCTCGCCGTCGCCTCGAACCTTGACAAGAAGTCGTATATGCCGCCAAGATGTTCCCTTACTTTGCCACCTCCAAACTCATAGACCTTCGATACGAGTCCGTCAAGGAACTCACGGTCGTGGCTGACGATGATGGCCGTACCGTTAAAGGCCCGTATGGCCTCCTTCAGCACGTCCTTCGATGCCATGTCGAGGTGGTTGGTGGGCTCGTCGAGTATCAGCAGGTTGACGGGTTCCAGCAGCAGGCGTATCATCGCCAGGCGGCTGCGTTCTCCGCCGCTGAGCACTTTTACACGTTTGTCGGCCTCCTCGCCTCCGAACATGAAGGCGCCGAGTATATCCTTGATGCGCAGGCGGATGTCGCCTGTCGCCACGCGGTCGATGGTGTCGAACACCGTCAGCTGCTCGTCCAGCAGCTGTGCCTGGTTCTGTGCGAAGTAGCCTATCTGCACGTTGTGGCCTATCTTCAGGCTGCCGTCAAACGGTATCTCATTCATGATGCACTTGACGAGTGTTGACTTACCCTCGCCGTTCTTGCCGACAAACGCCACCTTCTCGCCGCGCTTGATAGTGAGGTTGACGCGGGAGAAGACCTGGTGGTCGCCATAAGCCTTGCCGACGTCCTCGCAGATGACGGGATAGTCGCCGCTGCGCAGGCAGGGCGGGAACTTCAGGTGCATGGCTGAGTTGTCAACCTCGTCAATCTCGATGGGCACCATCTTCTCCAGCTGCTTCACCTTCTGCTGCACCTGTACCGCCTTGGTAGCCTGGTAGCGGAAGCGTTCGATGAAGGCCCGCATGTCGGCCATCTCCTTCTGCTGGTTCTCATAGGCTCGCAGCTGCTGCTGTCGGCGCTCTTGACGCAACAGCACGTACTCATCGTACTTGACGCGGTAGTCGATGATGCGTCCGCAGGAGATCTCAAGTGTGCGGTTCGACACGTTGTTGATGAATGCACGGTCGTGGCTGACCAGTACGACAGCCGACGACGACTGTGCCAGCCACTGCTCGAGCCACTGTATGGACTCGATATCGAGGTGGTTGGTGGGCTCGTCGAGCAGCAGCACGTCGGGCTTCATCAGCAGTATCTTTGCCAGTTCTATGCGCATGCGCCATCCTCCGGAGAACTCCGCCGTGGGGCGCTCCAGATCTGTGCGTTCGAAGCCCAGTCCCATGAGTGTGCGCTCGAGATCGGCTTCCCGGCTCTCAACGCCCATCATCATATAGCGTTCGTGCTCGGTGGTGTAGCGTTCTACCAGCTGCATGTAGTCGTCGCTTTCGTAGTCTGTGCGCTCGTTCATCTGCCGTTCCAGGCGTTCCACGCGTGCCGCCATCTCGCTGATGTTAGCGAAGGCCTTCTGTGCCTCTTCGCGCACGGTGGTAGCGTCCTGCAGGTTCATCACCTGCGGCAGGTAGCCAATGATGCAGTCGGTTGGTATGCTCACCGTTCCTGCCGTCGGACGCTGCTGTCCACAGAGAATCTTGAGCAGGGTTGACTTGCCTGCGCCGTTCTTGCCCACCAGTGCGATGCGGTCTCGCTGGTTGACGACGAAGCTGGCCTCGGCAAATAGCGGTTTGACGCCGAACTCGACTTTCAGTCCTTCTACGGATATCATGTGTATATTGTCTTTCTTCTATTTATCGATAACGTTTGATGAGGTTGTAGGCGGCATAGAGTCCCATCTCGCCCGCCTTGCTCAGGTCCTGAATGCCCGTCTCCTTGTCGCCGGCGAAGATGCGGCACAGTCCGCGGTTGTAGTATGCCTCAGCCATCTGCGGGTCTGTCTGCAGCGCCCGTGTGTAGTCATCGATGGCGCGCTGGTAGTCCTTGCGGTAGGCGTAGAGTGTGGCGCGGTTGTAGCTGAGGTATGCGTTCTGCGGGTCCATGCGGAGGGCGTCTGTCAGGTCGCCCAGCACGTTGGCTGTCTTCATGTCGATGTTGGTGCCCTGCGAGGCCTGGAACTGGTTCAGCTTCGACTGGCAGACGGCACGCTGCCAGAGTGCGAGCACCGATGTGCTGTCCATCTGCAGGTAGGTTGAGAGGTCGTCGATGGCACTCTCGAAGTTCTGCAGTTCGCTGTAGGCGACGGCTCTGAGGAAGAGTCGTGTGGCGAGCTGAGCGTTGAAGTCGGCAAGCTGTGTGGTGAGCGAGTCGATGTAGGCAAAGTAGCGTGCTGACGCCTGTTCGTCGAGCTGCGGCTGGTCGGTGCTGACGTATAGCTGTCGCTGGCGTGCCTGGCGGTTGAAGGCCTCGACGTGTCGGTCGTATGCGATGCCTGTGCGCACGTCGTTGCGTGTGTGCTCGAACACCAGTCCGAACATGGGCATCAGGGCTACGTCCACCTTGTGGTTCTGCACGCGTCCTCGATAATCACTCTTGTACTCGTGCTCCACCTCCTGCTCGTCGGCCACCACTATCTGGTTGTACTTCTCCATGTCCTCATCGCTGCGCTTGCGCATCTGGCGGCGGTTCAGCCGCGGCTGTCGTCCTCCGTAGCGCTTGTCCATCTGTGCCTTGAGTATGCGGAACTCGTCGAGTTCAGCCTGTCTGGTTTGTCCCAGCCGGCGGTAGCAGTTGGCACGGTGCTGCAGTCCGAACCAGAAGTTGGGGTAGTCGGCGATGACCTTCGTGTAGTCGCGCACGGCTCCCCGCAGGTCGCCTGTCTGCTCGAGCAGCAGGGCACGGTTGAAGAGTGCCATGAGGTTGTCGGGTTCCAGCCGCAGCACGAAGTCGAAGTCCTCGATGCCACGGTTGTCGTCGCCCACCTGTGCGCGCAGCAGTCCGCGGTTGTAGTGTCCGATGAAGTTGTTGGGATCGATGTCGAGGGCGGTGTCGTAGTCGGCCATTGCTCCGCGCAGGTTGCTCTGGTTGAAGCGTGCCAAGGCGCGGTTGACGTAGCTGGTGGCGTGGCGTGGCAGCAGGTGAATGGTCTTGTCAAGAAATCCCTCGGCTTCCTTCCACTCGCTGCGTGCCAGGCTGATGACGGCGCGGTCGGCCCATGTGCCGCCGTCGTAGGGGTCGATCTCGAGTGCTTTCTCAAGCGAGCTGATGGCGCTGGCGGTGTCCTTCTGCAGCAGGTATATCTCGCCACGCATGGCGTATCCGCGTGCATACTGCGACCAGTGTGTGAGTATGGTGTCGAGTTGTGCCTGCGCGGTTGCGTACTCCTTGTTCTGTATGTGACACAGCACGCGGTTGTGCCACAGCGACTGGTTCTCGGGATCGTAGCGCAGGGCGCGGGTGTAGTCGTCGGCAGCCTCGCTGTAGCGTTCCAGGCGTATGCGGCAGAGTCCGCGCAGCTCGTAGATGTTGGTTACGTAGGGGTTGCGCTGCTGTGCCTGTGTGCAGTCGGCCTCGGCTCCTGCAAAGTCGTCGAGGTAGAACTTGGCGACGCCTCTGAAGAACCAGGGTTCGTAGAGATAGGGTTTGGCGGCGATGGCCTGGTTGAAGTACTGCATGGAGAGCACATAGTCCTCATAATAGAGCGCTGACCGTCCGATGTTTATCAGACGGTCAATGTTGTACTGCGCTCTCAGGGGCGAGAGTGTCAGGATGCAGACGGCGGTGAGTAACCAGGCCTTTTTTGTCATCGTCTGACGGGTTTTGTCTTGTAGCCGCAGCGGTAGCGTCCCTGTGTCAGCGCGCGCAGCTTGCTGCTGATGAGCTGTCGGCGTAGGGGCGATATGCGGTCGATAAACATGTGTCCGTCCAGGTGGTCGAACTCGTGCTGCATGACGCGTGCCAGATAGCCTTCCACCCACTCGTCGTGCTGCTGGAATTGCTCGTCCTGCCACTGCACGCGTATGCGCGTGGGGCGCACCACCTTTTCGTGGATGGCGGGCAGCGACAGACAACCTTCCTCGCTGGAGTCGGTGTTGGTGTCGTCGCGCTCAACGATGTGTGGGTTGATGTATGCGCGTCGGAAGCCTTTGTATTCGGGCATGTCGTCACTCAGCACGTCGAGGTCGATGACTGAGAGGCGTATGGCGCGTCCTATCTGCGGTGCTGCCAAGCCGATGCCTTCGCTCTCGGCGAGTGTCTCCCACATGTCGCTGATGAGCTGCTTCAAGTCGGGGTAGTCGGGTGTGATGTCCTCGGCTACCTTGCGCAGCACAGGTTGTCCGTATATATAAATAGGTAGTATCATTACAATTTGACAATTAGACAATTTACTATTTGACTATTTGCGTGAGCGCATGTAGTCCTCGAGGATGATGGTGGCTGAGATCTCGTCAACGAGTGCCTTGTCCTGGCGTGCTTTCTTGCGCAGTCCGCCGTCGCGCATGGCCTGGTGGGCGATGACGGAGGTGAAGCGTTCGTCGAAGTAGTCGATGGGTATTTCGGGAACGGCCTTTCGCCATCGGTTGACGAACTGCTCGACGCGTGCCATGTTTTCGCTGGGCTGTCCGTTGGGCTGCCGGGGCTCACCGATGACGATGCGCTCCACGGGTTCGCGTGCGATGTAGGCCTGGAGCCACTGGAAGAGCTCAGAAGTAGAAACAGTCGCCAACCCTCCCGCTATGAGCTGCAGAGGGTCGGTGACTGCTAATCCGGTGCGCTTCTTACCGTAGTCGATGGATAGGATGCGTGCCAATGCTGCTTACTGTTTGAAGAGCAACCAGGCACCCTGATAGGTGGCGCGCAGCGCATCGCGGCTGTTGACGGCCTCGGGCTTCGAGTCGAAGGTTGTTGCTACGACACGATACCAGGCACCGTCGACGGCGTCCTTGCGTACGATCTGTGCGTTGTAGCCCTTGTCGCGAAGCTGCTGCTGCAGTCCCTCGGCGTTGGCCTGTCCCTTGAATGAGCCGACGACGACGCTGTAGGTTCTGAGTCCCTCACCGCTGATCAGCTGTACGTTCTCAGCACGCACGTCCTTGTCGGGCGTGGCCACGGTTGTCTGCGTGGCAGGCTGTGTCTGCACGGGTGTGACGGTTGTGGCGGGTGTGACGGTGGTAGCGGGCTGTGTGGGCTGCTGCATCTGCTGAGCCGTCTCCTGCGACTTTGCCTTCTCGTAGGCTTTCTTGTAAGCACTCTCACTGCTCTTGCCGCAGCTTGCGAACACCATTGCGAGGCTGAGGCCTGCGCATAATACCATGTACTTTTTCATTTCTCTAATTGTTTTATTTGAATGTTTTGTTGTTGATTCGTCATTATGACAGCGCGAAATTACAAAATCCTGTGGAAAAATCGGTCATTTTGCTACCTAAACTTTGTTAAATGAGGCAAATCTGTGTTTTTTAACAAAAAATGACACCAGTTTTCTTGACTTTTCGAAAAAAAACACCTACTTTTGCGATAGATTATCAACAGGAGTTTATTCACTTAATACAACAAGACTATGAAAAGTATTGGCTACATTGGCGCTTTCCTTGGCGGTGCAATCGCCGGCGCTGCTCTCGGTATCCTCATGGCTCCCGACAAGGGACAGGAGACTCGCATCAAGATTACCGATGCCGTTGAGGACTTCATGAAAAAGCATAACATCAAGCTCAGCCGCAAGGAGGTGGGCGACTTGGTGGACGACATTCAGGACGTGACTGACGAGGAGTAATTTTTCAATTGAGAGATTGAGAGATTATGCTGTCGAGCGACAAGAATGTTGAGACCATCACGCAGCTGGGAGAGGTGCTGAAGCACTATCTGGGGCTGCAGAAGGAATACGTCAAGCTGGACGTGATGGACAAGGTGGTGCGCTTGCTGACGGCCGCCGCCTTGGCCATCGTGTTCTTCTTGTTGGTCATTGCCGTCATGCTGTTCGTGTCGCTGGCTGTGGCCCACTGGCTGTCGGCTTACATGGCGCTGCCGCTGGCCTACTTGGTGGTGGCTGTGTTTCACGTGCTGGTGTTGCTGCTGGTGTTTGTCAAGCGCAAGCCGTGGATTGAGCGTCCGCTGGCGCGCTTCCTGGCTGACGTGCTGCAGGCCGACGTTGCGCGTGGCAAGGATGAGCTGCAGAGTGAGCTGCAGGCTGACAGCCGCCGTGCGACAACGTTGTGGAACAGCGTGTTCGTCAAGCGCGAGGACATGACGCGGGGCGACTACATTGCCAGCATCGTGAGCAACAGCGTTACGGTCATCGACCTGTTCCTGCTTTTCAGGAAGCTGAAAAGAGGATATGGGAGCTTTTTGGGGCGTCGGAGGCGACGCTAACCATGAGGTAGGGTCTTGTGTTGGCGTAGACGAGTTCGCCGCTAACCTTGACGTCGGTCTTCTTCACTTCGTTTTTCTCGTCATACAGTTCCATCGTGGCTTCGACGTCGCTGAAGTCGCGCCGGTTCTTGAACGCGTTGTTGATGACAAAGCGTATGGGGCAGGTGTGGCACGACAGTCCCGAGCCGCATAGTCCCGAGTCGCATCCGCTCTTGCAGTGGAGCACGTTGCCGAGCACGCGGGGCTGGTTGTCCTGGCGTTCGGGGTTGCGGTCATAGTAGTTGGTGGCCTTCACCTCGAAGTCGCGGTTGATGAGGAACACGTAGTTCTTCGATTTCCGTTCGGCACGGTCCTTGAAGTGTGCAAAGGCTTTCTTCAGTCGGTAGAAGTCGCAGGCGACGACGGCGACGGCGACGGCCAGTACTATGAGCAGGGCTAGTATCAGGTAGTTCATCATATTCGGTTTTTACTTATTCTATTTCAATCACCTGTCCGTCGTAAGCCAGTTGTATGTCGGGCGGCAGCTGGCGGTTCACTTCCTCGTGCAGCCCGATGTGGTGGCTGGAGTGGATGAGCCAGGTCTGACGTGCTCCCACGCGGCGTGCGAAGGCGATGGCGTCGTCGACGGTCTGGTGGCTGTGGTGGGGCATCTGTCTCAGGGCGTTGACCACAAGCACGTCGGTGCCTTCCAGGTAGGGCAGCTCCTCGTCGCCGATGGTCTTCATGTCGGTGATGTACGTGAGGCGTGAGACGTGAGACGTGAGACGATTTTCCGTGATGCGGAAGCCGAGGATGGGCAGCTCGTGGTGCATCACCTCAATGGGCATGATGTCGAGGTCGCCGATGGTGAAGCCCTCGTGACGGCGGATCTCGTGGAGCCCGATGGCGGGCACGCCTGGGTAGCGGTGCTCGGCAAAGCAGTAGGGCAGCATCTCGAGCAGTCCGCGGCGCGCCGTGGGGTCGGCATAGACGTTAATCTCGCCAAACTGACAAAACGGGCGCACGTCGTCCATGCCGCCCATGTGGTCGTAGTGGGCGTGGGTGACGAGTATGCCGTCGATGCGGCGGAAGGGCTGTGTCATCATCTGCTGGCGGAAGTCGGGCCCGCAGTCAATGAGCAGGCGTGTCTGCGCCGTCTCCACGAGTGCCGAGCAGCGCAGGCGCTTGTCGTGCGGGTCACGGCTCTGGCACACGGGGCACTGGCAGCCGATGGTGGGCACGCCGCACGATGTTCCGGTTCCGAGAAAAGTCAGCTTCATCATTCTCAATTTCCTTATTGTGGCAAAGTGGCATTGTGGCGTTGTGGCAAAGTCACACGATGTTCACCTCGGGGTTTATCGCGATGCCGAACCGCTGGCTGACGTCACGGCGGATGGCCTCGCACAGACTGACCACCTCAGCGCCCGTGGCACCGCCCAGGTTGACCAGCACCAGCGCCTGCTTCTCGTAAACGCCGGCACGTCCCAGCGCACGCCCCTTCCAGCCGCATTGCTCTATCATCCAGCCGGCGGGAATCTTCTCGTGGGCATCGTCCACCGTGTAGTGGGGCATGTCGGGATACTTGGCAGCCAGCTGCTCGTACTTCGCGCGACTGACCACGGGATTCATGAAGAAACTGCCGGCATTGCCCGTCTCGGCGGGGTCGGGCAGCTTCCTGCGGCGTATGTCAATGATGAGCTCGCGCAGCCGCTGGGGCGTAGGCTCGGCGATGCCGAGGCGCTGCAGTTCGCTGCTGATGTTGCCGTACTGCAGACGGGGCACGAACGTCTTCTGCAGCTCATAGACGACCGCCGTGATGAGGTAGCGGTTCTTCCACTCGTGCTTGAAGCGGCTGTCGCGGTAGCCGTAGCGGCAGTCGTCAGGCGAGAACACGCACGGCTGTCCCGTGGCTATCTCGACGGCACGCACCTGGCGGATGGCGTCCTTCGCCTCAACACCGTAGGCCCCGATGTTCTGCACCGCCGAGGCACCCACGTCGCCGGGTATCAGCGACAGGTTCTCCAATCCCGAGTAGCCGGCGGCGATGCTCGCAGCCACCATGTCGTCGAACGTCTCGCCGCTGCCGCACGTCATCAGCGCCCCCGTGGGCGTCTCGTCAAGCGTGCAGCCCTTGATGGCCGAGTGGACCACGATGCCCTCGAAGTCGCGCGTCAGCAACAGGTTGCTGCCCCCACCTATTATTATATAGGGCAGCGCCGACTGCCGCAGCACGGCAGCCACCTCGCGGGCCTCGCCCTCGGTGGCGTACTCCAGGAAGCGGCGGCACCGGGCTTCGATGCCAAACGTGTTGTGTGCCTTCAGGCTATAGTCTGAAAAGTCCTTCATCCGTGTCTCTCTGTGTGCTATGTGTTCAGTCTCGTCAGCCGCCACTCGCCGTCCTTGCGCTGGAACGTCATCTCCACCTCCAGTCCGTTGGCAATGCCGCGCAGCACGAAGATGATGCGTCCCGTGGGCTTGCGGCGCTCGCCATAGACGATGTTGTAGATCATCTTATCGGGCAGCTCAGGCGCGAAAGCCAGCCACGTGTCGGGCGTCAGGATGCCCTCCATCTGCGCAAAGTCGTCATCGGGGTCGGGCCCCGAGAACGCCACCTCCTGCGCCAGACTCTGCGTCTGGAACAGCGTGTCGGTGACAAAGCGGTGGTAGAACGTCAGGAACGACGCGTTGGGGTTCGACGACAGCGGCTGCGTGTCAATCTGCGTCAGCATCCACGCCCCGCGCAGACGGCGGAACTGGTACTGTATGACGGCACCCGTGTTGAAGTATATCTTCTCTACCGTAGCCGCCGTCAGCGACGTGTCGTTCATCGCCGCCATCTCGCTCTTGGCACCCAGCAGCAGCGTGTAGTAGCCCTGGCGCATGAAGAAGCGCTCCATCTTCCAGTCCTGCCGCTGCATCTGCGTCGTGTCGCCGTTGCGCGTCACCGTCAGCGGGAACGCCACGCGCTCCGTCTGCAGCTGCTTGTTGGCAACAAAGTTGAAGAGGAAGTCGTCGAACAGCTCATCGGCGGCCTGCGGCATCGGCGTCTCCATGATGAGCCGCTCCAGCGTGTCCGCGTCCGATGTGTCGGGGGCGGCAGTCACCGTGTCGGCAGGGGCGTCGTCGTCCCCCTTCGCCTGGTTTCCCTTGCACGACAGCATCAGCACCGCCGATGCCATCACAGCCCAAAAAAGCCTGTTCATGCGTCAAGATTCTGTTTCGGCTGACAAAGGTACACAAAAAAAAGGAAACGCAAAAGTTTTTCTTCATTCTTTTACGTTCCCCCCTCTTTTTTGGTTTCAGGTTTCAAGTTTTTCCACCTCACATATCTCGCCTCACGTCTCACGTCTCACGTCAGAATGGTCCGTATCCGGCACAACTCGTCGTCGTGATGGCCGTGATGAATGCTGTGAGCGCGGCTACTACCATCTTCACCGCTATCTCAATCACTCTCGTCTTCTTCATCGCTCAATCCTTTTTTCTTATCAAGAATTAGAGAATTTGAGAATTTCTTTTTTGAATTATTGAGAATCAGAGAATTGCTATGCAGGCTTGTTGCGCACCCTTGGTCCGAATGGCCATTCTCTCCTTCTTTCTAATTCAAAATTCTCTAATTCTCTAATTCTTGACCTTAATTTAATCGCCATCGTCACCACCTGCGTCCGCGTTCTGCCCTGCGATCACCTCCTGCAGCGTGCGCTTCGCCGTGATCTTCGAGCCGGGCTTCGAGGGGTCGTCAATCGACTCCACCACATCGCGAAACACCATCGTGCACTTCTTCTTGAACTGCGGACCGGTGATGTTGTCCAGCTTCGAGGAGTTGGGCAGGAAGCGGATGTGGATGGCCTTCACCACGTCGTTCGGGTTGGCACCCGCCAGCGTCTCGTCCGTCAGCGCCCCGTTCTTCGCCACCTGTGCCGTGGGGTAGAAGATGCCGAGGTCGCCCAGCTTCACCGCTACGCCCTGCGAGCACAGCTCGGGCAGACACTGCACCACCTTCGTCAGCACCGCCTCGATGACGTCGCGACCAAACAGGCAACCGTGGTTGGTCAGGTGCTCAGCGAAGCCGCGCAGCGACAGCGTGTCCGTGCGGTCCACCTCAGGATAGTACTTGCCGTAGGCACGGGAGTGTGCGTTCTTGTTCTTTCGGAGATTAATCCCCAGTGTAATCGTTTCTTTTGCCATAGTTGTTTAGTTTTTGTGTTGGTTTAACTTTTAGTTCTCGTCTGTCTTCCGCCTGGGCTGCTGCCGACTGCCGCTTGGCAGCGCGCTTGCCGTCGCTTTAGGTCAAGCAAACCATCCCTCGCTTCTGACACTACAAAGGTACGCATTTTTCGCGCCCCCGCCAAATTCCGGCTCTCCATAACCTCTAAAAATCTGTTAACAAGTACACAAAAGGAACCGTCCCTTTTGTGTACTGCCACAACGCCACAACGCCACTTTGCCACAATAAGCACCTGCAGACATGCGCACACCTCCCAAACTCATACCTTAGAATAATAATATAATATATTATATTATTATTCTAATTATATCACCCACCATTTTCCCACATTTCCCCACATCCTTAATGTGGCAAAGTGGCAATGTGGCAAAATGGCAGAAAAAAAATGAGTCTCCGGATGGTTGAGTAGTTCTATATTAAATAATGCGTAAAATTGTGGTTGGCGGTGAATAATCTCAGAAAATATTTGTACCTTTGCACTACGTATGAGTAAAAGCAGTAAAGGCGACGTATGCTGGCTGCTGATATCAAGAACTATTTCGAATCAAACGACAAGACACTTGAAGTGCTGATATTCAGAAGA
>CAZLPO010000068.1:0-12710 GCA_964561385.1 uncultured Prevotella sp.
CTGGAGGAACGGGAACACCAATCAGGTTCATCTCAGCAAGGTTAGCACCCTTACCGCCAAGTTCCTCACGCATTTTTGCGTTTCCTTCGGCCTTACCATTACCGAAGAGGTAAACTCTTTTTTGGCTCATAATTTGTTGTTGTTTTTCTATGAATTAATAAATCGATTGTTTATTCAATGGCACAAAATTACTCATTTTCCAGAATATCTGCAAGAAAATCAGGGAAAAAGTTCGAAAATACCTGTCGGAACGTTACGTTTCAGCACTTCGAGCTCAAAATCCTTGCCAGCCACAATGCCATACTGCCTGAGGACAGTCTCCACCGTCTTGCGGGCCAGTTCTGGGTGGTTGTTCTCCTCGCTGAGGTGACAGAGCCACACGTGCTTCAGATGTTCGCTCATATTCTCTGCGATGGCCTGTCCACAGTCGGCATTGCACAGATGGCCGTTGTCACTCAGTATACGTTCTTTCAGGTACTGCGGATAAGGTCCCTGTCGTAGCATCTCGACATCATGGTTGGCCTCAATCACCAGATAGTCGGCCTCGAAGATGAACCGTTTCATCTCTTCCGTCACACTGCCGGCATCCGTGATGAGGCAAAACTTCACTCCCTCGCATTCCAGCATGAAACCCAGGTTCTCGGTAGCATCGTGGGGTACGCTGAAGGGCGTCACGCGGAATTCACCCAGCTGCATGGTCTCTCCCGGCACCATCACACGTTTCAGTTCAGCGCTGATTTTACGCTGCACACAGTAGTTGCGGTCGATGCCCTTGTGAACATTCTCCGAGGCGTATACCGGCAGGCGATACTCATGGCTGATGCTCCCCACCGACTTAATATGGTCGGCATGATCATGAGTCACCAGCACACGACACACTTTACTAAGGCTCAAGCCGTAGTTTGCAAAGTGCTTTTTCAGTGTTCTGAGTCCTACTCCTATATCAATTATCAGGCCATCCGTTTCGGTAAACAGGTAGTAGCAATTACCGCTGCTACCGCTTCCAAAGGATATAAATCTAAGCATTTGTCGTTAATTTTCTGCAAAAGTAACAAAAAATAGCGGGATAACCAAAGGAATTCATTACCTTTGTACTTTATTAAGACTTTAATCATGAGAAAACTGCTTTTTATACTCTCCGTTACGCTGATGATAGCCTGTTCCGAGAATGATACTGCCAAGCAGCATCACGCAGGCAGCGCCGCCATCGACTTCGCCGAGGCCTACTTCAACTTCGACTACGCTGCTGCCTTGACGCACGCTACCCACGACAGCAAACCTTGGGTACAATTTGTCGCTACGGGCATCACGCATGATGACATTGAAACACTTAACGCACGTGAAGCAGGAGCCATTATTGAGCTTAACGATTGCTACCTTGTCAGCGATACGTCTGCCATAGCCTCACTCAGCGTCAGAGACTACCTGTTGGCTGACAGTCTCGGTGCGCCGCTACAGCACCGAGATGCCGACAACTATACGCTATCCGTTGTCGAGCATAACGGCCAGTGGCTCGTCAAGCTCACTGACATTCCCCGACCACAATAGGGCGTCTCGTCGAGAACAGATCAGAACGGCAGTCCGACAGCGAAGTGGAAAGCGTAGTCGCGACTGAAACGCGGATGGAAAATAGGATAATGAGGAGCGTAGTCGCCATCGTAGGCAGGATCGACCGCCTTCATACCCAGGTCAAAGCGCACGATAAAGTAATCGAAATTGAAACGCAGTCCCAAACCGTAGCTGACAGCCAGCTGGCGGGGAATGCTCTTCCAAGTGAATTGTCCTCCCGGCTGGTCTTTATAGTCACGCAGCGTCCAGATGTTGCCTGCGTCAACAAATAGTGCACCGCCAAGTTTCCAGAACAGGTGCGTGCGGTACTCCATATTCAAATCCAGCTTCATGTCGCCCGTCTGGTTAATGAAGTCGATACGCCCATCCTTCCCTTTGAAGGAGCCAGGTCCCAGTCGTCGCACGCTCCAACCTCGCACACTGTTGGCACCACCCGAGAAATAACGTTTCTCGAAAGGCAGCACAGTTGAGTTGCCGTAGGGATAGGCCACGCCGAGACCGATATGAAACACCAGTTGGTTGTGATAATCGAGACTGATGCTGCGCGTCAGATCGATGTCGGCCTTGACATATTGCGCATAGGCGATGTTGAAGATGCGATACTGTCCGTTGTGATCCTTTTCGGCCCCAAACAGGTGCGACCACGCATTCAGCACATTGCCCGAGCTCTCTACATTGGTCTTCAACGCTATGCGGCCATTATTATAAGTGTATCCGAATCCGATTTTCGTAATGAACAGATCCTCATAGTTATAGCGCAGGATAGCGTTGCGACTGGTGACGTCGTCAAGATAGGTCTCACGGAACGTATCGCTAATCCAGGGCATGAAGACGTAGTTCAGGTTGAGCATGTCGAGCTGATACTGACGAAAACCCTGCGGAGCCCAGCGGTAGCTCCAGGCAGCCGATACAACGCGGCGGTGGAACTCGGGACGGTCCTGCAGGTCATAGAGCAGCGAGACCTCGCTGGTGGCATTGCTGCGTCGGCGGACGTCGCGGCTGAGGAAGGGCATGATGAACCTCGGGAACTTCAGACGCGTCTCCAGGCTGTACTCAACGAAGTCCTGGTTGTGGTAGCCCTCAAGTCCGCGGATGGCCTCATAGGCGCCACGCAGCTCGACGGTCAGCATCTCGGAGCCTTTGAAGAGATTACGGTTCTGGTATGTCAGCGATGCTGCTGCTCCCAAGTCGCCAGCTGTATTGGTGCCTTCCGGTTGGAAACTGATAGTCGAAGGCTTGTTAGTCTGCAACTGGATGGTGCAGTCGAGCAAAGCCGTATCCGGTCGTTCTGCAAAGCTGATATTTGTATATTTGATGGCGCCCATACGTCCGAAACTGGTGTAGGTATTACGCAGGGCGGTAGCCGAGTAGTCGGTCCCAGGGTCAATGTGACAACTCTCCTGCAATATGTGACGGCGTATGTGTATGACGCTGTCCGTCGGACTACCGCTCTCGAAGTTGACGGTAGCCACCTGATAGCGGGTGTGCAGCGTGTCAGGAGCCTGATTGCGCGGATATTTGTGAAGCCACAACGTAACGTCAATCTCGTGTGACGAAGCTGTGGTATCGGCCAGGAACGTCATAAAATCCTTGTGGAAGCGGAAGTAGCCACGATCGGTGAGCTGCTGGGTGATGCGCTTACGTTCGGCATCAAGCTGCGACACATTGAACCGCTGACCGCTTCGGATTCCCCAGCAGGTGCTGTCATCGAGACTCAACAGGCGACTGATGGCCGAATCCTCGATGGCATACGTTACACGTCCGACGCGATAGGGCTCGCCAGGATAGAGCACATAGTGTGCTACAACCTTCTTGCCGCGCGTCTGCGTGTTCACGTCGACGCTGGCGTCAAGATAGCCCATGTTCTGGAGTGCACGCTGAAGGTCCAGACACGAAAGTCGAGCCTGAACAGTGTCATAGAGCACTGGAGCCTCGCCGATGGCATGCAACGTGCGGTTGATCCATCGGCTGGTATCGCGTCCAGCCAACGAGTAAGTGTGCAGAGGCAGTTTGAGAGCCGAGAACCAGCGGGCGTTGCTACGCTGACGAACGTAGTTCTTCAGCTGTCCAACGTTGATGTCTTCGTATCCCTGTTCAGAGACCTGCACTTTGACACCATCGAGCAAGTACTGTCCTTCCGGGACGAACTTCGTCTCGGAGCATGACACCAGCACGATGGCAGCGACAAAAAAGAGAAATATAGGTCTCAACACTCGTTTTCTTGCGGTTTGGATTGCAAAGGTAAATAATTATTTTTATCTTTGCAACCAAAAAGGAATAAATCTGCACGAAATGATCAGTAAGAACCAAATCAAATTCATTCACCAACTGGAACAGAAGAAGTACCGGCAGAAGGAACAACTCTTTGTGGCTGAGGGTCCCAAGGTGGTCGGTGACCTGATGCGCGCAGGCTTCACACCCACGATGCTCTTCTCCACGACAGAGCGCACGGACGCACAACAGGTAACAGCCGACGAGCTGCGTCGCCTCAGCTTCCTGCAGCATCCACAGGAGGTGCTTGCCGTCTTCCCAATCCCACAGCAGTCCAAGCAGTTGCCTACCGACACGCTCGCAATAGCCCTCGACGGCATTCAAGATCCCGGCAACTTGGGCACCATCATCCGAATCGCCGACTGGTTCGGCATAGACCACATCTACTGCAGCGAGGACACCGTCGATGCCTGGAACCCGAAAGTGGTGCAGGCCACGATGGGCAGTATCGCACGCGTGAACATTATATATACTGACCTCGGGACTCTAATCGACAGCACCACCCTACCCGTCTATGGCACGCTGCTCGACGGCAATGACATCTACAAACAGCCGCTGACGCCAAACGGAATTATCGTCATGGGCAACGAAGGAAATGGCATCTCGCAGCGCATACGCGCAAAGGTGACACACCGGTTGCTCATCCCGTCCTTCCGTCAGGGCGATGGTGCGGAATCGTTGAACGTAGCCATTGCGACGGCCATCGTCTGTTCGGAGTTCCGACGCAGGTAGTTTTTCAAGAATAATTTGGCCGTCTGCGGAAAAAATAGTACCTTTGCACCCCATAATAATAAATAAGGTAAAAGAAAGAAGATGATAACAGTCACAAACCTGGCTATCCAGTTTGGTAAAAAGACGCTTTACAAAGACGTCAACCTGAAGTTCACGAGTGGTAACATCTATGGCATCATCGGCGCTAACGGCGCCGGCAAGTCAACATTGCTGCGCGCCATCAGCGGCGAGCTCGAGCCCAACAAAGGCTCGGTGGAGATGCAGCCGGGCGAGCGCCTGAGCGTGCTCGAACAG
Organism: uncultured Prevotella sp.; assembly: GCA_964561385.1. Taxonomy (GTDB): domain Bacteria; phylum Bacteroidota; class Bacteroidia; order Bacteroidales; family Bacteroidaceae; genus Prevotella. The sequence goes on from CAZLPO010000068.1 coordinate 4,867, forward strand.
GACCACTTCAAATACGACGAATTCACGGTGATGGACACCGTACTGATGGGTCACAAGCCCATGTGGGATAACATGAAGGAGCGCGAGGCACTATACTCGAAAGCCGAGATGACCGAAGAAGACGGCAACCGTGCCGCAGAGCTCGAGATGGCCTTTGCCGAGATGAACGGCTACGAGGCCGAGAGCGAGGCTGCCCAGCTGTTGCAGAACCTCGGTGTCAGCGAGAGTCAGCACTACAAGCAAATGTCGGATATCTCGAACAACGAGAAGGTGCGCGTCATGCTGGCCAAGGCTCTGTTCGGCCACCCTGACAACCTGTTGCTCGATGAGCCAACGAACGACCTCGACCTCGACACCGTGCAGTGGTTAGAGGAATACCTGTCGAACCTGGAGCAATGCGTGCTCGTTGTCTCCCACGACCGTCACTTCCTCGATGCCGTCTCAACTCAGACCGTCGATATCGACTTCGGCAAGGTGACGCTCTTCTCGGGTAACTACTCCTTCTGGTACGAGTCGTCACAGCTGGCCCTGCGTCAGGCACAGAACCAAAAGATGAAGGCTGAGGAGAAGCGCAAGCAGTTGGAGGAGTTTATCCGCCGCTTCTCTGCCAACGTGGCCAAGTCGAAGCAGACCACCTCGCGCAAAAAAATGCTGGAGAAGCTGAACGTCGAGGAGATCACCCCCTCTACGCGAAAATATCCCGGCATCATCTTCCAGATGGAGCGCGAGCCGGGCACCCAGATTCTCGAGGTGGAGGGTCTGAAGGCTGTCGATGCCGACGGAACGGTGCTCTTCGACAACGTCAGCTTCACGATTGAGAAAGGTCAGAAGACTGTCTTCCTAAGCCATAATCCGAAGGCGATGACTGCCCTCTTTGAGATTATCAACGGCAACCGAGAAGCTCAGGCCGGCACCTACAAGTGGGGCGTTACCATCACCACCGCCTACCTGCCGCTCGACAACACCGAGTTCTTCCAGTCAGAGATGAACCTCGTTGACTGGTTGTCACAGTGGGGACCGGGTAACGAGGTGACGATGAAGTCGTTCCTTGGGCGCATGCTCTTCCGCGAAGAAGACGTGCTGAAGCATGTCAACGTGCTTTCAGGAGGCGAGAAGATGCGCTGCATGATAGCCCGTATGCAGCTGAAGAACGCCAATTGCCTTATCCTCGACACGCCGACTAACCATCTCGACTTGGAGTCCATCCAGGCCTTCAACAACAACCTGATACAGTTCAAGGGCAATATCCTGTTTGCCTCGCACGACCACGAGTTCATCAACACAGTTGCCGACCGCATTATAGAACTGACGCCACGCGGCACCATTGACAAGCTGACGACGTACGACGACTACATCTACGACGAGGCCATCAAGGAAAAGAAAGCCGAACTTTACGCCTGATTGAAGATTAAGGATTGAAAATTAGGCACGGTTTTTGCTGTGTGGGAAGAAAAGACAAATAAAAACTGCTATCATGGAAGAGAAAGATATGAACATAGAAGAGGAGGCCCTGAACGAGACTCCCGTAGAAGAGAACGAGGCCAGCGCCGAAGAAGAACTGAAGGCAGAGGCAGAGGAAGTTGATGAAATCACAAACCTCAAGTCGCAGATTTCAACCCTTAACGACAAGTACCTGCGCTCGGTTGCCGAGTTCGACAACTACCGCAAGCGCACGCTAAAGGAGCGCGCTGAGCTGATTCTGAATGGCGGCGAGAAGGTTATTTCTGCCATTCTGCCCGTCATCGACGATATGGAGCGTGCCATCGAGAATGGTGCCAAGACCGACGATCCCGAAGTGCTGCGTGAAGGTATGACACTCATCCACCAAAAGTTCGTGAAGATTCTCGAGGGACAGGGTGTCAGTCTCATTGAAACCGCTGACGCCGACTTCGACACCGATGTCCACGAGGCTGTGGCAATGGTGCCAGGCATGGGTGACGACAAGAAGGGTAAGGTCATTGACTGTCTGCAGAAGGGCTACAAGCTCAACGACAAAGTTATCCGTCATGCCAAAGTGGCAGTAGGACAGTAAGATGTCTGTTTAAGATGTAAGAAGTAAGAAAATGGCACAGAAAAGAGACTACTATGAAGTGCTTGGCGTTGCAAAGACTGCAACGGAAGACGAAATCAAGAAGGCCTATCGTAAGATAGCCATCAAATACCACCCTGACCGCAATCCCGGAGACAAGGATGCCGAGGAGAAGTTCAAGGAGGCAGCTGAGGCGTACGACGTGCTGCACGACCCCAAGAAGCGTCAGCAGTACGACCAGTTCGGCTTCAACAGTCCATTTGGCGGCGGCACGGGCGGCTTCAGTGACTTCGGTGCCACATCGATGAATATGGACGACATCTTCTCGATGTTCGGCGACATCTTCGGCGGACATGGCTTCGGAGGCTTCGGAGGCTTCGGAGGCAGTAGCGGTCGTCATCAGCCACAACAGCATCGCGGCAGCGACCTGCGCCTGAAGGTGCGCCTCACGCTGGAAGAGATCAACCAGGGAGTGACCAAGAAGTTCAAGGTACGCAAGGACCTGGTGTGCAGCCATTGTAACGGTAGCGGTGCCGAGAAGGGCAGCACGCGCGAGCAATGTCAGACGTGTCACGGTAGCGGTGTCATCACCCACACCACACAGAGCATCTTTGGCATGATGCAGACACAGGGCGTCTGTCCCACCTGTGGTGGCGAGGGCACCATCATCAAGAACAAGTGTCATGAGTGTCACGGTGAGGGTGTGGTCAAGGGCGAAGAAGTCGTTGAAATCAAGATTCCTGCCGGCGTTGCCCAAGGTATGGTTGTCAACGTGCCCGGCAAGGGAAATGCCGGTCGCAACAATGGTATGAACGGCGATATCCAGGTATTCATTGAGGAAGAGCCCAACGACACCTTCATCAGAGATGGTAATGACCTCATATACAACTTGTTGCTTGATTTCCCGACAGCAGCACTTGGAGGTGACGTAGAGATACCGACCATCGAAAAGACGAAGCTACGCATCAAGATAGACAGCGGTACCCAACCCGGCAAGACGCTCCGTCTGCGTGGCAAGGGACTGCCTGCCCTTCAAGGCTACGGCAGCGGCAAGGGCGACCTTGTAGTCAACATCAGCGTCTACGTTCCCAAGACGTTGAGCCGCGATGAGAAGGAGGCGCTGACCGCCTTTAAGAACAGCGACAACTTCAAGGGCGACAAGCAGACGAAGGACACCATCTTCCAGCGGTTCAAGAACTATTTCAGTTAAGCTCAGATAGGCTATATGACATACGAAGAGACCACCCGTTACCTGTTTGAACAGACAGCAAACTACGAGCATCAGGGTCAGCAAGGATATAAGAGCGGCCTTGACAACATCGAGGCGCTGGATGAGCATTACAATCATCCGCACCGCCAGTTCAAATCCATTCACATAGCAGGGACTAACGGTAAGGGCTCTTGTTCCCACATGCTGGCTGCCATCCTGCAGCGAGTGGGCTACAAGGTGGGACTCTTCACGTCGCCCCATCTGGTTGACTTCAGCGAGCGCATTCGCATCAACGGCAAGCCCATTCCCGAGTCGTATGTCATAGAGTTTGTGGAACAAGGACAGGAGTTTTTTAAGTCCATCGGTGCCTCGTTCTTCGAGATTACGACGGCGATGGCTTTCAAATACTTTGCCGACAAGGACGTCGACATAGCTGTTATCGAGGTGGGCTTAGGCGGCCGTCTGGACTCCACAAATATCATCACCCCGCTGGTATCGGTCATCACGAACATCAGCTTAGACCACACCGATATGCTGGGCCATTCGCTCGAGCAGATAGCAATGGAGAAGGGTGGTATAATAAAAAAAGGTGTACCCGTCGTCATCGGCGAAACGACCCCCGAAACACAGCCCGTCTTCCAAGCGCTTGCCGACGAGATGGGCGCTCCCATCGTTTTTGCCGAGAAACATGCTGAGATTGTGTCGTACGAGGAGAGGCCACAGGGCGGCTACCACTACGAGACGAATCATGTGGGTGAACTCGACTGTGAACTTGGCGGTCCATATCAACCCAAGAACATGGCTACCGTGCTGCCTGTGCTGAATGAACTGTTGAAGCAGGGCTATCTATGCCATTGCGAGAGTGAGCAGAACCTAAAGGCAGTCAACCAGGAGACCAACGACGCGCTGATGAACATCAGCCGACTCACCGGACTCATGGGACGCTGGCAAACCGTACAGGTACGGCCGACGGTCGTCTGCGACACCGGACACAATATCGGCGCCTGGAAATACCTGGGCAAAAAACTGGCTGATCAGCCATGCGACCAGCTGCGCATCGTCTTTGGCGTGTTGAGTGACAAGGATGTGTACGGCATCATGTCGCTGCTGCCCAAAGACGCCACCTACTACTTCTGCAAGGCCGGCACCAAGCGTGCTATGCCCGAACAGTCGGTACTGGGACTGGGTCAGCAGTTGGGACTCACGGGCCGTTGCTTCGCTAGCGTCAAGGAGGCCGTCGATGCAGCCATAGGCGACTCAAACACAGGCGATTTCATCTTCGTCGGCGGTAGCAGTTACGTGGTGGCCGACTATCTGAAAACGGTCATTTAGGTGTTTTTAACATAGCGCTAAACGTTTTTTACGTCGTTTCCTTTGTTTGTTTGGTTTATTTTTCGTTACTTTGTAGGCAAATCGCAAATCCTATAAACTTAAAACAAACCAATATGGCAAACACAACAGAAAATGCGAATCTTTGTGGTCTGAACCGCAAGGATTTCCAGACCACAATCAATGGTAAGAAGACTGATCTTTACATTCTGAAGAATCGTAAAGGTTATGAAGTAGCTATCTCGAACTATGGCGGTGCCATCTGCGCCATCATGGTTCCCGACAAGGATGGCAACGTAGCTAACGTCATTCAGGGACACGCTGACATCAAGCAGCTGACAAGCGGCAAGGAGCCCTACCTTTCGACACTCATCGGCCGCTGGGGCAACCGCATCTGCAAGGGTCAGTTCACGCTGAACGGCAAGGAGTATCAGGTAGCCCTGAACGATGGTCCCAACCACCTGCACGGCGGTAACGTAGGCTTCAACGCCAAGGTGTGGGACGCCCGTCAGATGGGTCCCCGTTCGCTGGCCCTGCACCGCATCTCCTCCTATGGTGAGGAAGGCTACACAGGCGAGCTGGACGTGACCGTCGAATTCACCTTCACCGACCAGAACGAGCTGGTTATCGAGTATCTGGCCACCACCAACAAGAAGACTATCGTCAATCTGACGCACCACGCCTTCTTCTCACTGGCAGGTACCGCCGACCCGACACCCGACATTCTGGACCAGATCTGCGAGATCAACGCCGACTTCTACCTGCCCACCGACGCAACGGCTATTCCTACGGGTGAGATTCTCAAGGTTGAGGGTACGCCGTTCGACTTCCGCACCCCGAAACCCTTCGGAAAGGACATCGAGGCCGACAACGAGCAGATTAAGTTTGGTAAGGGCTTTGACCACAACTACGTGCTGAACAAGTCCGAAGAAGGCGAACTCAGCTTCGCCGCCCGCGTTACCGAGCCCAAGAGCGGCCGCACGATGGAGGTCTATACCACCGAGCCCGGCATGCAGCTCTACACGGCCAACTACGCTACGGGCTACAAGGGTGCCGGCGGTGCCACGTTCCCCTTCCGCTCTGCCGTCTGCTTCGAGGCCCAGCACTTCCCCGACAGTCCTAACCGTCCCTACTTCCCCAGCGTCGTGCTGAATCCCGGCCAGCGCTACAAGCAGAAGACCATCTACAAGTTCGGTGTGGTCAAATAAGTGAAACAACACTAAGCTAACGATATGACACAACAAAAGAACAACACACAGGTGGTGGCCATCATCACCATGTGTTTCATCTTCGCGATGATCAGCTTTGTCACAAACATGGGTGCGCCCTTCGGCAACATCTGGGGCTTCACCTATCCGTTTGCCAAAGCCTGGGGTAACCTGATGAACTTTGCCGCCTACCTGTTCATGGGCATTCCTGCCGGAAAGATGCTCATCAAGTACGGCTACAAGAAGACGGCCCTCATCGCCCTCATCGTGGGCATCGTCGGACTGGCCTTCCAGTACATCTCGAGCATTGCCGGCGACGGTACCTATGTGTTCACGTACGACGGCATTCCCGTTGCCCTGAACCTGCTGATCTATCTGCTGGGTGCCTTTATCTGCGGTTTCTGCGTCTGCATGCTGAACACCGTGGTGAACCCCATGCTCAACATCCTGGGCGGCGGCGGCAACCGCGGCAACCAGTTCATCCAGATTGGTGGAACGCTGAACTCGCTGACGGCTACGCTCACCCCGATGCTCACAGGTATCCTGGTTGGCACGGTGACCGCTGAGACCAGCATGAGCAACGTTGCTCCCCTGCTGTTCATCGGTATGGCTGTCTTTGCCATCTCGTTCGTCATCATCAGCCGCGTCTCCATCCCCGAGCCCACACTGGGTAAGGAGCAGCCTAAGTACGAGCGCAGCCCGCTGGCTTTCCGCCACTGTCTGCTGGGCGTTATCGCCATCTTCTTCTACGTAGGCATCGAGATCGGTATCCCCATGCACCTGCAGTTCTACGTCACCGAGCTGGGCTTCGAAGGCTCTGCAGCCATCGGCGGCGTGATAGCCGGTATCTACTGGATTCTGATGATGGTGGGCCGCGCCACGTCGAGCGTCATTTCGGGTAAGGTGTCCACCTCGCTCCAGATGATTGTCGTGACGAGCATCGCCATTGCCCTGCTGCTCATCGCCATCTTCATGCCCGAGAGCAGCACCGTGGTTTACGACGGTCACGACATCCCCGTGAAGGCGTTCTTCATTGCTGCCTGCGGTATCTGCACCTCCATCATGTGGGGCGGCATCTTCAACCTCTCGGTCGAGGGTCTTGGCAAGTACACCGAGGCTGCCTCCGGCATCTTCATGACGATGGTGGTCGGCGGTGGCGTCATGCCGCTCATCCAGCAGGTCATTGCCAGCTCAGCCGGCAATATCGCCTCCTACTGGCTCGTCATCGGCATGCTGGCCTACATCCTGTTCTATGCCACCATCGGTTGCAAGAACGTGAACAAGGACATCAAGGTAGATTAATTACACACTATTTTCAAACTATAAGCTAATAACAGAATGATTGACATTGAATTTGTAAGAAGTCGCTTCATCAAGCACTTTGACGGAAAAACTGGTAATGTTTATACATCGCCCGGTCGCATCAACCTGATTGGTGAACACACCGACTATAACGGCGGATTCGTCTTCCCAGGCGCTGTCGATAAGGGCATCACAGCCGAGATGCGCGCCAACGGTACCGAGGACACCGTGATGGCATACGCCATCGACCTGAAGGACCGCGTGGACTTCAAACTCAGCGACCCCGCAGGCCCCAAGGCCTCATGGGCACGCTACATCTACGGCATCGCCAAGGAGTTCCAGAAGCTGGGCGTTCCTGTCAAGGGCTTTAACATTGCCTTCGCCGGCGATGTGCCCCTCGGTGCCGGTATGTCGTCGAGTGCCGCTATGGAGAGCTGCTTCGCCTGCGGTCTGAACGACATCTTCGGTGACAACAAGGTCAGCCAGTGGGACATGGTGCTCGCCGGACAGGCCACCGAGCACAACTACTGCGGTGTCAACTGCGGTATCATGGACCAGTTTGCCTCCGTCTTTGGCAAGGCTGGCTGCCTGATGCGTCTCGACTGCCGCAGCCGCGAATTCGAGTACTTCCCCTTCAAGCCCGACGGCTATCGTCTGGTATTGCTCGACAGCGTCGTGAAGCACCAGCTGGCTGGCTCGCCCTACAACGATCGCCGCAACTCGTGCGAGAACGTTGTGAAGCACATTGCCGCCAAGCATCCGGAGG
>CAZLPO010000069.1:0-12709 GCA_964561385.1 uncultured Prevotella sp.
CTCCACTTTATTTGATAACTATTTTCTTGCCATTACGGATATAGATGCCGGGGCGGGTAATACGGTTGACTTTCCGTCCGCTCAAGTCGTAGATGATGCCGTCGCCTTGCTGACTCTTGACTGCTGAATCCACACCAGTGGCTTCATCATCTTCCATGAAGATCTCAACCGTGATGGCTTTGCCATTATTAATATCTTCTATCTGCTTGTTGGTCAGCACAAAGTAGATACTGTTGTGCGGAATGAACAGGTTGTTGGCCTTGTTCTCATAGTCGCGACCTGCATTGACATAGAAACCGGCTTTGCCATTATTTGCACCGAAGATGAATACCCGCTTGTCCGATTCGCCTCCGAGCACAGACTCGTCGAGCACCTGAGTCAGGTTCTCACCACGAAGCAACAGTGATGAAGGACCAGCTGCAGAAGAAGTCGGAGCCTCGCTTACCAGATTGATATAGGCATAACCGTCAGGTGCCTGTTCCGTGGTTGCCTTCACCAGTACAGGTGTATTGGCTGGGATGGTTCCCGGCATATCCTGCATCTGGAATGTTCCATGATAGAAATTATTGGAAGCTCCAGATGACACTGGCTGCAAATTGTCGATATTACCTGCCAATGGAATGATTTTTTGTCCGCTACTACCCGTAAGGGTGTAGTTGAATGGCAGATAAAGTGTCACATACTGTGCATCCCCTATCGTGGTGAGTTTGATCTTCAGCGGCCGCTGGTAGGTGTTGCCTGCCGCGTTTTTAGCCGTGGTGCCGACAGGTTCGATGAGCCACTTCGTGTCGTGGATGCTGTTGGCGATATTGAGTTCACCGGCATCGACATTCAGGCCGAACTTAGCCGTAGCAGGATTGTAGCTCATGTAGTGAGCCTCAGAGTTTACGTTGGCAGCCGTACGCATCTGCATGGCACCCAGACCGATGTCCTGGATTTCGTAGTACATATTGTCTTTATCCTCACCTGTCGGTTCTGCCGGCTGCTCTATCATCACATTGTTGCTGACGACGAGTCCCTGCGTCTCCATCTTCCACTGTCCGTACTCATTCTTAGTGAAGCGGAATACCGACGACTGGTCGCGCTCCGGATAGAGGATGCTGAGACGGTTCTGATAGAGTCCGTTAGCCCATGGATTGCCTTCGTCGCCCTCCAGTTGGGTGATGTAGCTGGCTATCTTCGTGTCGTTCTTACCCCACGTGTGGAGTGCCGTGCCGTCTTGGTTGTCGAGTTCCAGTTTGTGGATGTATCCTGTGAGATACTCACCGCCGCCTTCCACATCAGAGAACTTGCGGATGCGGTAGAAGTGGTTCTCCTCCAACTGTACGATGTTGGCAGGATTCTCAGCTATCTGGCGTGCCTGCTCTATCTCTGCTGCCGTTGCCGAGCCTGCACTCAGTCTGCCGAACAGTGCCGGCACATTAACCGACTCGTCGTTCAACATGAATGCCGCGTTAGCTGCCACGTCAGCCTTCAGTCCGCCCACATAACCTGCTCGGTTGTAGTAAGGCAGCAGCTGGTCACCCGTCTGCGGTTGCAGACGCCAGTTGGCGAATACGTTACGCATGACATCCCAGTCTTCCATGTAGTTCAACTGCACGGGCCACTTATTGGTAGCATTGAAGAGGAAGGCAGAATAGAACTTGTAGCCGTTACGGTCTTGCACGTTCACCGGCGCTGCCACGGGGTGCAACAGCATAGCACCGTCGTAGTTGCCCGTCATCGCCTCATAGATGCTGTTGGCATCGGAATCAGATGTGGTCATCTTGCCCGATGCTGTAGCCTCAACCTTCGAATAGAGCAGACCAGACTTCTTGCCACTGGCGAAGTTGGTGTTGTTCTCCGTATCATCGTAGTTGAAATTCTCATCGGAGTTCACCTCATCGGTGGTCAGCACGCTGCTCCAATGCTCGTTGGCCTTTGCGTTGTTGAAGCCATGCACGGCATATCGGTTGTGGAGCACGAAGCCGTATGGGTCGCCCTCTACAGCCCAGAGGTAGTCGTTGGTAGCGAAAGCACCCGGATTGGTGTTGTCGCCCGTTGTACCCTTAGAACGGCTATACTGCAGCATATTGCCCTTTTCCTGGTTGACGATGTTCATCCACTTCACGGTGCTTGCCTTGGCAGCATCGTCGTCACCCGTGTTGGTGCTCGCTGCGAAGTCAGTGGTGGGCTGATAGGTTACACGTAGATAGACGTGCTTGCCGTCCCAGTTGTGAGGGATGGTTACCTCGCCTTTGGCGTTCGGCTCTAATCGCGTGAGCTTATTATCACCATCTCTCCAGAAACTCTTATAAGCACTGCTGCGCTCTGTTAGTCTGTGCGTCTTTGAAGACTTATCTGTTTCAAAAGTAAGGTCGTCAATCAAGTTGGTCTTATCCTCCGGGGCATCACTGCCGGGATCCTCCACCAGATAATAGGTGTAGTCGCAATACTGCCGGCGCATCATCCACGGCAGGGCGATGGTATTGTCCACACCATAGTTGTTGGTGGTGTAGTCACAGATAGGGTTGGTGGTGAAGTTTCGTTTCGACTTCCCACTGATGGCTGTACCATTGGTATATATGGTCGGGTCGAGGTGGAAGGTCACCGTGGCAGCCTTCTCTTGCATCGGCACAACGAGGAAGCGTGCAGCACCACCCGTGTTCAGATGGTCGGCATCAGGAGACGCTCCTCCTGTTGCCACCAGATTCTGTGCATCATCGGCATTGTCTTCCAACGTCTGCGTGCGCTTATAGGTGGTATTCGAGGACTCTGGTTCTGCTGTGCCCGGTCCCTGCCATACGTTGCCTTCTTTACCGTACTTCTGTTTCCACAAACTGTAGTCATTAGTAGCATTCCCACTTTGATAATAATAAGAAGGTTCATCTTCGGCTCCACGGGTAGGGTTACCGTTTGCCGTAGTACCTTTCGGCGGATAGTAGGCATAATATTTGTTGTTAAAGCCTTTTTCGGAAGTCGCCGATTTGGAGTTGTCCACCGTTATCGTCTCGGTTTCCGGTTTGAAGGTAGCGTAAGCCTTGACAGCACCCACCAGCGTACCCGAAGTCTGATAGAGCGACTTTGCCTCCATGTCGCAGACGGCAAGGTAACCCGTCTGCAACTGCAGCCTTGCATTATCAGTATATGAAGAAGCGGGCAGACCCTCGCGCACATACGTTGTCGTTTCACAGGTCTTTTCCTCATCATTTATGTCGGGGTCGGAAGGATTGGCAAGTTTGGTATAGGAATAGTTAGTTCCATCCATCTTCCATGTCCAGTAGATGCCCTGCTTGGTGGCACGCTCTTCGGTGCTCAAGCCAAGGAAATCCTTATTGGTGATGGCGCCATCATTATAATACAAATAGTAGGCATTGTCGGTGCTCGCCTCGTTCCTGCGGTTGTAGTTGTAGAGGATAAAGCGGTAGGGGTCGCCTATGAGTGCCCATTTCTGCTCCTTCTCCTTATTCTGCTCCCGCTCGTAGGCGTATGCCTTTGTCTTCATAATGTTGCCGTTGTCTTTTGCCGGACTTGAAATCCATCCCTCCTTGGTTTCCTTATACTTGATGGTGGGATTATTCTGTCCGTCGTAGTAGTCGTAGGTACGATAGAGTTGAGTCGATGCACGCAACATATAAGGTGCTTTCGTATTGTCAGAGGCATATTCTGTGTTGTATTCCCAGTCTTCGGTGGTGTACCACTCAAAGTCCCTGCTCTTCTTCGGCCAGATCTTGTGCGTGGAATCCCAGTTGAAGAACATATTCACCCAGCGGTATTCGTTCTCCGACGAATAGATGGACTCGTCGTAGTCGTAGTTCACATAGACGGTGCCACCGTTCTGTATCAGGTATTCACCCGGAGTCGTGGTGTCGTCGAGCGGTATCATATTGCCGCTGGCATCCACTTTCTGCTTGTAATCGGTAAACGGATATTTTGTCATGGTCTCGTCTGCCCAGAAGTGGTAGTTACAGCCCCAGCGCTTCACGTCGATAGGCAGTTCGCTGCTCCAGGTGGCGTTGTTGCGCGGCAGTTCCGTCCAACCGGTGGTAGCCACCAGTTCGTTCATCTTGTTATAGACATTGACAATAGCGTCGAATACATCGTTCTGCACGCCTTCGGTGTCGATGGACTGCAATGTCACCGCTGAGCCAATGGCATAACCGTTGCCCGTATCTATGCGCTTAGTGCCGTTCAGCTGGTAGAAGTTCTTGGTGGCTTCGGCGTTGGTGATGGGATAGACCGCCTGCGCCGAACTGCTTGCGCCAGACGGTGGCATGGTAGATGACAGACGTGAGCGGCGGGTGTCGCTCTCAGAGAGGAAATACTCATTGGCATCGTTTTTCTTGGCATTCTTCATCAGCGTCCAAACCGTAGCGTTGGCCGTGGTGTTGATTTCCGTCTCTTTGAGGTATGCCTTCTCATACTGGTAGTTGCTGTTGGCATCGAGAGCCTGAGCCGTACCATCGGCATTGAGTAGGATGCGGTCGCGGCGGTTCATCAGCGTGAAGTTATAGGGGTCGCCGATGAGTGCCCAGTGGAGACCCATCTTGAAGATCTTCGATGCCTTAGCGGGGTCGGCGGCAGCTTGAGCCAGATTATCGCCGAAGGGGAAGGTCAGCTGCGAGTTGTTGAGCACGTTGCCGGTAACGTCTTCACGATAGCCCTGCAGACTGCTGTCGAATTTAGCCCAGAGGTTGCCAATCTTCATGTTGTACCACGGCGATGCACCGAAGGCATTGCTGCGCTTCAGCACGGGAGTGCCGTCTTCGTCGAGCGTACAGAACGGTGAGTCGTCGGTCTCTTTAAAGGTGGCATAGAGGTGTACCTCGCTGTCGTTGACGGTGGCATAGTCGCCCGTCAGCATATTATTGTGAGAGTTGGCAGGGTCGGAAAGCACCTCCGGCTTGGTGTCGGTGCTCACCCAGGTTTAGTTACAGAACTGGCGTTTCAGGTTATCGGGTACGCCCTGGAATTGCTCGGTGACGGCATAGTGCTCCGACAATTCGTTGTCGGTCAACTTCTTCGTACAGTCCTCATGGTCATAGACGGTCAGATAGACGCGCGCTATCGGCATGGCGGTGATGACGTTAGCGATGGAGTCGCTGGCATGGTGGAGCGTCGGGAACGTCAGCATGGAGTTCCTCAGCAGGTTGCCACGCGGATCGAGCGTATTGCCGTTCAGCAAGTAGAGGTGCTTGGTGCTCATCGTGTTGGTCTTCAGGTCGTTACTTCCATTAGTTTCGTACTTATTGAAAGTTCCGTCTGACTTCGTCGTGTAGTTAATGGACAGATAGTGATAAGTGCCCGAACCGGCACCGGTGAAGTGCTCGTCGCCCAGCACACGCAGCGAGAAGGCATTGTCTTCCACCACGTCCTTTCGGTAGGAAACATATTTATTGTTCAGATCGTAGTAATTACCATCAGAGTTTCGGCGCATGGCATCGACCATCTCCCAATAGAACTTGCCGTTCTTGGAGTAGGCAGCATTGTTGTCGCTGTGCATCAGTGCCACATCGTCATACTTGCGATCGGTATTGAAGACGAAGGTGTTAGCCTCTTGCTTGTTGGTACCCAGGTTCATGTCTTTCACCTCGGAATAGGCGTTATAGACTCTGACGGCGTATGGGTTGCCCACGAAGTACCACTTCAGCTGGTCGGCATTCTCCACCAGGAAGCGGTTGTTGTTGTAGCCGAATGCCCAGATGTAGTCGTCTGTGTAGGTGGGGACGCGAGCTGTTTGGTCTATATTCTTTTTGGAAACGAACATATAACTGTGCAAGTCTTCCCACATGTCCATGAAGTAGTAGTAGTCTTGCTTGTGGCGACCGTTGAAGTTGGCGTTGTCCTTGAGCGACTTGAAGGTTTCCAGCTCGCTCTCTTTGACGAATCGCGGAATGCGCTTGCCGGTGCTCTCCGGTGTCTGCACGGTGAAGATGACGTTCATCGTCTGCTCGTCGTCGGTATCATCCACGGTGAAGGCTTTGCGCCCGTTAAGGGTAGTAACGTTAGTGCCGTCGGCAATGGTATAGTCGCAGAACTTGCGGATGAGGTCGTAAGGCAGGTCGCGCAGGTTGTTGTCGAACGGTATGGGCTGCCCATACTCATCTTTAGACTCACTGTTGATGGCATTGCCGCTCTCGTCGGTATGGCGCAGGTAGAAGTGGCCTGTGGTGCCGTCGATAACGTCGCCTGCCATGAAAGCACGGTCGGCAGGAGTGTAAGTCTTCGTCAGTACCGGCTCACCCTCCACAACATCCTGGTAGATGTTCACCTTCACCGTCTTGTACTTATTATCAGAATAGTTCCACGGATAGGCCTTCAAGGAGCGCTGCTGAAAGTCGGTGGTCGTGGTTCCAGCCGTTTGCAGGACAAGGGTGGGCCTGTTGTAGGCCTGCATGATGACATACTTGTCGGTGCCAAGGAGTCGCAGCGTGAAGGTGCCGGTGTCATAGTCGTCGGTGTAGCCGTCGCCCATCTCCCAGTCTGTGGCATAGTCATCGCTGGCTGTTTCAGCGGTCAGCACCGGATTGGTCTCATAGCCGGTATAGGTTTTGGTGTCACCGTCGGTAGTAAAGGTCTTCTTGGCGGCAAACACCTTGGTTTCACCAGTTTCCTTGTTCACCATCTTGAAGTTGTAGGGTGTACCGACAAAGCCCCACAGCCAGCGACCCTCGCGGAAGTAGTAGTCGTTGTTGTCCTTGTAGGTCTCGGCAATGCGGCGGAAGTCGTTGTGTGGCGAGAGCAGTCCCACATTGGCAGCACGCCCTATCGAAGGCAGGTAGTGGTTGCCCGTGAGTGCGCCCACCTTGTCGTCGCCGGTAGCAGGCGCCTGCGTCACTGTGTAGTTATTGTCGCTGCCTGTGCAGACGGGATTCTGCATGCCGCCCATTCTGCCAAGCAGGTGCAGCGACCGTGAGCCGTCTGTCTGCAGGAACGACTGCTCTGCGGGCGTCAGTTTGGCAACCTCCTCGTCGGTGAGGTGCGAGGTGCCGGTGCCGTCGTTCAGTCCGAGGTAGATACCCAAGTTGGTGGCGTTGTAATTCGTCTCTTCTCCTGGAATCCCACACCCATCTGTAGGAAGTTCCAAGCAGCAGGGTCGGTGCTTGCCCGCAATTCTGCGACAGAGCTGAAGAACTTAGCTCCCTGTACATCGTAGATGGCATAGATGCCACCACCGTTTACGGGGTTCACATAGATGCGGTATTGTTCTTCTCCACTTGCGTCTGAATAGAACTTATAGTCGCACAGCGAACGGTGGTATTTCTTGAATACAATCTCGTGGCCGGTAACGGCATATACATCGAGTCCGTCCAGGTCCCAGGTGCTGGAACCGCGCTGCTTGATATATAATTTATAAGGTGTAACCGGGGTGAAGCGTGCACGCGCATCGTCGTTGTTGGCATCCTTCTTGTAAACAATCAGTTTCCCGTCTTTCTTGCGCAGGGCATAGTCGGGGTTGAAGCGGCTCACCATCTCACCGTAGTTATCGTTTCCTTCCACATACATGAAGGTGGTGCCGGTGCGCTGTTCAAGGATGCCCGGAGTCTGTGTCTGGGGTGTTGCAATAATGCGAGCACCCTCGGTCAGCGTCATGTCGCCGTTTTCCTGGATGACGGCTGCGACCGGAGTCCCCGTATAAGGCAGCGTGAGGAACCTTGCCGGATTGTTGTCGTCAACACGCTTTTGACTGACCACCTGAATGTTGTAGGGGTCGAAGTCGTTCTGTCCGTTGGCTGTATAACTATCTTCTACAGATGTCTTGGATTTATCATCCTCTCCGTATTTCCAGCCGCACTCCTCGTCAATGTTGGTGTTGCGACGAATCTGCCAGAGCATCTCCGGTTCGGGATTCCCCTTCAGCATGTTCGCCATCACGACAGCAGCCTCTTCCTGGTCATAGTAGTCATTGGAACTGGTGCCCATGACGATGGTGTTGCCGTCGGTGGCAGGAGTAGGAGTGACAAGCGAGGTGTTTTCTTCAAACAGCACATTGGGGATGATCTTGTTGGTCGTGGGGTCATATCCCGACTTGTAAACATCCTCAACCTCGTAAGTCACGAAATAGGTGGTGGTGGCAGCATCTGCGGCATCGAAGTCAACATGTTGCCAGTCAGCCAGATCCGTTGTACTGCCCACATATAAGGAGTTTGCTTCTGTGGTGTTCGTATTGAAGTTGTATTTGTAGTAGTCAGTTATCTTGGCAGCATTGACCTGGTTGGCATTCAGCTTATACCAATGGTATTTCTTCACGAGCGGACTGTTCAGGCGACGCAAACGTTCACTTGACGAACTGGTCAGGCGCTGCTGGTGGATAATCCAGCGGTGATTGTCGAGCAGGTAGAGAATAGGTGGGGCAGCGGTCTTGTTAATCTCGAACACGGCCCCCATATCCACCGTCTGGAACCAGTGGCAGAGTTTTTCGTTGTCAAGGGCATCCCCAGTATCTGTCGTGAGAGGTTTGATGGTGCCTGTGCCGGTCGTTTCTGTAAGGTTGTCATTCTTTTGGTTGTACGTCACTTCTCTACCCACCAACAGTCTGGGGTTGGTCTTGCGGAACCAGTCTTTGTCGATGTCCAAGGTGTGCAGGGAGACGCCCTTTGCCTCTACCGCTTTCTTCACCGTACTACCGTCAGAAGCCGGGTGGTCGTATTCACTCTTCCACATGTGCTGGTACTTGTCAATGAGCAGGTGCTCGCCATTGAACGTCTCACGGGTGTAGAGCGAAACGGCTTTCGTGGTGGCGCCAATCAGCATATAGCGCGATGGGGCGTACTGCGCTTTCGTCTCATAAGTCGCATCGGTATATTCCAGCCTACTGCGATCTTCCTGTGTCAGCGTCGTCACCACGCCTTGCTCGCTGTCGTCGTAGGTACAGAACCACGAGTAGTATTTCAAATTGTTATTGTCGGGGTTGGTAGCATCGTAGTGCTGCGATGCCTTGTCGAAGTTTTTCGGGAAGACAATCTTCACGTCGTAGGGGTCGTCCTCGTTACCATTGCTCACGAAGTTAATCTGGTAACGCGAACCGGTTGAATTACCAGTGTCGATGGCTCCATCGTATTTCTTACTGCCGAACAGGTAGAAACCGCCATTGCCGTTCACGTAGGGATAGGCAGGCTTATACTTGCCGAAGTTCGGGTAGTCAGAAACCTCCTGGTCTATTTCGTAGGGAGCATTCGTATATTGCAGCACAAACTCCATGCCGCCGTAGGGTTTGTTGTTGGCATAGCGGCTGTTGGAAAGCTTGTAGGCTGGGTTCACGTCGTAGGTGACGTAGATGTCCGTCTGCTGTTCCGTGAGTTCCGTGGCACCACTATTCAGCGTGTATTTGGTCTGACCATCCACGGTTGTCGTGGTGAAGTCGGAAACGTCATAGAAATGGTAGGTCTGAACAAGCGGACTCCTGATGGAGAAGGGCACCTGCAGCTCCAGCGTAGTACCGATGCTGCTGACAGCCTCGTAGCCCTGCTTGTCGATGATGTGATAGGTGTAACTGTTGAGCGCACCCTTCAGTTCGATGGTGACGGGTGCCGATGCCGGCATGCTGCCGGTGCTGAACAGCTCCACTTTTGTTGACATCGATTCTCTGTCGTCGAAATAGCGGAAGCGGGTCTTGTCGTTATAGTATGTAGCAATGAGGCAGTTGTTGTTCAGAAGTGCCCAAGTGCTGGTGGTGAGGTTGCGGTCTGCATCGTTATACATATAGACATGACCCTGATTGTCGTCGTTGACGACCGGGCCAAGGAAATAGCGGGCATCCGTAAATTCATCCATCATGCCCTTGTTTCTGATGGTGATGCTATAGGGGTCTTCACCGTAGAACACCCAATGGCTTTCGGCGTTGTCCTTGTTGCCGCTGCCGCTGACCCATGCCACTCTACAGTTGTTCTGCTTGGCAGCTGCCTCCCAGTTGCTACTGCCGAACTGTGCACGCATGTAATTGAACCCATAGTAATTTGTTTTGTTGGGGTAGCCAGACATCAGATAGGTGGCGGTGCCGTTCAGCCGCATAGGTTCGCCAGTACCCAAGGCATCGTTGGCAGCATTGAAATCGTAGCGCACATAGTAGTGACCGCCGCTCACGGCCCAGTCCGGGTAAGGTGTTACCTCCTTGCCTTCAGCGTCTTTCTTTGCATCTGCTAAGGTGGTATAGTAGCGGTAGTTCGTTGCCAGCGGACTCTTCATGTAGTCGGGAAGGTCGGGGCGGCCCGGAGCGTTGCCGGTTACTGTGCAGAACTCCTCACCGTTATTCTTTACAATGGTGTAGGTGACACCGATGATGGGAGCCACCTGTGCCTGCAGGTCAGCATCCAGCATGGTGGTCATGTAGCTGCTGCTCTTCAGCTTCAGCGTGCCGCCGCTGTTGTAGATGGCAAAACGCTTGTCACACGGATGGACGGGAATCAGGCGGTAGTGGCCTTCTGCACCCTGCAGGATGATCCACTTGTCGATATAGCCTGTGCCTGACTCGGTTGACAATGCCACCGTGTTGGATGTTGCTTCCAGGTCGGATGCCTTCACCGTGAGTTTCTTGCCGCTACTGCTGAAGAGTTCAAAGGAACAGTTGTAGGGGTCGTTGATGGCGGAAGTGCCGTCGGTTGCCGTCAGCTTCCATTTATACTCGTCGGTGTAGTTAGCTGGATTCGTAACAGCTGTGGCATCATACGTCAGGGTGCCATCGCTGGCGTTCTTCAGATAAACCCCGTCAACGTTCAGGAAGTAAGCCACGTCGTTGTCGTTCATCTTGAATTTCGACTCATCTACTTCGTAGGTGACGTAGATGTCGCGACTGTCGCCAAGGTCGTTGAAGGTCTTGTTTTTATATTCGTTCGTACCAGCAACGGCATCTTCCAAATTAGGGTAATAATGGTAGGCACTTGCTCCCGGACTCTTCAGAACGTCGGGAACTGCAATCGCTACACTCTCGTCGCTGATCACGCAGCCCTTGTAGATAGACTCTGTGCCCGACTTGTTGACGATGTGGAAGTTATATACCGTTCCGGCGAGGGTCAGCAGCCAGTGCGACAGCGAAATGTCGTTGTCATTGTTATTGGTGGTTCTTGTAGTCACATTCGAATTCTCGCCGAAAATGGAACCGAGGATGCGGTTGCTGCCCGTCAGCGTATAGAAACAGCAACTGCCGTCAACCCTGGCGAAAGAGAATGCCGTTTTGGACGTTCCCCACTTTGCATCGTTGTTGCTGGCATACAGGTAGTGCTTAGCATTTTCAGTATCTTCATAATAGAGATAGTAAGTATTGTTTCCCGCATCCTCAAAACGGATATACTGCTTGTCAGAAGGACCGCCGACACCGTTGGGACGCGCCACCATGGCGTTGCTGTTGTCAGCCGTAAAGGTCAGCATATTCTTGTTGCGGTTGACCAGCGTGTAGAGTTCTGACTCGTGTACAGTAAACGTACCGAACTTACTTCTGAAAGTAGCCGTTGCCTCATCTAAGTCGGTGATGGCATCATCTATTTGCTTTGTGGTAGCACTTGAGTTGTCAAGCACGGCTTGAGCTGCATTGACGGCAGTCTGGTATGCCTCCCGGTCTGCTGCCGGCACCTGATAGTGGGTCGTACCTTCTGGGGTTACCGACAACAGCATCTCTGCCGAGACAATCTCAACCTTGAGCTTGTCCTTCGCCGTGGTGGTCATCAGTTTCCAGAAGGAAAAACATTCTGATTTTATTTTGTCAGTATAAACCGGTGTTCCCTCGTTTTTCTTGTCTTTGTTCGTTCCCAGATAGTCCTTCAGGACGGTCTTACTGGCATCTGCGTTGTAATAGTTCTGCAGCACCATCCCATCGCTGCCGTGTTCAGCAACACGGAAGAGGAAGCAGCGAATGTCTTTTCCACTCTCGGCAGGGGGCGTAGTGGTGGTTAGCACCTGCCAGTTCCTATTGCCGGTGAGGTAAAGGTAGATGTAGTTCCCATCGCCATCTTTCAGACTGTAGAAGCCACTGCCTTCGTAACCTGCAACCTCCTCGAAATAGAAAGTTTCAGATTTGCGGGTGTTCTTCTGGAGAGAAATCGTGGGTTCTTTAGGAGTCACCTGAACGGTAGATAAATAGACACCGGCATCTGATTGCGTATGTTGCAGACGGTATGCCACACCCGGCACGACAAACTTCGTGGAATTGTCGTTGGCTGTCTGAGCCCACCCGTTGATGCTGTTCAAAGTTGCCAACACGAACAGCATTATCACGTTTCGCATCAAGTTCTTCATATTCATATCAAGTCCTTTTTGTTATAATCTCGGATTGAGTCGATAAAGCAGCCGTCTGCTCGCAGCAAACAGCATAATCAGCCAGCCTCGCGGTAACTATTCTTTTGTAAACTTAGTTAATTCTCACACGTTAATGTGTATAATACCTTGTAAAGGTATATAAAATAAATTGAATAATGTACAAATATCAAAGGGAATTAACATTGTTTAATAAGAAAATGCGGAGGCGTGGCTATCCCGATATATTATTCAGTACAACGAATTTATCGTATTTATTGAATTTTCGCCCACCGCTGGTTCGGCTGAACATCGGCTGAACAGGATAGGAAATTTCCTGACAAAACATTGTCTGGAGTTTCGCGCGTTCTAGAGATACGAAAACGGCCAGAAGGGGATTCGATGGGGAAATCTGGTTCGATGAAATGGCAAATAATAGGCTTTTGGAGTTCAAAAAATAGGGTTTTGAACTCGAAATAATAGGGAATTGAAGAGCAAATAAAGG
>CAZLPO010000070.1:0-10276 GCA_964561385.1 uncultured Prevotella sp.
TTAAGTGTGATGGCAGCCTTTTCAGCTATCCATCCTGTACCAATGATACCTACCTTCATTTACTTAAATATCTTCTGTGCAAACATGGTGAGATAGATGCGCCAATTGCGCCAGATGTGGCCACCGTCATTCTCATAGTATTCATATTCATATCCCCTCTCATCGAGGTATTTGCGCAGGTCGTTGTTCATCTGCATTAAGAAGTCCTCCTTGCCAATGGCTATCCAATAGAGCCTCGGCTTAGAAGCAAAGAGACGGGCCATCTGTTCGTCAAAGGCAGTGCGATCTTTGGGCATGCGGCAGGCTGCTGACTGTAGGCCATAGTAGTCGAACGTCTCCGGATAGAGCCGTGAGATGCCGAAGGTGTGACCGCCACCCATCGAGAGGCCGGTGACAGCACGCGACTCGCGCCTGGCTTCAGTCTGATAGTGACTGTCAACGAAATGGACAATGTCCATGAAGCTCTCCTCCATCGTAGCCTTCGCCCCCCGCTGGTTAAAGGCGTTGCCGTCGGGCGTATACATACCCTCGTGCCACCAGCCAGGCGCTGCATTACAGGTGGGATTGCCATTCGGCATAACCACAATCATCGGCACACACCGTCCTTCGGCAATGAGATTGTCCATAATCTGTGAAGTGCGTCCGAGGTCGCCCCATGCGGTCTCGTCGCCACCATGACCATGAAGCAGGTACATCACCGGAAAACGCTTCTTTCCGTCGTAGGCAGCAGGAAGATAGACGGTCATACGGCGCTGCTGGCCGAGCGTCGGACTGCCATACCAAACGCGGGAGAGCGTCCCGTGCGGCACATCATTCACAGAATAGAGATAGCCTTTATCATCCTTTGCCTTCGACACAATAAAGATATTACTGAGTGTTGAGATGTCGCGGTTCACATAGCTATTGGCTGGATCCACGAAACGCTGTCCGTCAACGGTCAAGCTATAAGAATACAGTTCGGGGTTGAGGGGTTCGGTTGTTACGGTCCACACACCATCGGCCTGTTTTGTCATATCGAGCTGCTTACTGCTGACTTCATCGAAATCGCCGTTCACGCTCACCTGTTGGGCAGAAGGGTCATAGAAGTTAAACGTCACCGTACCGTCAGCATTGACAATGGGTGATTTCACCTTGGGGCGCTGCCCCAACTGCTGCTGTGCCCTACCGCCAAGCATTGTCAGCAGGCAGAGGCATGATAGAGTCGCGAGTCTTTTCATAGTCTTTCAGTCTTATATGTCTTATTGGTAAATCGTTTACTTCTTCCCAGCACCGACAATGTCTTTTAGAGCAAAGCCGAAAATGATATATTGTGTATTTCCTGCGATGGTACCCTCGTTCTGTCCCCATAAGAAAGGCCAGTCATCGAAATTCTCGAAATGGTCGGGGTTACGGAACAGCAACCCGGGAGCCACATTACCAGGGATGGCAGAGAAGTCGGCTCGGTTATTTCCATAGAAAACCTGCTTCGGACGGGTGGCTCCCACCACGGCCACAAACGAGTAGTTGTGGTAGGGATGACAGCCATAGAGCCAGTTTGGCGTACGGAAGACAGCATCACGCGGCACGATGTCAGGAAAGTAGTGGTATGCCAGACAGACGGTAGTGCCGAAGGAGAGGACAGCATTGCCGCCGGCCCAGTTTCCAAGACCGATGGGCACACCATAGGGATTCCGGCTGGTAAGGCTGTCAACATAGGCCACAAACTCATGCACCATAGGACGGAGGCTCTCACGGTAAGCCTCACCTTTCATGGGTATGGAGTCGAGGGCCACCTGCAAGATATAGGTGCCACGACGGTCGAAGTACTCATTATCGCGACGCGGCTGAGGTTTGCGTGAAAGCAATTCACGAGCCTCCCTCAAAAGGCGCTCCGACTGTATCATGGCACGTGCCGCAAGACTGTCATTGTACCCCTTTAGCGCATGTGCAGCAGCCGAGAACAAACCAGCCGCCTGAAGGTCGAGTTGCGGACTACGGGTGGTGAACGCCCACATGTCATCCGGTGTTCCACTGCGCTTGCCGTCACTACTCACCTCATAAGGCTTCAGACTCGGATCGTAATGCAGACCGTCGGTAATAGAGGCGGCATCACCTAAATGGTGGTAGTTGTCGAGGATAGAATTTGAGAGTGTCGAAGCCATGTGTCCTATCTGCTCGGCCTGAGCTACGAGATTCAATGTCCCGTGCTCGATGAATTGCAGGATGTCAGGCGTACCGTCTGGACGATGCAGATCGACGTAGCGCTGCTCCTGATTGACAAACGTCTCGTCACGCTGAGGTTTGAAGAGCTCCCAGGCACGAATAAAGTTCTGCACGACGTTGATGTTCGACCCTGTTTCAATATCAAAGTCGCCGGCATCGAAGAAACCGCCCACGTTCAGCCCGGGAATCAGCTCCAGCGGCTTGTACTTCGTGTCAGTGGTCTGTCCCTGTTGATGCAGGTCGAAGTGGTCACTGGGCGGAGCCTGCAGATAACCTTCCTTGAACGGCTCGCCGTGCCACGTGCGATAGCCCTCGTTCACATACATGTGGTTCATGTGGATAGGCACCCACACATCGGTCGTTGCATCAGTTATCTTGTCATACACATGCTCATCAATCAGAAAGTCGTTAGTCCGCGTCGTACCGTACTGTATGTAGTAGACACCAGGAGCCTTCACCGATGAGAAGTCGAACTTCACATAGTTATATTTAAAGTATCGGCCCCACGTCTGAATATCGCCCTTGTAGGCCTGTTCCGTTGATCCGTCGGGATTGATACGCATCAGTTGTGCCGTGGCCTGCGGCGTGTCGGCCTTGTCAAGTTCAATGACAGCAACTTTTGGTTGTTCTGGTATGTAGCCCACCTGAGAGAAACCAATGTTCGGCTCACGAATCCATCCTGGTATAGCATTGGGCTCCACTGTCCAGGAGACGACCTTGCCCGTCTTGCCCTCCGGCAACACGCTGCGTACCACAAACCAGCCGTTCTGGGCCAACATCCGACCATCGAAGAGCATCAGTTCAGCATCTTCACAGCTGATACAGACCAAACGTCCCGGGTCATCGGTTGCCATGTTCAGACAATGCCCCGTCTCAAGAGGCAAAGGATCAACGAAGCGACCCGTACCACGGTCATCGTAAGTCTTGAAACCCTTGAACTGGCGCGGTTTTTCCGAGTTCGGACGAGTAGTAGTCTGGCTGGTGGCATAGCGCGGCAGCCGACCAAGCCGGCCATCCATCGTGAACGTCTTCAGCCAGTACTGTGAGGGCAGGAATTCCAAATTCAGGCCAGCCTCGCCGACCAACTTCTCCGGAACGGGCTTGTCGAGCCATACGGCAATCTCAACCGCCCTACCTTTCGCAGTTACTACGATACGACTATCGAAGTCGTAGTCATCGTAACGCAGGGCGACCTCGATTGTGCCTTTCTCGCGGTCTACCTTGCGATTGGTCATCTTTGGCACCAAATCCCACTGTTCCGGGGTGTTGTTCAGACGGATGGCACCTCCCTGCACCGTCCGTACTCCATGGTGAACAATCTCGATGCCGGAATTCTTCTCGTCATTGAAGCCGCCGTTAAAACTATTACTGAACACCAGCACATTAACGCCCTGTCGTTCAAAGTAATCGAGGTCGTTCAAGCACAAATCCTGTGCCTGCGCCATTATCACAATGGCCGTCGCTAAAAGGGATAACAGTTGTTTCATCGTGTATAAAAGTTATTGGTTGGTTTACTTGGTACTGTCACGAAGTTCCAGACGTGCATTAACGACGACGTGCTGGACCCTGTCATCGCCGTTCATCTGGTCAAGTAGCAGTTGGAAAGTCTTGACGGCAATCTCGCGAATGTTCTGCTTCACAAACGACACGCGAGGGTGCGACATCTCCGATATCCAATCGCTCATATAGCCAATGACGGCCACCTCGTCTGGTATGGCAATTCCGCGACTGGTGATGGCTTGCAACGCAGAAATGGCCAGCAGTCCATGCGAGGCTAGAATCGCATCAGGCGGTTCTGGCAAATCAAGCAGCTCCAACGTATCACTGAGGCCGGAATTGAAGCTGATGTGGTGACACTTCACCAATTCTGTACGAATGGGGATGCCGCGCTCACGCAAGGCCTCAAGATAGCCATGTTTCCGGTCTGTGGTCTGCTTCAACTGGTTCGAGCCGCCGAGGAAGGCTATACGGCGCGCGCCTCCGTCGAGCAATGTAAAAGTTGCCTGACGGGCAGAGGCCGCATCGTTGATGATGACCGTCGAAAGATCAATGTCCGGGGCTCGGTCAAACAACACCACGGGGATCTTTGCCTGGCGAAGCCGCATCAGGTGTGAGAAGTCCGTTGTGTCCTGTGAGGGACACACAATGATACCTTCAACATGCATGTTCACCAAAAGATCAATGCAGTTTTCTTCGTTCTCAACCTTGTCGTCCGTATCCATAATGATGCAGACGTATCTGGCCTTCCGTGCTTCGGCTTCAATACGCTTCACAATCTGCGCATAGTGGTTGAATGCCACATCGGGCACCACGATGCCTATCATTCGCGTCGTGTCGTAACGCAAACTTGTAGCGAACGGATTTGGGCGATAGCCTTGTTCCTTCGCCAGCGTCACTATTTTATCCCGGACTTCCGCACTCACGCCTTCCATCCCTCTCAACGCCCGGGAGACGGTAGACACATTCACGCCAAGTATTTTGGCAATATCACGCTGTGATAATCTTCTCATTCTTACAAGCAAAACATTTGTTTGTCCATACAAAAATAATTGATTTTATCAATTAACGCGCATAACTGTTCTGATTAATAGTACGCAATGCGTTGCGTAAATAAGGGATGTATGTACCACCGGCTTTCACAAGCCGGTGAATACATACAACTAATAATCTATGATAAATGTTTGTGTTGATTTGGTACTGCAAAGTTAGTCAAATAACACAAAACACATCGCATCATATAGGGAAAAACACAAAGCAAAGCGTTGCGTAACAGTTCTCAATCCGGAATGAGGAAGTTGATCACCTCTTGCTCTACGCATACGCGATAGGCGCCGACGGGTGTCTTCATCAGACGGCCGTCGATGCCGACCATCGCCTTCCGTGCTTCATCGACAAAGACCTCGCGTGTGCGGAAGGGATGCACGCTGCGGTGGTTCAGGAAGCGGCCCGTGATGAGCAGCCACAACCCCTCGATGAGCTGAACCACCTCGGGGTGATAGACCACCGAGACATCGAGCATACCGTTATAGGGCACCGCGTTCGGCGTCTGCCCGTATCCTGGTCCCGACCCGATGCAGACGGTCATCACGCGCCGGTCGATGGTGTCGCTGTTGATGCGCAACCGCATCTTGTACTCCATGCGGTGGAAGAGCATGACGAAGAGTGACGACACAAACGAGAGAGTGCGCGAGCCAAAGAGGCGGCGCGTCTGCCGGCGCAGGTTCATGATGTCGGCCGTCATGCCGATGTTCAGGCAGTTCAGGAAATAGCGATGGCACTTCTCGTCCTGCTTGTTCGTATAGCGAATACAGCCCAAGTCAATCTTACGGACCCGGTGCTTCTTCAGCCACCCGATGGTCTGCTCCAGGTCATCGCCGTCGAAGCCCCAGAAACGGGCAAAGTCGTTCATCACGCCATTGGGAATGACGCCAAGGGCTATCTCGTCGCGCACCTGCTTCTCCTCCTTCATCAGACAGTTGACGGCATCGTTCAGCGCCGAGTCGCCGCCAGCAACGACGATGGTCTTATAACCGTTGTTGATGAGCATTGTCATCAGGCGCTCCACGCTGTCGGCCGTCTCACTCTGCACCATGTCATACTGGATACCGCTCTGCTGCAGCACCGCCTCAATCTTCTCCCAGCGCTTACGCTTGTTCGAGATACCGGTCTTGGGACAATACAGGATGCCCCATCGTGTCGTTTCTACTGTCATCTCTTATTTGACTATTTCACTATTTCACTATTTCACTATTTGACATTTTTACTATTTTATCCACTTTCTCCTCCATGGGGAGTGTGGCGTCAATCCAATGTATCGTAAATCCGCGTCGCTCCATGCCTCGGAACCACGTCATCTGCCGCTTGGCAAACTGATGGATGGCAATCTCCAGCTGGCGGAACATCTCGTCGTAGCTCAACCGTCCGACGACGTATTCTGTCACGAACTTATACTCCAACCCGTAATAGATCAGGTCGTCGGGCGCGATGCCTTCGGCCACGAGCGCCTTGACCTCGTCAACCATTCCCTCATCCAGACGCGCCTTCAGCCGTCGGGTAATCTTCTCCCGACGCAGCTCCCGGTCCACGCTGACACCGATTATCAGCGAGTCGACAGGCGGCAGCTCGCGCAGCGGCACGGGGTGCTCCAAGTTGTACGTCTCGATCTCAATGGCACGGATGGCACGCTGGCACGAGTCCACATCGGTCGTGTTATGCATGTTGGAGCCAGTCTTCACCTTAAGCTCCCTGAGCATCTCGGTCAGTTCCTCCAGCGACCTGCCCTCCAGCGTGGCGCGCAACTCAGGGTTCTGTGGTACGGGCGACAGATGGTAGCCCTTCAGCACCGCCTCGATGTAGAGTCCCGTGCCCCCGCAGAGGATGGGCACGACACCACGGCTCCTGATGTCCTGGTAGGCATCGAAGAAGTCCTGCTGATACTGAAAGAGGTTGTACTTCGTGCCAGGCTCGCAGATGTCGATGAGATGGTAGGGAATATCATTATAGTCCGCCAGGTCCTTGCCCGTGCCGATGTCCATGCGTCGGTAGACCTGACGGGAGTCGGCCGAGATAATCTCGCCACCCGGTGCGCCGTCGGGTGTGCGGGGCAGCGCAGCAGCGAGTGCTGCCGCCACCGGTGTCTTGCCGCTGGCCGTCGGTCCGAGTATGGTTATCATCTGCTTCACGCCACAAAAGTAAGAAAAATAATTCATTCCCCAAACAGACAAGGCAAATTTTCATCTTATTATTTGGCTATCTGACGGGAAAACACTAACTTTGCACACATATTTTTCGCACAATGCAATTCAGACGACTGCTGTTCACCCTACTCATGACCGTGCTCTGCTGTGCCGCAATGGCCGAGGTAGAGCAGAGTCTGGCTCAGTTCAACAAGAGCCGGACGGCAGCTGACGCCAACCGTTTCTTCAAGGAGCTGAACACCACCGGACTGCTCGACACCCCGCTCACCTATCCCGCCAAGACACCTGCAGACACCCTGCAGGCACAGGTGTGGTACTGGGCGGCCGAGTGGTACTACGACCAGCAGCAGTACAACGAGGCCGTCAGCTACGCCACGAAGGCGCTGCCGCTCTGCAAGGGCAGCGGGACGGAGGCCGACTGCCTGAACCTGCTGGCCATCGCCCATATCCGGCTGTCCGACTACGAGGCGGCGGCTGACTATGCCAAGCAATGCTACGCCATCGACGAGAAGGGTGGCGACCCCGACGTCATGAGCTCGTCGCTGAACACGCTGGCCGCCATCTACATGGGCGCCAAGCAGCCGAAGGAGGCCGAGAAATACATACTGAAAGCCATCGAGATGGGCCAGAAGGCCGACAACCCCACACGCATGGCGGTGCTGCTGGGCATGGCGTCGGAGGTCTATCACGCTCAGGGCAACGACCACGAAGCCCTGAAGTACATTGACCAGGCCTACGCGATTGACGAGCAGATGGGCAACGAGGAGAAGTGCGTGGTACGACTGGCACAGAAGGCGTCTATCCTCATCGGGCTGCACGACTACAAGGAGGCTGAGACGGTACTCAACCGCGTCATCCCCTCGCTGCGCAAGAGCGAGAACCGCCACTCGCTGGGCATTGCCTGCAACAAGATGGGCATGGCGTTGCTGTCGCAGAAGCGCGAGCGCGAGGCTCTGCCCTACTTCCGGGAGGCCGCCGACATCTTCCAGGAGATGGGCGACATATATAATGAGGTACACGCACGCAAGGGACTCTACGAGACGCTCTGGGAGCTGAACCCCGACGAGGCCAAGCAGGAACTGGACCGCTTCAACACGCTGAAGGACTCCATCTACACCCATGAGTCGGCCGACAAGCTGGCACGCTACAACGCCGAGTTCGGCAACGACTGGCTGCAGCTCGACAATCACCTGCAGCGCAAGCAGAAGTGGGGAGCCGTGGCCGTGGCCGCCGTCATCGCGCTCATAGGCCTTGGCGTGTGGCTGGTCATGCGCCGCCGCAACCGCCGTCAGGCCCGTCTCAACGAGGTGCTGCGTGCCCGTCTGCAACAGCTCAACGAGCAATACCGCCAGCTGAACATTGAGGTGCGAGGTGCGAGGTACGAGGTGCGAGGTACGAGAAATGAGGAAGGAGACACGAGAAATGAGGAAGGAGATACGAAGGACGAGCCGGAGGAGAGCCTGTCGGCAGCCGACCGCGCATTCCTGGAACGGGCGGTGAACACGGTGAACCAGCTCATCAGCGACGGCAGCCCCGACGCCACCCACGTGGCCGAGCAGTTGGGCATGAGCCTCTTCCAGTTGCGCCAGCGCCTGGCCAAGGTGACCGAGGAGACGCCGCAGACGTTCATCCAGATGATCCGCATGAAGCGTGCGCGCCACCTGCTCGACAATCATCCCGAGCTGAACATCAACGAGATTGCCGTGCTCTGTGCCTACAACGACACGCCGAACTTCACGCGCGCCTTCAAGAAAGTGTTCGGTATGACGCCCACACAGTATCAGGACAGGCAGAAATAACACGTCAGCAACCACAAAAAAAAGCCCATTTCATCGAAGAAACGCGGCTTTTTTTCTTGTCATTTGACGAAATGATAAGAAAATTTCGCGAAATGATAACAGCCTAACGTCATTTTTTTACTATCTTTGCATCCAGAAACAACCCAACGAAGGGCAAGCAACCATAAACCCTAACCACGATGGCAAAGACCAGCTACCAGATTTCAGCCCTCGACTACGCCGAGAATTATCTCGAAAGACTTTTTGAGATAGAGGACTACATGGACCACCGGCTGGAGAAGATGGTCGACGCCATGGTGGAGAAGAAACTGAAGCAATACAATATCAATCATTCTTAAACCTAATTAATTATTACGTATGAAAAAGAACAGCAATCGCAACATCGTGCACCTGGCAGTAGCCGTCATCCTGGCTATGGCCGCCAGCACACCTGCCCAGGCTCAGCTGGGTGGTCTCAAAGGTCTTGCCAACAAGGCCAAGAAGGCAGCCAACAAGGTTGAGAACGTGAAGAAGACCGCCGAACAGGGCACCGTCACCACGACGACCAACGACGGAGGCTTCAGCGACACCGACGCCGAGAAGCTGCGTGCCGACTACCGCGCCGAGCACCCCAAGGAGATGGAGAAGTACAACGCCGAGAAAGCCGGCGGCATGGACAAGTATCTGGGACTGGACCAGACCGAGAACGGCCGCATCCTGTGGAAGTATGCCAGCATGACCAGCGACCAGTACACCAGCGGCCAGAGCGTCCGCAACGCCTTTGAGGCTGCCCGCCAGCTGACGTTCATCCTGCGCTACCTGAAGGGCAACACCGAGGAGTTCAGCGCTCACGCACAGTCCGCCTACGTACTGGATATGGTGAACAACCAGATTCCCGAGAACCTGAAGATAGCCAAGGCCGGCAAGGGCAAGACACCCGTCCCCGCCTCCGACGTCGCCGCCATCAGCTCGGAGCTGAAGCGCATCAAGGAGCTCTACCTCAGTCAGACGGGCACCAAGGAGAAGACTGCTGCCGAGAAGGCTGCCGAGGCCAACGAGGAGTATGTGAAGAACATCGTCAGCCAGAACTACCTGCTGAACGACCTCACCGACCGCAACCGCCAGGCCAAGGCCGTTGCCGACTACAAGGCCAAGATCAACGCCAAGGTGAAGGCTCAGCTGGCCCCGACCAAGATTCTGGGCACCTACTCCACCTCACCCGCCTGGCAGGGACTGCCCATCTTCCAGATGCCCGAGCTGAAGGAGAAGTACAAGAGCGTCCAGGAGATGCAGTTCAAGACCTTCTACGAGAAGGGTGGCAAGTACTACGTTGTGAAGGGTGCCTTCCGCCAGAGCATTCCCAAGGGCGACGAGGTGCACGGCGCACAGCCCCAGAAGGACTACTGGCCCGGTCTGGAGACGCCCGTCGAGGTTCCCGCCGACAAGATCAAGCAATACTTCAAATAATCAACATTTATTCATTCATTAAATCACCAACAACATGAGAACAGTTTTACAGAATTGGAAGAGCTTGACGCTGGCCGCTGCGGCTGCCGTGTTCATGGCTGTTCCGAGTCAGGCTGCCATGAAGAACGTCAT
>CAZLPO010000070.1:10376-12547 GCA_964561385.1 uncultured Prevotella sp.
CCGCGGCACCGAGGATGGTCTGAAGGAAGCCATGGACGCTACGGCCATCAAGAACCCCGCTGCTGCCCCCGCCAGCGAGAAGCTGCAGCTGCTGACTCCCATCAGCGAGCAGATGACCGTCTCGGGCTGTGGCGACGCCCATGTGGCCATCGTCTATTCGCTCGACGGCAAGAAGATGACCGAGTCGGCCGTGGCCAACGGTGCCACCACCGTCTATGTCGGCCAGATGCCCGCCGGTGTCTATGTCCTGCGCGTAGGCAACAAAGCCCTGAAGTTCATGAAGAAATAACCCAAGTAAAACCCCAAAAACAGAAACAATTATGAAAAAGATATTCACCACCATTGCCGTAGCAGCATTTGCTATGACATCATTCGCACAGACCACGCAGCAGTACTTCCGCGTAGAGTTCAATTGTCCCATCATGGCCGATGGTTCAGGTCAGACAAGCGTTGGTCAGATGGGCGACGCTTATACATACTGCAATCCCGAACACAACGTTGTCGTTGATGGCAAAAAGCACGGATGGATTCTCATTCAGGCTGGCGGAAACCTTTCAGCCTACGGAACTGTAGGAAACTTTACCTTCCGTCCACAGAATCCAGGAAACATCACAGAGAGTTCTGCGTATTTCATTGAGAACGGCCGCTATGGTCAGGACAATCAGCCTGCTGCATGGAAATACCAACTCGAGAGTGGTACGTGGGGTAACACCATCAACAATATCACAGCTTTCAGCATTCCTGTAGAGAAGGTTCAGCTGCTGGATTCCACCGCTACTCACGAATACAAGTTCTGTGGTGACAACAAGACCTATCGCGTTTCTGAGTTCACCTTCAACCGTCTGCCCCGCAACGTGGCCGAGCTGAAGACGCTGCTTGAGGACGAAAATGGTAACCGCGTAGAGGCTTGCAAAAACCCCCTGTTCATTGGCGCCGTCGTTTACCTCGTACTGCCCCGTCTGCGTGACTGCAGCCAAGACTGCCGAGACATGATCAACTACCTCTATGGCGTCCAGTACTCTCAGCTGTCTTCCACTGGTATCGGCAATGCTGACTTCCAGAACCTATGCATTGGATGGTTCACAGACAACGGAGGCAAGGACAAAAACGGTTTCTACCTGCATAACAATCTGTTCCAGCACTTTGCCGGCGCTACACCTGGCAACCAGTACAAGCCCAACGACAAAGGATATGGATATGATGACGGCCCGTACAAAGTACGTATCGGTTGGGATCTTGCCAGCCCCACCATCTGGTCTGGCGATCTGAATGCCAACGTTGCAAAACTGAACCTGTTCCCCAACCCCGACGCCACAGACAAGGGTGACTGCTCATTCGAGTCTCCCACGGCTCACACCGTAACGCTTCGTCCCACCAAGAAGAACGGCTGGTTCGTTTGGAGCGAAATCAAGAGCTACTACTCTAAAGGTAAGGTACAGCGTGCTGACGACTTCTAAGTCCTTGCGCTACAAGCAACACAAAGGCCGCTCTCCATGTTGGGAGCGGCCTTTTTCGTTTCATGGTTCCAGTTTTTTCCACCTCACATTTCTCGCCTCACGAATAATTCTTCATTATTCATTTAACCTTTTCGTTTTTGAAAGGCAAATTTATGGTTCAGTATCACTATCATTGCAAACAACTTATATTCAGACGGTTATAGCGGTGATAGTAAATCGTTTAATATCACCGATTTGCTCATCTGGTGGCATTTTTACGTCAAACTCGTGCAAAAGTCGGGCCTTTTCCTGGTTTCTGCCACATGGCGAGTAAGCCACGGAAAAGGACATTTCGTATGGAAGCGATGCTTTCTCTTAAAGTAAAACAAGTTGTTTTACCTTTGTCGGAATGCTCTTAACGACCGTAAAGGATGCTTCCTCTTAAAGTAAAACAAGTTGTTTTACTGTAAGAACAGATATCATTGCGGTGTTTGTCGTTGGGCTGTAAGGGTTGGTAATATGTTTGACACCAAGAAAGGGGAACGAAAAAAAGGCAAGGGATAACCCTTGCCTTTGATATTGGGATTGCATTCGCAGCTTATTTCAGTTGACTTCGTCGACTCAAATACGCGACTCGGCATACTGAAAGCAAGCTTTCGTCTGCTCTCGCTGCTTATTTGAGTTCTGCGAGGTACTTAATGGTGCGAACCATCTGAGAAGTGTAAGAGTTCTCAT
>CAZLPO010000071.1:0-12378 GCA_964561385.1 uncultured Prevotella sp.
TGCCGACGCTATCATAGCCAACAAGGCAAGAATCCTCGAGGCCAACGCCCAGGACTTGGCGAAGATGTCGAAGGACAATCCACTCTACGATCGTCTACAACTGACCGATAGCCGTCTGGAAGGCATTGCCAGTGATATGCGCAACGTCGCCACCCTACCCTCACCGCTGGGACATATCACTAAGCAGAAAACCCTGGCCAACGGTCTGCGGCTGTGCCGCGTCAGTGTGCCCTTCGGTGTCATCGGTATGATCTACGAGGCCCGCCCCAACGTGACATTTGACGTATTCTCACTCTGCTTCAAGAGCGGCAACGCCTGTGTGCTGAAGGGTGGCCGAGATGCCGACTGCTCAAACCGCGAAGAGGTGGCGCTGATTCACGAGATACTCGAGAAATACGGTGTATCAAAGGACGTGGTTGCCCTGCTGCCCGCCACCCATGAGGCTACAGGCGAGATGCTGAACGCGATCGGCTATGTCGACCTCTGCATCCCCCGTGGCGGCCGTAAGCTCATCGACTTCGTACGCGACACCGCCCGCATTCCTGTCATCGAGACGGGTGCCGGTGTGGTAAACACCTACTTCGACAAAGAAGGTGACCTGGAAATGGGCAAGGCCATTATCAATAATGCCAAGACACGTCGCGTCTCAGTCTGCAATGCACTGGATTGCCTTCTAGTACATCTAGAAAGACTAGACGTTCTAGAAAAACTCGTAGAACCGCTGGCCGAGAAACATGTCATCATCTATGCCGACGAACCTGCATACGCCGCTCTCAATGGTCGCTATCCTTATCTGGAACACGCTATGGAGGACAGCTTCGGCACCGAGTTCATGGACTACAAGCTGGCCATCAAGACCGTCGCGTCACTAAACGAGGCCTTGGATCACATCGATGAGAACGGTAGCGGTCACAGCGAAGCCATCGTGACGATGAACGAAGATACAGCCCGCCGTTTCCAGGCCCACGTCGATGCTGCCTGCGTTTACTGGAACGCTCCCACCTCGTTCACTGACGGTGCTCAGTTCGGACTTGGAGCAGAGATAGGCATCTCAACACAGAAACTTGGTCCCCGCGGCCCCATGGCCTTGGAAGAGATCTGCACCTACAAATGGCTTATTGAAGGTGAAGGACAGGTAAGGCCGTAAAAGTAAAACAGTAAAAAGTAAAAAACATGAAATCATTTATCAACGTACAGGATATCGGTCCGCTAGACAAGGCGTTGGCCGAGGCTTTTGAGATTAAAAACGACCGGTATAAGTATCAGCATCTGGGCAAGAACAAGACGCTCATGATGATATTCTTCAACAACTCCCTGCGCACTCGTCTCAGTACACAGAAAGCTGCCATGAACCTCGGCATGAACGTCATCGTGCTTGATGTCAATGCCGGTGCGTGGAAGTTGGAAACCGAACGCGGTGTCATCATGGACGGCGACAAGTCGGAACACTTGTTGGAGGCCATCCCCGTCATGGGTTGCTACTGTGACCTCATTGGCGTGCGATCATTCGCAGGACTGACCGACCGCGAGTACGACTATGCCGAAACCGTGTTGAACCAGTTCATTAAATACAGCGGACGCCCCGTCTTTGCTATGGAAACGGCCACCGTCCACCCCCTGCAAGCTTTCGCTGACCTTATTACCATCGAGGAACACAAGACGGTAGCACGTCCGAAGGTTGTCCTTACCTGGGCTCCTCACTGCCGTGCGCTGCCACAGGCCGTACCAAACTCGTTCGCCCAGTGGATGAACGCTGCCGACGTGGACTTCGTCGTCACCCATCCTGAGGGCTATGAACTCGACCCGCGGTTTATCGGCAATGCACACGTGGAGTACGACCAGCGCAAGGCTTTCGAGGGTGCTGACTTCATCTATGCTAAGAATTGGTCGAATCCTGGCGTTACGAACCCACATGACTATGGGAAGATCACATCGAAGGATATGTCGTGGACTGTTGACACCGAGCATATGTCGTGGACAAACAACGGCAAGTTTATGCACTGCCTGCCCGTTCGGCGTGGACTTATCGTCACAGACGATGTCATCGAGTCGCCTAACTCCATCGTCATCCCTGAGGCTGCTAACCGTGAAATCAGCTGTTCCGTTGTCATCAAACGAATGCTCGAGACACTATGATATCCTTCGAATGCGACTATAACAACGGGGCTTGCCCTGAAGTACTTGACAGTCTTGTAAGACACAACAGCGCGAAGCCAACGCCCTATGGCTTCGACGAGTTTTCGGAGCGTGCCAAGAATCGCATTCGCGAAGCCTGCGGACTGCCTGACGCACAGATATTCTTCCTAACGGGAGGCACTCAAACCAATGCTACGACCATCGACTCGATGCTCTACCAATATGAGGGTGTCATCTGCGTGGAGACGGGGCACATCAACGTACACGAGGCTGGTGCCGTAGAGTTTACCGAACATAAGATTATCACCCTGCCGGGGCTGGACGGTAAAATGTCGTCGCAAGTGCTTGCCAAGTACCTCGATGACTTCATGCACGATGGTAACAACGCCCACGCCGTCTATCCCGGTTTAGTCTATATTACTTTTCCTACCGAGTTAGGCACCATCTATACAGCCCGGGAACTTGACGACATCTATCAGGTATGTCTGCGCTACGAGATTCCCTTATATATCGATGGTGCCCGTCTGGGATATGGACTGATGGCCGATGGCAATGACATCACCCTACCCTGGTTAGCTCGCCACTGCGATGTCTTCTACATAGGTGGAACAAAAATTGGGGCTCTTTGCGGAGAAGCCGTTGTTTTCTGCGGAAGAAAGGCTCACAAGCACTTCTTCTCCATCCAGAAGCAACATGGCGCAGTCATTGCCAAAGGTGCACTGATAGGATTGCAGTTCGAGGCACTCTTCACCGAAAAGCTCTACTTTCGTCTTGCGCGCCATGCCATTGACATGGCCATGCGCATGAGACGCATCTTTCAGGAGAACGATATACCATTCTACATTGACTCACCTACCAACCAGCAGTTTGTCATCCTGCCCAACGAGAAAACTGAACGTCTGGCTCTGGAGATAGAATTCACACACTGGGGACAGGCTGACAAGAACAATACCATCTGTCGCTTCGTCACGAGTTGGGCCACCACCGATGAAGAACTCGACCGGCTGTCTGCCCTGCTCAGCGAACGATGCTAAACGTCTTTTCCCTCCATCCATCATAGGTATTCAGGCGGATAACAACCCTATCAGTCTGAATACTTTTCATGGATATGCTGAGAAACACCTCACGCGAATAATACTCAGGTTGTCCGTTCTGCTCGTGGTGCAGACAAAGGCCCTGCACTTGACTTCCATCCTCTGCTGTCAGTAGCGTGTCCCTGACACAGCCGAACACCTGGACGTTCTCTTTTTCCTCTCCACTTCTGCCCGTCATCACCTGCAGATGCAGGTTTATGTATTTCCCGTTTTTCGACATCCACAGACTTCTCATGATGACAGGATCAGATATGATGCCCTTCTTGAATCTGTCACGTTCCATAGGCGGAGTCACCAGCACGGGCGCTGCTGCCATGGCCTCAATCTTGTTGTCCTCCCGTCCATAGTACAACAGCATGCGGTAGGTTGTGTCAGCTTTCTCAATCCACCCAATACCAAACGGACGTTCCATGATGAGCGAGTCACCATCGTCAGTCAGCACATAATCTACCAGCTTGTCGTCACGCACATGCGCATCAGCAAACTCAGCTGTCATCCTAGAATAGCTGCTATTACCCGTGTCGTATGTCTCCTGTTCGCACGAGCAGAGGAATAACAGGAAAAAGGGAAGAAGAGAAAAAATATGCTTCATTGCGCGGCAAGATAGTTTTTGACGGGGTTCGCATACATTGTCAACATCCGCTCGCGCAGGAAAGCCTCATCCCTGTCGGGAATGCGAATCTTGTCCAGCTGGCCTTTCAAATAATCCTCAAAGCGGATGGTATCAGCATCGGTATAATGATCAGCATACTGACGACTTCCAATGAGCAGGTCGGCAGCGATGTA
This sequence comes from uncultured Prevotella sp., assembly GCA_964561385.1. GTDB lineage: Bacteria > Bacteroidota > Bacteroidia > Bacteroidales > Bacteroidaceae > Prevotella. The sequence continues at coordinate 4,017 of CAZLPO010000071.1, forward strand.
ATTACAGGGAAAGAGACGGTAGTTACGGTGAATCTCACGGTCCATACGCCGACTGAATGCAGCAAAGAACTCGTTACGGGGCAGCCCCTCCAGCTCACCTATCCAACTGTTGGCTGGCGCGCCACAATGATAATGTACGCGTCCCTTATAGCCGAAGATGCCCGTTTTCATATTATCAAGATCGTCCTGCTTGCTCTTCTTGAACGATGGGTTATCTCGCTTCTGTTGGAACTCCTGTGCCTTCAGATAGTCACAGGGGTCGTATTCGTAACTGATGGTCAGAGGCACAATGTTCAGTTCGCGCAAGTCGCCACCCATGGCGAGCATCTTCAGTACCGCCTCCTGCGTCTGGTCACTGGAATCTTTGGCGCGTCCTTCACGCTGAGCTATCCAGATATTCTCCTTCTTTTGGTTGACGGCATAGTGTATGTAGCGGCTCATCAGCTGTGACGAGCGCATCATCTCATGGGCCGTCAGTCCGCGACGAACAGTAAATGCCTTGTTCATACGTACCAGGCGTTTAATCCAAGGATAGATGAGCAGATTGTCGCCGATGCCTATCTCAACGGTCGTAGGATAACCAGCATCGATGAGCAGCACATCAAGCAAGGCAGAGTCAAGAACAATGTCACGATGGTTCGAGACAAATGTATAACGCCCACTATACCCTTCAGGCGCATACCCCTCAGATGTCAGACTCCTCAGTGCGAGGTCTCCAAATGAGCATCCATCAGTATGGCATCGCATAATGTATTTGACGACAGGCTTCATAAACCGTTTCTGGAAATCAAGCGGTGTCTTCACGCCCGTGAAGGCCAGCCGAAGCAGTCCATTGCGTACCGACCTCGGCAGCCACGGAGCAAACCCCTTCATTACAACATTAAACTGGCGATCACTGAGCAATTCCTCAAACGCCTGCTTCATCTCCCCCGTTTCATAGGGCCTTATCTCGTCAAATTCATTCGTCATAAACCTCAATCTTACGAAAACTGATTCTCAACGATGTCCGTCAGTACGTCTTTCATCTCAAGCCCGGCAGCCCGAACCTGTTGCGGAATAAAGCTGGTAGCGGTCATGCCTGGCGTTGTGTTCACCTCTAACATTGAGATTCTACCCTCTGGCGAAATGATGTAATCGATACGAATGATACCATTGCAGTGTAAGATATCATAGATATGGCTGGTTATCTTCGATACGCGCTCAGCCAACTCAGGAGCGATACGCGCAGGCGTAATCTCCTGAACCTGCCCGTTGTATTTGGCGTCATAGTCGAAGAACTCGTTCGACGTCACTACCTCGGTGATGGGCAGAAGCATCGTTTTCTCGCGTGTCTTATAACATCCCTGAGTAATCTCCGTCCCCTCAAGGAAACTCTCAATCATCACTTCCGGACTCTCCATCATGGCCTTACGGATGGCTGGTGCCAGCTGGTCGGGTTTCACAACCTTCGATACACCAAAGCTCGATCCGTCGTTCGCCGGTTTCACGAAACAGGGCAGACCAATGGTCTCGATGACCTGCTGTTCATTAAGCAGATGCAACTGGTCGCGGCGCACCAGCACACTCTCAGCCACAGCGACGCCATAGCCCCTAAGGTACTGGTTCAGCACGAACTTATCGAACGTCATGGCCTCCACCAAAACACCACTCGTGGAATATGGAAGTCCAATCAGATCGAAATAGCCCTGCAGAACACCGTTCTCACCCGGTGTGCCGTGGATGGTAATATAGGCGTAGTCGAACAGTCGCAGTTTCCCCTGCTCACGGAACGAGAAATCGTTCTTGTCGATAGGCGTTAGCGTGCCGTCGGGAAGTTCCACGTTCCAGTCAGTGCCCTTCACGTCAACAATATATACCTGATAGCTATCCTTGTCGAAGAAGGAGTAAAGCCCCTGCGCCGAGCGCAGGGATACGTCGTGTTCCGATGAGTCGCCACCACAAACGATGGCAATCGTGCGTTTCAATTGTTTCATAGTGTCTTATTCGTATTTCCTTTGATATAAATTCTCCATTTGTCAATAACAGCCGCCATATCCTCCGGAAGCTCAGAGGTGAAGTCCATCTGCTGGCCCGTCACAGGATGTACGAAGCCCAATGTCCTTGCGTGAAGCATCTGCCTCGGACAGAGGCGGAAACAGTTCTGAATAAATGCCTTGTAGCTGGCCGTCCGCTCGCCACGCAGAATCTCCGTGCCACCATAGCGTTCGTCAGCAAACAGCGGGTGACCAATGTGCTTCATATGGGCACGTATCTGGTGTGTCCGCCCCGTCTCCAGACGACACTCGACAAGTGTTGTGTAACCAAAGCGTTCTATCACACGCCAATGGGTAACGGCAGGCTTTCCCGTCTCACTGTCAGGCGGGAAAACTGCCATGCGCTGACGATCGCGCGGGTCACGCCCAATATTACCTTCTATTCGGCCTTCGTCCTCCGTGAAGTGTCCCCATACCAGAGCATTGTAGCTGCGGTGTGTGTCGTGATTGAAAAACTGCAGCCCCAGTTCAGACTTCGCCTCTGGCGTCTTCGCCACCACCAGCAGTCCGCTGGTGTCCTTATCGATGCGGTGCACCAGACCAACGCTCGGGTCATTGGGGTCGTATGATTGCAACGCACGAAGATGCCAGGCTACAGCATTCACCAGTGTACCATGAAAATTCCCCACGCCAGGATGCACCACCAAGCCTGCCGGTTTATTAATGACCATCAGCTGATCATCCTCATAAACCACATCCAATGGAATATCCTCCGCCTCTATTGTCGTGTCATAGTGTGGCCGGTCCAGCATCAGCGTGATGACATCGCCAGCTCTCACCTTGTAATTGCTCTTCACCGCCCTGTCGTTGACATGCACGAAACCGGCATCTGCCGCCTTTTGGATGCGGTTGCGCGTGGCGTGCCGCAGATGCTCCATCATATACTTGTCTACACGCAACGGCTCCTGGCCCGCGTCGACCACCATCCGGACATGCTCGTATAACTGCTGTTCCGCACCGTCATCCAGCACATCGTCCAACAGTTCCAGTTCGGTATCAGTCATCGTCTCACTCATGGTCGAAACCTCCCTGCGGCATTTCCTCGAAGTCGTCAACGTCCGCTTCATCCTCCGCATCAGACAGTCCGTAGACTGGCGTTTCAGACTCCATGTAACTGATGTCCTCGTCATCGCCATAACGTCCATTACCCACAAGCAGTGTCAACGGCGTGCCTATAGACACCATGTCTCCCGTGCCCACACGACGCCCGCGGCTCAGGATACCATACACCCAATCCTTCTCACCCTCCACATATTTTGGTGGGAGCAGACGGAAACCCAGTGCCGACAACCTTGCCTCCGCCTCGCGATAGCTGCTGTTGTCCACTATATCGGGGATGGCAAACGAGGGCGACGAGGGCGCATTTACCGATACATAGATAATGTGACCCCGCTTCACCTGCGTACCCGCACCCGGTGTCTGCGCCAATATGCAGTCGGCCGGCAGTTTTTTGTTATAGCCAGAATCGCTCACCATCATCACCAATCCATCGCTCTCGAGCAGCAGTCTGGCATCATGGCTGGTCATCTTCGACAGGTTAGGCACCTTGATTCCCTCACCATGATGAGTGTACAGAGCCAGTCCGTACTTCACCCCCAAAGCAAGGGCCACCACCACCAGGGCCATGGCCAACAGGTTGCCCCACAGGTATCGGCTACCCAACTTTCCCAAGAAATCCCTTGTCTTCATCTGTCAATCATTTATTCGCCCACAAAGGTACGAATAAAAACAGAAAGAAGCAAGAATTATTCTCACTTCTTTCTGCTTTAACTTTGAATTTCCGTCAACGACGATGCTTACTTTCCGTGATGCTCGTCAGAGACTGTCAATTTCTTACGACCCTTTGCGCGGCGTGAAGCCAGTACGCGGCGGCCATTCTTGGTGGCCATGCGCTCGCGGAAACCATGCTTGTTCACGCGGCGGCGGTTGTGCGGCTGAAATGTTCTTTTCATTGTCTTATTTTGTTTTTATTTGTTGTGTTCCAACAGTTTTGGGGTGCAAAAGTACGCATAATTTTCGAATTACGCAAGATAAAAGTGATTTTTTTCTCTTTTCACTTTTCATTTTTCACTTTTTTTCGTACCTTTGCACCCGAAATTTCAAACAACACATATTATTATATTAAGTATGATCAACTCACAAGACATTAAGAAAGGCACCGCCATCCGCATGGACGGAGGCATCTGGGTGTGCATTGATTTCCAGCACCGCAAGCCTGGTAAGGGTAACACCATCATGATTATCAAGGTTAAGAACGTCTCTGACGGCCGCGTGCTGGAGCGTCGCTTCAACATCGGCGAAAAGCTCGAGGACGTCATCATCGAGCGCCGCCCCTACCAGTACCTCTATGAGGACCAGTCGGGCCGCATCTTCATGAACCAGGAAACGTTCGAGCAGATTCCCATCGACAACGAACTCGTCATTGGCCATGAGTACATGAAGGAGAGCGACATCGTTGAGGTCGTCAGCGACACCACCGACGGAACAATCCTCTATGCAGAGATGCCCGTGAAGACCAACCTGCGCGTTGTCCACTCAGAGCCTGGTGTTAAGGGCGACACCGCTACGAACACGTTGAAGCCCGCCACCCTTGAGACTGGTGTCGAGGTACGCGTTCCCCTGTTCATCAACGAGGGCGACCTCATTCAGGTTGACACCCGCGACGGTTCTTACCTGAACCGCGTGAAGGAGTAACCGTTAGGTGAAAGCGAAAAAAAAGGGAAAGAGTGAAATACTCGATTATCGTTCCTGTCTTCAATCGACCCGATGAGGTTGGCGAGCTACTGGAGAGCCTTTGTTCCCAGACGCTGAAAGACTTCGAGGTCATCATCGTAGAAGACGGTTCTAAAACACCTTGTAAGGATGTCTGCGACCAATACGCAGGCATCTTTCCTTTACATTATTACTATAAGGAGAATAGCGGCCCCGGTCAGAGTCGTAACTACGGAGCCGAACGTGCCAGCGGCGACTACCTTATCATACTGGACTCCGATGTTGTCCTGCCCAATGGTTATCTGGCTGCCGTTGATGCATCACTCACTTCCTACCCCTTATCTCCATCCCCTAACGACATTGTTGCATTCGGTGGTCCCGATGCCGCTCATCCAGACTTCACCCCTGTCCAGAAAGCTATTTCTTACAGCATGACATCGTTTTTTACGACGGGCGGTATCCGCGGTGGCAAGACGAAACTCGACAAATTCTATCCACGCTCATTCAATATGGGTATACGTCGCGACGTCTATCTTGACCTTAGCGGCTTCTCGAAGATGCGCTTTGGCGAGGACATCGACTTCTCCTATCGTATTGTTGAGGCCGGCCATAAGCCGCGTCTGTTCCCTGAAGCATGGGTGTGGCATAAGCGTCGTACGGACTTCCGCAAGTTCTTCCGTCAGGTGTACAATAGCGGTATTGCCCGCATTAATCTTGAAAAGCGCCATCCTGGAACCTTGAAACTCGTACATCTGTTGCCAATGGTCTTTACGGTTGGCGTTATTGGCTGTCTGCTACTCATTTTTGGCGGTGCAGGACTTTGGTTGGAAGGAGAGTGGCTGGACACCCACAGCCTTCGCCCCACCGACAATATGCATCAAGGCATCGGCTTCACGTTATGCCTGTTAGGTCTTTTCCCTTTGCTGCTTTATAGCGCCGTCATCTTCATCGACTCCAGCATTCGTAACCGCAGCCTTCGGGTAGGCTTACTTTCTATTCCTGCAGCTTTTACACAACTGATGGGTTACGGCTTTGGTTTCATTGAATCATGGTGGAAACGCTGTGTTTTGAAACGGGACGAATTCACCGCATTCGAAAAGAATTTCTACAAATAAGCGTTATGGACAAGCTTAACATCAACCAGTGGGCTGAAGAAGATCGCCCTCGCGAGAAGATGATGGCTCATGGACCTCAGGCGCTTTCGGATGCTGAGTTGTTGGCAATCCTCATTGGTTCGGGAAGTACAAAGGAGAGCGCTGTCGACTTGATGAAACGCGTGTTATCCGATTGCCATAACAACTTAAACACACTGGGTAAGATGACCATCCGCCAACTCTGCGACTATAATGGTATCGGCGCGGCCAAAGCCATCACTATTCTGGCTGCTTGCGAACTGGGCAAGCGCAGGCAGATGGAGACCGCAGAGGAACGTCCTGATTTAGGTACAGCTACCTACATATATAACCACATGCACCCCATTTTGCAGGATAAGGACGTTGAAGAGTTCTGGGTCCTGCTGATGAACCAGAACTACCGGCTTATAAAGAAGATGTGCATTGCCCACGGAGGGATCAGTGAGGTCAGCGTCGATGTCCGCATCATCATCCGCGAGGCCGTATTGGCTAATGCCACCATTCTGGCCGTCTGCCATAATCACCCGTCTGGCAGTCTGAGTCCCAGTCGTATGGACAACGACCTCACCCACTCCATCCAGAACGCCTGCAAACTGATGCGCATCCTCTTCCTTGACCACGTCATCGTTACCGACGGCAACTATTACAGTTACCACGAAGAGGGGAAAATTTAATTTTTATTTTGCCGTTTGTCTTTTTTGCATTATCTTTGCAAGCAAAAAGGATACTCATGACACAAGACGAGAAAAGTAAGCTAGAAGAGCGCATAGTTGACGTGCTGAAAACAGTGTATGATCCCGAGATTCCCGTCAACATCTATGATTTAGGGATGATTTACAAGATTGACGTTCAAGAAGATTGCTCGGTTCTGTTGGATATGACGTTTACTGCGCCTAACTGTCCTGCGGCTGACTATATATTAGAAGATGTACGCACGAAGGTTGAGAGTGTGGAGGGTGTGAAGGGCGCCACGGTGAATCTGGTGTTCGAACCAGCATGGGACCAGAGTATGATGAGCGAGGAAGCCCGAGTCGAACTTGGGTTCGACTAACTGAGAGTTGAGAGTTGAGAACTGAGAGGTATGATTACATTAACGTTTCATTCGCAATGAAAAGAGAACGCAGCATTCTTCTTGAAAAGTCAGAGGCTTTCGCCGGGAGAATAATCAGGATGTACCAATATCTGACCTCACAGAAACAGGAACTTGTCATCTCGAAACAAGTGCTCAGAAGCGGAACCAGCATCGGAGCCAATGTAACGGAAAGCAGAAACGCTCAAAGCACGGCTGATTTCATTCACAAGCTAAATATCGCCTTAAAGGAGGCTGATGAAACATTATTCTGGATTAATAATCTTTATGAGGGAGGATACCTGAATGAAAAAGAATTCGAATCAATCCACAAAGATGCTGACGAGCTGGTCAAGATTCTCGTCGCCTCAATCAAGACACTCAAGAAGAAAAATGGCACCCAACTCTAATCATACCTCTCAGTTCTCAACTCTCAACTCTCAGTTATGAAATCGATTTATTTTCTAAGTGATGCGCATCTGGGGTCGTGGGCTCTCGACCACAAGCGGATGCAGGAGCGGCGACTGGTGCGCTTTCTTGACTCCATCAAGGAGAAGGCGGCGGCAGTTTACCTGTTAGGCGATATGTTCGACTTCTGGTACGAGTACAAGTATGTGGTGCCAAAGGGCTATACCCGCTTCCTGGGCAAGCTGTCGGAGCTGACAGACATGGGTGTCGAAGTGCACTATTTCACTGGCAACCACGATATTTGGGCTTATGACTACCTGGAACGCGAGTGCGGTGTCGTGCTTCACAAACAGCCACTGACAACAGAGCTGTATGGCAAGATTTTCTTCCTGGCTCATGGCGACGGTCTGGGTGACCCTGATCCCAAGTTCAAGTTCATCCGCTGGATGTTCCATAACCGCACGTGTCAGTGGCTGTTTTCGACTGTTCATCCCCGTTGGGGTATGTGGTTTGGACAAACGTGGGCCAAGCACTCGCGGCTGAAACGTCCGAATGGTGAAGAGCCGCCTTACAAGGGGGAGGAGCGTGAGCACCTGGTGCGCTATACAAGAAGCTACATACAATATCACTCGAATGTTGACTACTTCATCTACGGGCACCGCCACATTGAGGTTGACCTTCAGCTGACGAAGAAGGCACGCATGATTATCTTGGGCGACTGGATCAGCCACTTCAGCTACGTCGTCTGGGACGGCGAACACTTGCTGATGTCGCAATACATTGAGGGAGAAAGCAAGGTATAGATACAATGAGCCCCCACCAACCGGCGGGGGCTCATTATTGTTACAGCAGATTCATTGTGTCGGTAGCAATCATCAGCTCCTCATCGGTGGGGATGACGACAACCTTCACCTTCGAGTCATCGGCAGAGATGATAGCTTCCTCGCCACGCACGTTGTTCTTCGACTCGTCGAACTTGACACCCAGGAACTCCAAGCCCTTGCAAA